>DATKSO010000034.1:0-3390 GCA_035531635.1 Acidimicrobiales bacterium | reverse complement strand
ACGAGCGCGCGGGAGGCTACAACGGGTCGTCGCGGTGCGCCAACGACTTCGCCGGGCCGTTGAGCCAGTCGCGCAGTGACTTCGTCGCGCGACAGTCGTCCTCGTTGTACTCGAGGATGCGTTGACGCGACATCGCGGCCTCGGCGCCGTCGCCGCGCGTCGCGACTTCGTACCAGAGCATCGATGCCTCACCACTCGGGTTCGCGTCGCGCCACTGGAATCCGGCCGAAGCCGCGAGTTGTTTGAGTCCCAAGGGTCCTTCGGTCTGAATCTGTCCTTTGGCGAGGTCGTGGAGATCGATCCATACCGGCGGTGACAGTTGGCGGAACTCGTCGAGGTCCCGTGACGTGGGTCCGTCGTCGATGCCGGTGGCGACGGCGCGGTTCATGGCGCCGTCTTCGGCCCGAGCCCAGAAACAGTAGGCGGCGAAACTTCGGCCGTGCACCGTACAGATCCGTCGAAGGTCGCTCAGCCAGCTCCAGAACGCGGCGAAGTTTCGCGCTTCCGCCTCGCGCGTCAAGGTGCCCCACTCCACGAACGAGTGGTAGCCCTCGACGACGTCAAGGAGTGGCGCGCGCACCGTCACGTTCGCCCCCCAGAGGTACGTCGCGTCGTCGTAGCTCTCCATGTCGACGTCGACTTCGACGTCGGCGGTGGGACAACCCATACGCGACGGTTCGAGGATCCGAAGCGCACTGTCACGCACGTGGGACCGGGCCCGGTAGATCAGTTCATCGAGCCGGTCGAACTTTGGTCCGAGTCGGTCCTCTACGGCGACGAGGGGGCCGGCGATCACGGACTTGGTTCGTGAGGAGATCGCGCGAGCGGGATCGAGTCGGGCCAATTGATCTCGCGTGTGGACGCCGTGATCGCGCAGTGCGAACTGTTGATCGAGCGAAGTGAAGCGCGTGAGCGAGACGTCGTCGATCGCCTCGAGTTCGCTTTGGCAGTGTTCGGAGAACTCACAGGTCAGACATTCACGGTGCCAATAGGGCGACGTCGGGAACGCGCCACCGAGATCGAACCATTCGTCCAGGGCACTCAGGGCCCTGACGCGCTCGCCGTAGAAGGCATCGTAGGCACTGAGGTTGCTGCGTGAGTACGTGGGACTGGCCAGGTCCAGCCACCACAGTCGAAGGTTTCGATCGATGATGGCGCCTCGGGTGGACGGATCTGCGGCGGCGAACGATTGAAGGATGCGCGTCGCCCCGTCGAGCAACAAGACGTCTCGGCGCACGCTCACCGTCGAGCGCAGTCCCAGTCCTTCGCGCACGACGACCTCGCTCGGGACGAGTCGTTCGAGCGATCCCTCGTGCAATCGCCGGGTGGCGGCGACCTCGGTGACCTCGTGGTTCTTGATCACCAGCGGCGCGTAGGTGAAACGGTCGTCGACGCGACCGACGCGCACGAACGCTTGTGACGTCACGGTTCGGCGCGCGGCGGCCTCGGCGAGTCGGGCGTTGAGTATCAGCGCCACGCCCCTCTCCATCAGTTCTTCGGTGTGCTGATGTCCGGTGGCCGTGACGGCCTGCGGATGGAGCGCGACCAGCCGTTCGAGCGCGCTGCGACGATGATGCTCGGCTTCGTCACGTCGTCGTTCGATCTCGGGCGTGACGGGCGTACGGAGCGCGCGAGTCGGTTCGGCGCGAGCCAAAGTGATGCGGTGGACGCAGGCGTCAATCTCGGCGCCGCGAAGAAGTGGAGTCACCATGCTCCAGAAAGCCTAGGACGGGTCGGGCTTGTCGTTCCGCCAGGAGCTCCAGAGCGATGCGTACTCTCCGTTGAGCGCCACGAGCTCGTCGTGGGTCCCCAACTCGGCGATCTTACCGTCGATCACCACGCAGACGCGGTCGGCGTCGTGAGCCGTGTGCAGGCGATGCGCGATGGCCACCACCGTTCGCCCACGCAGCACTGCGACGAGGGAGCGCTCCAGGTGTCGCGCCGCTCGGGGATCCAACATGGCGGTCGCCTCGTCGAGCACGAGCGTGTGCGGGTCGCTCAAGACGAGACGCGCGAGCGCCAGTTGCTGGGCCTGCGCGGGCGAGACCTGGTAGCCGGTCGTGCCGAGTTCGGTGAGGATCCCGTCGGGGAGCGCTCGCACCCATTCGAGTGCGTCGACGGCGTCCAGGGCTCGAGTGATCTCGTCGTCGGTGGCCTCGGGCTTGGCGAGCGCCAAGTTCTCTTGTACCGTGCCGATGAATATGTGGTGCTCTTGGGTGACGAGGGCCACGTGTCGTCGCAGCATCGGCAGCGGCATGCTCGCCAGTGCCACGTCGCCCACCATCACCGACCCGCTCCTCGGTGCGTCGATGCCGGCCAGTAGACGACCGATGGTGGACTTGCCGGCGCCCGAGGGGCCGACGATCGCCAGCCGTTCACCTGGGCGTATCGTCAGCGAGAGACCGTTCAGCACGTCATGGCCCGGTCGATAGGCGTAGCGCACGTCGTTCATCGTGATGGTCTCACCGTTCGGTTCCACGCCTTCGGTCGGGCGGTCGTCGCGCACGACCGACACGCCGACCAGGCGCGCCAGGGACGTCTGGCCGACTTGGAGTTCGTCGAGCCACGACACGATGCGGTCGATGGGGTCGTTGATCTGCACGACGTAGAGCGTGACCGTCGTCGCGGCGCCAATGGTGATGTCGTGATGCAACGCCAGCCACCCGCTCCAGGCGAGCGTGGTGGCGACGGCGAGCGCGAAGGCACTTTCGATCGTGGGGAACCAGACCAGACGCATCAAGAGCGTGTACATCTCAGCGTAGAAGGACTCGCGAATGTTTCCTTCGATGCGTCCGCCCTGACGTCGTCCGAGCCGATGCGCGTCGACGGTGCGCGCGCCCTCGGCGGTCTCTGACACCGATCCCGACATTGTTGCGTAACTCATTCTCTCGCGTCGGTAACCGGGCGTGGCGTAGTGAAGGTAGTAGCGCGTCGAGAAATAGAGGATCGGCAACGACACGAGACTGGCGACCGAGGCGAGGGGGCTGACGATGGTCATCGCGACGAGCGTGAGGAGGGCCTGCACAATCGCGACGAGCCATTCGGGCATCGCGAAGCGCACGGTACGCGACAGCGCCTCGATATCGTTCGTGGTTCGACTGAGCAGGTCACCTGTACCGGCGCGCTCGACCTCGACGAGCGGCAGGGCGAGCACGCTCTCCAAGAACTCTTCGCGAAGTTGCGCGAAGACGGTCTCACCCAGCAGGTAACTTCGACGTCGCGCGAGGAACGAGAGCCCCGCGTAGAAGATCGACGAGAGGAACAAGATCGCGACGTACAGCGTGATGCGACGCGGCGTGAGTTGGTGGTCGGCGGCGAAGTTCGTGATCTCGCCGATTATGTAGGCCGGGATCAGCGCCATGAAGGCCGCGAGCGCGTAGAGCGAGAGCA
>DATKSO010000033.1:0-9217 GCA_035531635.1 Acidimicrobiales bacterium | reverse complement strand
TGCCGGCACAGGCATCTTCAGTCGTCAGATACGTCCGTACGTCGAGAAAGTCACCGCGGTCGAACCCTCAGCGTCGATGCGAGCGTCGCTTCAAGCGGAGACGCCAGGTGTTGACGTCCTCGCCGGCAGCGACGTCTCGATCCCTCTCGACGACGGCGAGGTCGACGCCGTCTTCGTGGCGCAAGCGTTTCACTGGTTTGACGTGCCGAGAGCGCTCGAGGAGATACATCGCGTGCTCACGCCGGGTGGAGGGCTGGGCCTGATCTGGAACGAGCGCGACGAAACGGTCGCGTGGGTGGATGAGCTCAGTCGAGCTATGCGGTGGGACGTACGTCAGCCGTACAAGGTTGGTACCGACTTCTCCGACGTGGTGGCTGCGGGCCCCTTTCACGACGTGGAGCGCGTCGAGTTCAAGCACTCGCAGACGCTGACGCGCGATGGACTCTATCGACGCGTGCTGACAACGAGTTACGTCTCCGTGATGGAAGGCCAAGAACGCGAGGCGTTGATGAAGGACGTGGCGTTGGTCGTGGAGCACCAGCCCGAGCCGATAGTGCTGCCATACGTCACGAGCGTGTACACCGCGAGGGCAACGATGCCGAACGCGTAGGTCCGACCGGCACGCGGCGCACGTCGTGCTCACCATCGGTCAGACACGTGGGCAACGCCGCCAAAGGAGTCGCGCCGCACGTACGAGGGCCGCCCAGACGATAATGGGCCGTGCGCCTTGCGCGGAAACTCTTCCTTCTTGGAACGATGATCGTCGCCCCGCGGGCGGTCCCTAGCGTTCCGGCGTCGCCGACGCCCTGTACGCGGGCGTCTATTCGAATCACCGACTACGACACGTCGGTCGGAGTGGGCAACGTGATCGACCTCTTCTGGGTCCACAACGTGTCGGATCTGTCGTGTTCGCTGCGCGGGTACGTGCGCGTTGTTTATATCGGAAGTTACGGCATTGCCTCGCGAGACAAGAACCCGAAACGCCTCGTGGTCCGACAAGAGGACACGCTCGGGGCGAGCGGTAATGACGTCGGCGGTGTCGAGCGAGGCACGCCGATTCCGACGGTGACGTTGTTGCCCAAAGGCCGGGCGTCGTTTTGGATCTACGGAACCGATGAATCACACGTGGTGCTCAACAGTCACTCATCTCGATGCATTATTTCGTCCACGATGCTGGCGTGGCTTCCCGGCGCCGCCACGTCGATCACCGTGGCACCGATGAGGGCCAACGGCTTCTACTGGTGTGGAGGAATATATGTGCACCCACTGGTTCCTGGTGTGTCCGGTTCTCTACCCGCTCGGCCGCTCACCTACTACTTCGCTACGCAGAGTTGAATCACCGTGCGCGACGTCGCGTTATCGACTACGACGTGACCAGGGTTCGTCGGTGTCGTCGCGGGCGTCGAGGTGGCGAAAGGGATTGAGGAGTCCTTTCGGGTCGAAGACCCGCTTTATCGAGCGCTGCAACGCCACGAGCGCCGGGTCCGCGAGCGCCAGATAGGGACCTCGCTTGTCGACGCCTAAACCGTGTTCACCCGACACGGCCCCACCGAGCGCGAGGCCCGCGCGAAAAAGTTCGAGCAAGAACTGGTCGCGCTTGTCGAGGTCCGGCTGGAAAACCGAGAGGTGAACGTTGCCGTCACCGACGTGACCACAGCCCGCGACGAACGCGCCGTGACGCGTTGCTAGTTCGCTCACGGTGTCGAGGAACGTTGGGACGGTCGAGCGCGGAACGACGACATCGATGATGTCGTCGGCCCCAGCCGCTTTCGCGAACCAGAAGGCCCTCTCTCTCGCTTCGATCAGTCGTGTCGCGGCGGCGCCCTCAAGAACGTAGACGTCGAGAGCCCCCGCGTCTTGCACCAGCGCCGCGGCGGCTTCGAGATCGCCTTCAAGTTGTTCGGGCGTTCTCGTCTCGAAGACGACGATGAGGTAGGCCGCCGCCGCCGTCGCGACCTCGGGGCTCACGCCGAGTCGAAGTTCCGTTCCACTCGACAAGGAGCTCATGGTGAGGACGTCGAGGTACTCGAGAATCGAGGGTGAGAGACCCGAAGAGATCAACGTGGGCACCACGCTCGTCACGGCCCGAAGATCGCTGAACGGCACCAGCATCGTGGCCCGGTGTTCGAAGACTGGCGAGAGTTTGAGCGTGACTTCGGTCACGATGGCGAGCGTTCCTTCACTGCCGATTAGCAACTGCGTGAGGTCGTAACCGGACGAGGACTTGACGACGGAACCGCCCGTGCGGAGTACGGTCCCGTCCATCAGGACCACTTCGAGACCGAGGACGTGTTGACGGGTCACGCCGTGGCGAACGGCTCGCATACCCCCCGCGTTGGTGTTGACGTTGCCCCCGAGCGAGCCCGAGAGTTCGCCGGGGTAGACGGGGTAGTGCAGTCCTGTGCCGAGCAGCGCTTCGTCCAGTTCACGGAGTGTGACGCCCGCTTGCACGACCGCGACGTGGTCGCGCACGTCGACGCGTAGCACCGCGCGCATCTGGTCGAAGCAGATGACGAGGCCGCCGTTCACCGGCGTGACACCACCGGAGAGCCCCGTTCCCGATCCTCGGGGCGTCACGGGTACGTCATGGCGATTGGCCCACGCGACGAGTCGTGCCACTTCGTGGCTCGAGTGAGGTCGAGCGACGGCGAAGGGCTCGCGCTGTCGTTGGTGAAGTGATTCGTCGTGGAGGTCGCTCTCGGCGTGGGCCCCGACGAAGGTCACGTCACCGTTCACGATCTCTTTGAGATCGTGCTGTCGTTCGTGTTCGTCCATCACCGCCGAACCCTACACTTTGGCGCCGCCAATCTCTTCACGACGACTCGTCCACTCTCCCGGTCTCACGTGCGAGCGACGTGTCGAGATCGGGGATCCTTTCGGGATCGAGTACGCCCGGGACGAACAGCACCGCTACACAGATGAGTCCCGAGATAAGCCCGCACCAAAAGATGGCGTGACGAACCCCGAGTGTGGTGGCGGCGACTCCACCGAAGAGGATGCCGAGCGGCCCGAGGGAGAACGCGAAGAGAAAGATGAGCGACGAGACGCGCCCCAGGACTTCGTGGGGCACGAGGCGTTGCATCATCGCGAACCACACGACGTCGCCGTACAACATGAAGCCGACTTCGAGGGCCGTAAGGAGTGCCGTCACCTCGACGTTGGGCGCGAACGCCATCGCCGCGATTGCCGCGCCGCTCGTGGCGTAGCAAAGCCACAGCACGGTGACCTGACGTCGTGGCGGGCCGAGATGAGCCACGACGAGTGAGGCGACGATGCCGGCGGCACCGCCCGCGGCGAAGACGAGTCCGAGGTCGAGAGCGCTCGCGTGCAAGGTCTCTCGAACAAAGAAGGGGAGCAACACGCTCAGCGGCGCCATCCCGAAGAAGTTGGCGAGCGCCGCGCCCACGATGGTGTAGAAGAGCCAATGATGTCCCCACACGTATTGAAAACCCTCGCGAGCGTCTTCGATAGGCGACTGCACGGGGACGACGGGCCGACGCCGCGAGCGCATCACGGACAAACTGATAGCCGAGACCCCAAAACTGACGGCGTCGAAACCGAACGACGACGCCGTGCCAATCGCCGCGACGACGAAGCCGCCGAGGGCGGGGCCGAGAAGTCCTTGGGCGAACTGGTAACTCATCTGGGTCAGCGCGTTGCCCGACACGAGTTCTTCGGGAGCGAGCAGCTCCGGGACGATCGTCGTGGCCGCGGGGAAGAAGAAGCTGTCCGCGGCACCGAAGATCGCGGCCATCACGATGAGTTCCCAGAGACGGAGTTCGCCCCTGGCGATCAGGAGACCGGTCACTCCCACGGTGACGCCACGCAGAAGGTCTGACGTCAGCATCACGAGACGGCGCGACACACGGTCCACGACCACGCCGCCTACCAGCGCGAACACCACCGAAGGGAGGGCGCGCGCCGCGAAGACGACGGCGAGACCGGAGGGGTGGCGGTCAACGTCGAGGGTGACGATGGCCAAGGCGATGGTGAAGATGCCGTCACCGAGCGACGACACGGTCTGGCCCGACCACAGCAGCGCGAAGTCGCGGACCTTCAGGGATTGGAAGGTCCCGCCGGTCGTTACGTTCCGCGCCATCTCGTGGTCCCCCGTTCGACGACCCCGGTCCCCGCGTACGTGACGTGGACGCTCGGTCGAATTCGACTCACCTTACTTTTCTTCTCGAAAGCCCCTCGAGCATGGACGATCAATCTTGTCGCGCAAAACAGTGAACCCCCCTCAAGGAGGGGGGTTCACTGTTTTCGCGTAACGCGACGGCGTTACCGGACGATGTAGCGGATACTGGTCCTCTTACCACTCGCGAACTGAATCGTGAGCGTGTAGGCTCCCTTCCTCAATGACGTCGCTTCCGTCACTCGGACCGTCAGCCTCGAGCTGGTGGCCCTGAGTACCCTCGCGCTCGTACCGCGCGGTCCAGTGACCCTCGGGCCGCCGGTGAAGTTCCTACCGGTGATCGTGATGACCACGGTCCTACCCGGAACCGCGACACCCGAAACTCGGAGGGCCTTCGGTGCGGGCTTTACGGTGGGCGGCGGCGGCGGCGTCGTGCCCGTGACGACTAACGCGTACGAGAACGTGCCAGCGTCACCGCTCGCGTCCGTTGTGGTGCCCGTCGCCGTGTAGGTGCCGGCCTTCAACGAGCCCGAGGTGGACACGGCGCCGGAACTCGAGACCGCGACGCTGGGTGAACCAGTGGACTGCGTGTAGGCCACGGTTCCCTGGTTGCCACTCGAGACGAGTTGGTCCTTGAAACTTGACGACGATGTTGCCGCCACCGTGTTCGTGACCGGAAGGTTCTGCGAAATCACCTTCGCCTTGGCGGTGAAGCTGAACGACGCGTCGATCCACGAGGGTGCGCCCGCGCCACAGACGGTCGCGGCGCTGGTCGAATTGCTCGGGTACGGCGTGGTGTTGACCTCGCAGAGGACGACCGTGTACGCCGTCCCCGAGACGACCGTCGCGGGCACGGTGATCGTGCCACCGAGGACGGGCGGACTCAACGTCTTGCCGTCGTAGCAGTCGTTCGAAATGGTGACACCTGAGGCGGGGCCACCGCCAATCACAGTGGACGTGCCGGTGACGAACCAGACGTCAGCGAGGTACGACGCGGGTACGTTGCCGTAGCCAACGCCGGTACAGCTATTCGGTGCGATCGCCGGTGGCGCACCGGCGCCGAAGGCCTGAACCGCTTGAACGGCGCTGCCCCACCAGTAACCGGTGTTGCCAGTCGCGTCAGAGACGTTGATAAGGCTGCCTTCTGAGCCCGTCGTCTGCAGCGGCTGGATCGTCGGTGGATTTGGTGGCGTCGACTGCGAGGCGTACTGGATCAAGTACTCGGCGCCGGTCACCGGTGCCAGCGTCGTGCTCGCTACTGCTATCGCGCATCCGAAGAGTCCAGCGTTGATCTGTGCTTGTGTCGGAGGACAGACGCCGTTCGGGTCAGTGGTCGTGAACGTGGCGGGCACCGTAAAGGTGGCGATCGAACACGATCCGGCCGTTCCGGCGGGACAGCCGGTGCTGGTCGCGCTGGGCGCGAACGTTCCGAGGGCACTCGTGTCCGCTTCCGTCGTTGGGATGATGCCCGACGTACTGGTGGCGGCGAGAAGAGAGGCCTCAGCCGCTACGCCCGGACCAGCGGACGTGTTGCAGTTAAAGGTGACCACGGTGGTGCCGGCGACGACCCCGACGATAAGTGTCTGCCCAGGAACTGCGGTGCCGGCTCCCGTGACCGTGACGTTACAAGGTAAGGGCGGCGTCGTGTGCGGCACGACCGAAGCCCCCGACATGCCGACCGACATGAGCGTCAGGCCCGCGACCATCGCCAGGGCCGACCCGCCCGCGAGAGCGGACATCGCCGACGCTCGACGCGTAGGACGAAACTTGGAATTTCTGAATGGATTTCTCATGGAGTCTCCGTAGCTGATCAAAGTTGTCGTTACATCATTAGGCGTTTTTCTATGCTTTCGCCCTCACAACGACTATAGAGGTGACCTTAGAACTGCACAAGGTGGCGACGCGCGTCGTGGCGATCGAAAATACGGTGGATACGTGGATGATGACTCCGTTTGCCACGAGAGCGACGAGAACGTCACGTAAACGTCATTTGCTCAAACGAAAAGAAGCGTCAGAGCGACCTGCGAATCGCGACAAAGGGTCGCAACGGCAATTCACATAGAACCTTCAAGAACGTGTCTACAGACGCTCAGCGAATTCTCTCCGATCAAGTCCCTCGCACGCCGAGCCTTCTACTCGTCGACGACGTTAGTTCCGTCACTGTCGGGCCACGCCACCACGACGTCACGTACTTCGAGCCAGACCTGCGCGCCACGGGCGGGAAGATTGGACGCGTTCGACGTTCTCACGATCAACGTCGTCGCGCCATCGAAGTCCGCGCGAACTTTCAAAACGGCGTCGTGTCCGTAGAACTCGGTGTCGAGAACGTGGGCGGCGCCGACGGCCCCACCGTGATCAGTTCTTAGGACGATCTGCTCGGGACGCACGAGTACGAGAAGTTTCGTCCCTTCGCTCACGCCACCTTCGATGGCGGCCACGTCCTCTAATTCGAGGAGGCCGAGCGGTGTGTCAACGGCGCCGTTCTTGGCGACGCCGGTGAGGAAATTGACGTCGCCGAACTCGCGTGCCAACTCGGGCGAGGACGGATGGGCGTAGATCCGAGCGGGCGTGTCGAACTGACTGATGCGCCCGTCGCGAATGATCGCGACGTGGTCGGCGAGCGACAGTGCTTCGTCCTGGTCGTGGGTGACGAGAATCGCCGTCGTACCCGCGTTCTTCAGTACGTCGCGTACGTCGTGTCGCACCGCCGCTCGAAGACTCGCGTCGAGCGAAGAGAACGGCTCGTCGAGTAGCACGAGCGCGGGATCGATGGCGAGGCCCCTCGCCAGTGCGACGCGCTGTTGCTGACCGCCCGAAAGTTGGTGAGGGAAGCGCTCGCCCATGCCTCCCAGGCCGACCATCTCGAGAAGCTCGGCGACACGCTTGCCACGTCGGTCTCGGCGCGCGAGGCCAAAACCCACGTTGCGCTCGACACTGAGATGTGGAAAGAGATTTCCGTCTTGAGGGACGTAGCCAACGCGACGACGTTCCGCTTCGACGAAGTGTGTCGCGTCGTCGACGATCTCATTGCCGAGACGAACGCTCCCGCGCTCGGCGCGCTCGAAGCCGGCGATCACTCGGAGCAACGTCGTCTTACCGCTTCCCGACGGCCCGAGGATTGAGATGAACGTTCCCGCCGCCACGTTGAGGTTGAGATCGCTGAGGACGTCTTGCGTGCCGTAGGACTTCTCGAGACCGACGATTTCAAGCTCGTTCACTCCAGAACCTCCCGGACCGTCGTCGAACGCCGACGCACGGGGAGTCGATCGAAGAATCGACCGAGTAGGTAGGCCGGCAGCGCGGCGATCGCGATGATGAGCAGCGCGAACGGCGCGGCTTGGCCGTACGAGAGGTTCTGCTGATACGACCAGAACTGCGTGGCGAGTGTCTGAGCCCCGGCAGGAATCAGGATCAGCGTCGCCGTGAGTTCGGTCACCGCCGACAGGAACACGAGACAGAACGCCGCTCCGAGTCCGGGGGCGATGAGGGGCAGCGTAACGCGCAGCAGTACTTGGCGTCGTCCGACACCGAGTGAGCCAGCGACCTCCTCGAGGGCGACCGGGGCTTGCGCGACCGAGGCGCGTACCCCGACGAGCGCCAAGGGGAAGAACATCAACGCGTAGGCGAAGATCAGGAGCGGCGCCGTCTGGTAGCCGAACCCGTTGGCGTCGTGCTCGGAGAAGTACGACAGGGCGAGCGCAACCACCACGCCCGGCATTGCCAACACGAGGTACGTGGTCCGGGTCAGCAGTGCGTGCAGTCTGGTGGGGCGGCGCACGACCAGGAGCGCCACGGGAAGAGCCATCAAGGTCGCGAGCAACGCCGCCGCCGCGCTGTACCCGGCGGTGTACAGCGCGGCCGAGGCCAACGACACGCCGCCGATGGCGTGCGCGCCACCTTGGAACATCCAGTAGACCGACGATCCGACGGGAACGCCAAGTGCGGCCCCCACGAGGACGATGAAGCCAGAGACGACGGGCCACTTCATTCGTCCGAGTGGGCGACGGGTGAGCACGCGTTGCACGCCGGGTCCACCACGACTGGCGTGACCCGCCCCGCGCACGGAACTTTCACCGATCATCACGATCAGTGATAAGAGCACCAAGACGAGGGAGAGTGCGCACGCCGACGCCGTGTCGAAGCCCACGGAGAACTCGTTGAAGATCGCGGTGGTGAAGGTTGGGTAGCCCAAAATCTCGAAGGCGCCGTACTCCGCGAGAATGACGAGCGCGACGAGAAGGCAACCGCCGAGGATGGCTCGTCTCGCCTGCCCGAGCGTGACGCGCACGAACGTAGCCAGCCGGCCGGCACCGAGACTTCGCGCGATCTCTTCTTGGCCAGCGTCGGCTCCTCGAAGGCTCGCGGCGACGGGCAGGTAGACGAGGGGATAGACGGCGAGCGTCATGACGAGGACGGCGCCCCGGTAGCCGCTCACCCACGTCGAGAGTGAGGACCAGCCAAAACTGACGACGAAGTCCGGAATCGCGAACGGTATGACAACCAGGACGGCCCAGACGTGACGAAAGGGAAGATCTGTTCGTTCAACGCAGTACGCGGCGAGCGTTCCGATGACCGCGCAGAGCAGTGTCACCACCACGGTCAAACGAACGGTGTTCCAGAGCAACGTCACGCTGAGCGTGCGCCAGACGAGATGCCACACGTTCGACGTTCCCGCGCCGGCCGCTTCGGTGATGAGGAAGATCAGCGGGAGCGCCAACGCGCCGACCACCACCACGCTGAGCGCGAGCAACGTCCTCGGTCGTGGTCGCCGGCGAGGAGCCGTGAGGTTCACTCGCTCGTTCGAAGGGCTCGAATCGTTGCGCGGTGGCGCGGGCGCGAGCGTCACGCGATCATCGTTCGTCTCGAGAGAGTTCGGAATCCACGCTGCGTCGTCACAAGAGCTGGACCTCGCGAAGAAGGTCTATCGCCCGCTGGCCCGTTCCGAGTTGCGCGACGTCGATGCGCGAGGGTTGAAGTTCTTGCAAGGGCGTTTCGGGTTGAGACGTCGTGACGCCCGAAGCGATCGGGTACTCAAAGCTGATCGAGTGGGCGATGATCTCTTGTCCCTTGGCCGAGACGAGG
>DATKSO010000032.1:0-5806 GCA_035531635.1 Acidimicrobiales bacterium | reverse complement strand
CGGCACGTGATTGAAGTACTGCACGAAGAGTGCGTCGCGTGCGCCCGGCGTCGCGACGAGTTGCGCCTCGTTGGTGACCAACCACTGCGAGAGCCACGTCACGGCGCCACCGCGGCCCCCAATCCCGTAGATCAGGAGGTGGGTGACGGACTTCGACGCCATCAGGTCTTCGATGGCTTGACGACGGCGACGTAGCTCGCCTTCACTGAAACGCGGGTACTCCTGCCCGAGCAGCGAGACTAACTCGGGTTCCAAAACTATTGCAGCGCGCGGCTCGTCCGTAGCCATACAGCCCTCCTACGTTGTCCGGCGTAACGGTAGCAAGAAGCGACGTGGCAGTTGGCCAGATTCAGATCGACGAGTCGAGACTTCACTACTCAATCAAGTGAGACGCGACCGTCAGCCCCACACTTCGTTGGCGGTCTCGACGACGAGTCGGAGTTTCGAGACTTCATCGTTGAACGTGATGCTGTTTCCCTCCACGGTCGAGGAGAAACCACACTGGGGAGAGAGACAGAGTTGATCGAGATCGATGTACTTGCTCGCCTCGTCGATGCGTCGCTTGAGCTGTCCTTTTGATTCGAGCGTGCCCTTTTTCGTGGTGACGAGGCCGAGTACGACCATTTTGTCCTTGGGCACGAAGCGCAGCGGCTCAAAGCCACCGGAACGCTCGTCGTCGTACTCGAGGAAGAATCCGTCGACGTCTAACTCGCCGAAGAGGGCCTCGGCGACGAAGTCGTAGCCACCTTCGGCCGCCCAGTAGGACTGGAAGTTTCCCCGACACGAGTGGGTCGTCACCGACATGCCGTCGGGGCGTCCCGCGAGCGCGGCGTTCAGTTGCTTGATGTAGCGCAGATGCTGGTGTTCGGCGTCGTCGCCGCGATCGGCGATCATCTGTCGCTGCGCGGGGTCGTTCAGGTACGCGAGCGACGTGTCGTCGAGTTGCAGGTAGGTGCAACCGAGCTCGCCCAGTCGGCGGATCTCCTCGGCGTAGGCGGCGCTGAGGTCGCTCCAGAACTCCTCGACGTCGGGGTAGATCGCCGGGTCGATCGCGGCGGCCCCACCGCGGTAGTGCACCATGCTCGGAGACGGGATGGTGAGTTTTGGAACGGCGGTCGTGACGGCCGACTTGAGGAACGAGAAGGCGTCGGCGAAGATCGTGTCGTCGAGGCGCACTCGGTCATTGACCTTGAGGGCCGCCGAGGTGAACGAGGTCGTGCCTTCGAGGTTCTTGAAGGCCACCTGGAGTTTCTCGTCGGTGCTCGTGATGCCACCGAGCTGATAGATGAAGTCCATGTGCCAGGACGAGCGACGAAACTCGCCGTCCGTGGCGGACTGCAGTCCGATCGCTTCTTGCAGTGCGATGGCCTCGCGAACGGCGCGGTCCTCGGCCTCTCGAAGGTCGTCGGCGCTGATCTCACTCTTCGCGAACGCGGCGCGGTCCTTCAGCAGCTCGGGCGGGCGAAGCAGACTGCCGACGTGGTCGGCGCGAAATGGTGGCGACGTTCGCTTACTCACGACCACGAGAGTACACGTCGTCACCCGTGCGCACCGAAGGTCGACTCCGGCTCGAACTGCGTCACACGACACGTGGGCGCGCGCCACCCACGGGGTCGATCGATATCGTCGACGACGCCGTCGCCCCTGGGTCTGGCTTCAGAGATTCCGTTAGATTCTTGGGATGCCGCGGC
Source organism: Acidimicrobiales bacterium (assembly GCA_035531635.1). Lineage (GTDB taxonomy): Bacteria > Actinomycetota > Acidimicrobiia > Acidimicrobiales > RAAP-2 > RAAP-2. The sequence continues at coordinate 4,115 of DATKSO010000032.1, read as the reverse complement.
CCGATCAACTCATCGACGTCTGCGTCGCCTCACACGAGCGGCTGCTCGTCACCGCGACTCGATTGAACGACGACGACCTACGGGCACCTAGTCGGCTGCCCGACTGGTCACGGGGACACGTCCTCGCTCACCTGGCTCGAAACGCTGACAGCCATACTTGGCTTTTCGAGGGAGCGAAAATCGGCGAGTCACGACGCCAGTACCCAGAGGAGGGGATGAGAGAGCGTGACATCGAGGCCGGGAGTTCGCTGGACCGTGACACGCTCCTCGGTGACGTCACCAGATCGTGTCGAGCCCTCGAAGCCGCGTGGAACAGCCTTGACGACGACCTGTGGGACTTCCTCGCGGCGGTGAGCCCTGGACCCCGGACGATGGCGGAGATCCTCTTTCGCCGACTTCGAGAGGTAGAAGTTCACCACGTCGATCTCGACTCGTCCTACGACGCGTCCGACTGGCCCGCGGACTACGTTGAAGGCGAGCTGCGAAGGGCTCTTCACAAACTTCCGGAGCGAGCGGATCACGCGGAACTCGTCGAGTGGCTTATCGGACGGCGCAGCGCCCCAACGCTGGAGAACTGGTAGCCGCCGTCGCGAGTCCGGGACCGACGTGGCGCCGCGTGACGCGCGAGTCCATCCAACGAAGGTCTCGCGCTACGAGGTCGGGTGGTCGTGGCTCTGGTCGAATCGAATGGCCTCCGCGGGATCATCGCCGGGGTTGGTCAATCGATGGGGCGTGCTCGAGTCAAACGTGATGGCGTCACCCGCGTTCACTCGGTACGTTTCGAATCCGAGCGTCACCTCGAGAACACCCTTCAGAACGAACCAGTATTCCGAGCCGACGTGACGAATGAGGTTTCCGTCCGAGGTGGAACTTGCACCAGCGTCGTATCGAATGAATAGAAAGTTGGACTTCGCTCCGGTCGTAGGAGTGAGTCGTTCCCACGAGACACCCGAGTCCAAGACGAGCACCTTTCGCTCGGAAGGGTGCACGAGCGGTGAGTAGCTCGATTCCAACGTGCGAACGGGGAGTCCCTTCGCGCGCCGCGTCTCCTCGGTCGTCGTGAAATCGTGCAATCCGTTGGCCACGCCAATGATGGAAGCCGCTTCCCTCACCGAGGCGTCTTGTTCAGACGTTGACGTGGCGAATAGATCGTCGATCGAAAGATCGAGCGCTTCGCAGATTGAGTAGAGGGTCGCGACGGAGGGACGCGCTTTGCCCGTCTCCAGCTGTGACAAAAACGACGCCGACACGTCCAACGCTCTGGCAAATTGGCGCAGCGACACTCCCAAGGTCTCTCGTCGCTGGCGAAGACGCGGGCCGATATGGACCGTCGAGAGTCGACCGACCGTTCGACGCGCGTCTCGTCCGTCTAGTGCCGACTTCGCGTTCGTCCGCGATGAGGGGATTGTCCGTGAGGTTTTCCTCGGGACTGGCGTTGAGCTGGGTTTCAGGGATGCCGTCGATGACGTTGTATGGGCCTGGGCTTTGGACGCCGCGGCGTCAGTGCGCCGGGCATTCCCTGACGAGGAATCGCCGGAACTCTTCATCGTGCACCCTTCCGTGACTCCAATTGATCGTGGCACGCCAGTCGCCCGGTTTAGGTCTCATTCATCTGCGTGACGGCCAGAAGTCTAACCAAGGCTGAATCTTCGCCGTTGTCGGGTTTGCGCGCCAGCGTGTGCTCGCGCGCCGTATGGGGTGCGAAGCGTACGCGAGTGTTCGCAGAGTCTCTTTCGCGATCAAGTAGCCGAGTCTCCTGCCGTGAATTTCGAATCCATAACTGGCGCTCACGTTGAAGGCACGTCGCCGGAACGGAGTTTCTTAGTCAAGGCACCGAACCTGACTTGTTATCACGGACCTCGCCCGACGAAGATGGACGTATGCGTGTAACCAGAAAAGTCGGGACGTCGCGATGCACTGTCGCTGCCGCCGTGATGTTCGTCGTCGCCGGGAGCGCACTCTTGGCTTCGAGTACTCCAGCAACCGCGTCACAGCCCACGTTGTCGAGCGAGCTTCTCAACGTCAGCCAGATGCCGAGTGGCTGGAGTACCGACGTTCAAACGGGAGGGAGTTCCCCGGGTTGCCTCGCGCACCTTTTTGAGCCGGTGGGCGCGAGACAGACGGCGCACGCGACTGCGAACTTCGTGTACAAAGGAAATCTCCCACTCGTCTCGGAGAAACTCGGAACGTATTCGAACGCTAGGACCGCCTACGTGAAGATCGTCGCCACGCTCGCGAACTGCCGGCGCGTGAATGGACTGAGCGGCAGCCAGAGAGTGACCGGCACAGTGAAGAAATTGAAGACTCGATCATACGGCGACGCCAGTGCGGCGTTTGCGGTGAAACTCGACATACAGGGCACGACGATCGGCAATGACATCGTCATCGTGCGCAAGGGCGGTGTCGTCATGGGGGTCGAGGAGGCTGGCCCCCTTCCCGTCAACGAGAATCAACTCCAAGATCTTGTTACCAAGGCAATGAAGAAGCTCCCTTGAGAGCTCAGCGAGGTCGGTCGTACCTGGCGTTCAAGATAACGGTCGACGAGTGGAACGTCGTGCGCATGGAACGTCGTGCGGACACCGTCACGTGAGGGTACATAGAGTCGTGACGTGACGTCGGAAACGGACGCGTTCGGACGCGCCCTCTTGGACTGGGCCCAAGGCGGCACGGTCCCGGAGATCGTCGAACGTGACGACGGCTACACCGAAACGGGGGCGGGTCCGGAGGTGTACCTTTCCGACTTCAGAGGATGGCCCTTCGCGGAACGCCGGTCCGTTCGCCACATGCGAGGCCGAGTCCTGGACGTCGGTTGCGGTGCCGGGAGGGTCGCGTTGAATCTTCAACAGCGTGGCGTCGACGTGGTCGGACTTGACTCGTCGCGTCTCGCCGTCAAGGCTGCGAGACTTCGCGGCGTCAAAGAAGTGTGGTGCACCTCACTCGACACGTTGGGACGAAAGATTGAACCGTTCGACACCATTGTGTTATTTGGTAACAACTTTGGAATCTTCGGAACGCCCGATCGCGCACGTACAGTGCTGATTGATATGGCGAAGTGGACGAACCCGCTGGCACGGATTTTTGTCGAGAGCACGAACCCGTACTGCGGCGGTGCTCCGGCGATCGACCGGACGTACTACCGACGAAATCGCGAGAGGGGTGCGCTGCCCGGTCAAGCGACGTTTCGATATCACTACGGCTACTCCGTGGGATCGTGGTTCCCTTGGCTCTTCGTCTCGCGAAGCGAGATGCGACTGATCCTTCGCGGAACCGGTTGGCATCAAGCGCACGTCCTGGGTGAACGACCGAGTGAACCCTACGTCGCCATTTTGGAGAAGGACTGACCGGGTGAACGACGGCGCCACCCACCGCGGCACTCGGGCAACGCTCCCTCACCTCGTCGTGGTTTTCGACGAGGCTCGAATGGCTATCTGACTGCCGGCAACACCTGGGACGCGATGAGACCAACGTGCTCCAGGTCGCTGATGTCCAACATCTGCAGGTACAGCCGCGAAACACCGAGCCCACCCCAGTGGAGAATCTTCTCCGCTACCTGTTGCGGCGATCCAGCGAGACCGTTCTCCGCGAGTTCGCTGAGGTCACGACCGATGGCTGTCGCGCGCCGTTCAAGTTCGACCTGGTTCTCACCACAACACACGACCAGGGCGGCAGAGCGAACGATCGACTTAGGGTCGCGGTTGATCGACACGCACGCGTCGTCGACGAATTCGTACTGAGCTTTGCTCAGGTCGTACGAGGCGAACGGCACGTTGAACTCATCGGCAAACGTGGCGGCGAGGCGCGGCGTGATCCTGCGGCCATGGCCGCCAATAATGATCGGCGGCCGCGGTGACTGGACCGGCTTTGGCAGTGCTGGGCTGTCGGACAACGAGTAGTGCTTACCCGAAAAATTGAACGTTGAGCCGACTTTGGTCTCCCAGAGGCCGGTAATGATGCTGAGCTGCTCTTCCAACTTCTCAAAGCGCTCCGCTACCGAGGGGAAAGGAATCCCGTACGCCGTGTGTTCTTCGTCGAACCATCCAGCTCCGAGTCCCAGTTCCACACGCCCTCCACTCATCGCGTCGACCTGCGCGACGGCGATGGCGAGCGATCCCGGA
>DATKSO010000031.1:0-4104 GCA_035531635.1 Acidimicrobiales bacterium | reverse complement strand
GAGTTCGACGCCCTCTCGCGTCGTAAGTTCGTCGATGCCGCCCGTGAGTTGCGCGTCGGCTCGACAGTGGAAGCACGCCAACTGGCACGCCTTGGTCGTCTCCCAAAAGACCAGCAGGGGTCGACGATCGAACTGTCCGGTTGTCGAGTCTTGGACGGTGGAATCCTTCACGAGCTACCTCGGTGCGTAGGGCCGAGAGAACTTCTCGACGGCCGCACGATCATCATAAGGAGCGCACTATAAGGACGAAGGTCCCTTTTCGGAGGAATGTGACGGATTGTCGTGAGAAAATGGCGCTTTAGCGACACGTGGACCGATCGTGAGCGCGGTAGAAAAGAAAAGCTCGCAGAAATGGTCCCGAGACCGACGCTCCGTCGCCGACGGCAACCTCGGCTCGACGTTGATCGGTGGTAAGGGGAGCGTCGAACGAGCGTTCGGGCTCGTTCGACGTCATCTCTAAAAGTCCACCGCCAAGAGTTCGCTGTGGTCCACTTCCGAATCCTGTGCGGGAACGGACTGCGCTTCGACGACGCCCTTCGCGGGACCGCGCAACACTAACAGGGTCACGACGAGACCCAGCGCAGCCAAGATCGATCCGATGAGAAACGTGATGTGGTAGCCAGCGACCAGCGCCGACGCCTGACTCTGACCCCGCGCGATGAGCGACGACGTCTTGCTCGCGGCCAGCGTGCCCAGGACGGCGAGACCGACCGACGAGGCCAGCCACATCGAGACGTTCACGATGCCTGAGGCGAGACCGGCGTCGTTCTTGGGTACGTCGGCCATCGCGATCGTGAGGAGTGGCACGGCGGAGATGCTCATACCTATGCCGAGGAGGAGGAACGCGGGCAGGATCGACACGAAGTAGTTGGCGTGCACCGGCGTCCGCGACAGGAGCAACAGTCCAACGATGACCGCGGACATTCCCGGAATGAGGAGCTTCATCGGACCGAAGCGAATGAGAAGGCGGCTCGTGAGACCGAGCGACATCACCGCCATGGCGATGGTCATTGGCAAAAAGGCAATGCCGGTGTGTAAGGGCGCGTACCCGAGGACCTTCTCTAAGTAGAGCGCACCAAAGAAGAAGACCGCGAACATCGCGGCGAACGAGAGACCGCGCACGACGCTCGACGCGCTGAGGCTACGAAGCTTGAATATGCGCAGCGGCATGATGGGCTTCGCGACGCGCGACTCGAGGATGAGGAACGTGCTCATCAAGACGACCGCGACGCCACCAAATCCGAGGGTGTGACCCGAGAGCCAGCCATAGGTGGAGGCCTTCACGACCGCGTAGATCCCGATGACGAGTGACGTCGTCATGAGGAGTGACCCCGTGACGTCGAGGCCGTGGCGAACCCCGAGCCCGGCGTTTTCCTTAATCAGAACGGAGCCCAAGAAGAAGGTGAGGATACCGATCGGGACGTTAATCATGAAGATCCAGTGCCAGTTGACGGCCTGGGTGAGTACGCCGCCCACCAAGAGTCCGATCGATCCACCACCCACGGCGACGAACATGTAGGCGCTCATGGCCTTGGCCCGTTCGGTCGCGCCCGTGAACTCCGTGACGATGATCGCGACGATCACCGACGTCGACACGGCACCGCCGATACCCTGGACGAAACGAGCGGCGATCAACATTGCCTGACTCTGCGCGACGGCGCAGACCAATGACGACAGCGTGAAGAGAGCAACGCCACTCAGGAAGACTTTCTTTCGTCCGAGTAGGTCACCGAGTCGTCCCGCGAGCAAGAGGAAGCTGCCGAAGGCAATGAGGTAGGCGTCGACGACCCACGTGAGATTGGACTGAGAGAAGTGAAGATCGCGTTGAATTGACGGCAACGCCACGTTGACGATGGATCCATCCAGGGCGTTCATAAGCATGGCTAAACAGACCACGATGAGCGCGATCCAGCGCCTTTTGTCGATTGTTCCTGATGAGGGGGTGGACGAAACTGACATAAAGGAAGTCCTCCGTTGGTAGGGTGGAGCTACTGGATGGTGTATCTTTATCATCTCGGTAGCGATATAATCATGATAGCATGAATATCGATACCCCGCTACCATTAATTTCGATGGATGAAAATTCGTCCACTGGACCTATCTTGTTGCTCACGCAACTGTCACGGCTCGTGAGTCGACGGAGCACTCCTGAACTCCTTGGTCAGACCCTTAAAGAACTCGGCACGCTCTCGTACCTGCGTGACTTTCCCGAAACGTCCCAACAGGCGTTGTCAGATGGTCTGTGCATCGACGCCAACTACTGCGTCTTGTTGTTGAACGATCTCGAGGCGAACAACCTCATTGAGCGTCGTCGGGACCCGAGTGATCGTCGGCGACACCTCGTCTCCATGACCGACGAAGGCCGTAAAGCGTTGCAGAGGGCTGAAGCTGCGCAGCAGACACTCGAAGACGAGATGCTTGGTGCTTTGAACGACGATGAGCGTCTGACGTTGGCGCACTTGCTGCGTAAAGCGATCGATGGTCAAAACGCCGCCGTACTCTCGGGTCAGGCCACGTCGGACTAAGTGCGCGCCAGCGAGTTGAGGACGCTGGCCCGTCGTCACAGTTTGTCTGGGTCAACGTGCAGAGACGACACCTCAATGGGGGAGTGCTTCGGTGTACTTTCCGAAGTCAAAGTTGCGTGCCCCTCGATAAGGGCCGATAATGAGAGAGTTGACCAGCCGCAGCGTCGCACAGGACCTCTGACACGAAGGAGTTCGCAATGACGACCAACACCCCGGACACCCTGGTCTCCAACGCCCTGCAACCAGGAGTTCAGGCACCGGACTTTTCACTCCTCGCCGCACCCGGACAGAAAGTTAGGTTGTCGGAGCTGGAGGGTCCCGTCGTCTTGATCTTCTATCCGGCCGACTGGAGCCCCGTCTGCGGGGACGAACTCTCGATGTTCGAATCGGCGAACAACCTCTTTAGCGACCGTGGCGCCCAGCTCGTGGGCATCGCCGTCGACGGTGTCTGGTCGCACGTGGCGTTCAAAGCCGATCGTCGACTGAACTTCCCCTTGCTCGCCGACTTCCACCCCAAGGGTGAGGTCGCGCGGGCTTACGGCGTCTACCGAGACCAAGACGGCGTCACCGAACGTGCACTGTTCGTTTTGAACGCCGAACACGACGTGGCGTGGAGTTACGTCTCGCCCATCGGCATAAGTCCGGGCGTCGACGGCGCTCTTCGAGCTGTGGAGGCACTCTCGTGATGAACAATCGTGCCCAACTCGTCGTGCCGGTCGGACCCGATGACCACGTCGAAGGATCCGACGACGCGGCGATCACGCTGGTCGAATACGGCGACTACCAGTGTCCCTACTGTGGACAGGCCTACGTCATCGTGAAACAGCTGCAGCGCGACTTCGGCGCCTCGCTTCGTCTGGTCTTTCGCAACATGCCCCTCACCAACGTCCATCCCCAAGCTGAACTCGCCGCCGAGACCGCCGAAGCTGTCGCGCTCCAGGGGAAGTTCTGGCCGATGCACGACGTGCTCTTCGAGAACCAGCGCGACCTGTCCGGTCCGGCGCTCCTTCGTTACGTCGAAGACGTTGGAGCAGACTTAAGCGAAGTGGCGAACTCGTTGAACGAGGGCGCGGTCCAAATGCGCGTGAAGGACGACGTCGAAAGTGGAATTCGTAGTGGCGTGAACGGCACGCCGACCTTCTTCGTCAACGGCGAACGCTACGACGCGTCGTGGGAGTACGACGCGTTCCACGACTACCTCCAAGAGGTACTCGACCAGCCGTAACGACGATTCGTCATCCATCATTGACTCGAACGTGGTGTCGATCAGCGGTGCTTGAGTCGTTGGACCTTCACTCTCGACTTCGTGAGTAGCCGGATGGCACAGAGAGCCGCGATGATGATCACGGTCACGTTGACGGCAGGTACCCAACGAACCTGTTCATCCTTCACGACGTACGCACCGACGGGTATAACGACGCCGCCGAACCCACCACCCGAGCCGGTCTCTTCCTTGCCGTGATGATCGTCGCCAGACTCCGTCGTCTCCTCGTCGTGCGAGGAGTGGGCGGCGGTCGATGAACCTTCTCCGCCCCCGCCGCCGCCGGCCACGAGCGCCACGGGGATGACGAGCACTCCG
>DATKSO010000030.1:0-9801 GCA_035531635.1 Acidimicrobiales bacterium | reverse complement strand
TGGCGTGACCGGAAGGCGCCCTCGACGAGTCCACGACTCCTGGTTGCACGACGATGCAGAACGGCTTCTCCGCGTGGCGACCACGCGCGACGTCGGCCTCGGCCGACGCCACCTCCTCGAACGTTCCCCCGAGGTGGATCGTGGCGGCGCGACGGCAGTCGGGAGCCGACCACGGGACCGGACCGGACAGTGCCCAGTCGACTTTGCAGACGCCCGGGCCGTTTTTATACCGACCGACGGCGTTCACGTAGCGAGGGGACAGTCGTTCGCCCGCGATGGCGACGAGCGTTTGGGGAGAGGTATCGAAGAGCGTGACCCGAGACGTGGGAAGTTCGCTCATACTGCGAATCCACTCACCCGTGCGCAGCGTTGCGCCGGCGTCTTCGAGTTCGCTCACGAGCGCGGTCACCAGAACATTGCTGCCACCCTCGACGAGCGGCCACCCTCCGGCGTGCGCCGCGACGGTGAGGAAGATGCCAAAGGCCGCCGTGAGTGGCGTGTCTAGAGCCATCATCGCGTGCGACGACACGCCGGCGAAGAGTCCCTTCGCGTCCGCCGAGAATCGTCGAACGAGGTGGGCGGCGGAAGGAACCCCGGCCAGAGCGAATCGCGCCATCGGGAGTGGGTCACGAGGGATGGACCGCAGCGACGAGAGGACCGTGGGCACGAGGGTGGGCGCTGCGTCAACGAGCGGACCCATGAGCCGGGCGTACGGCTTGCCGTCCACGCCCAGCGTGGCGGCCGTGTCGTCGACGGTGCCGTGCACGGAGGCGGCTCGCCCCCCGTCAAAGGGATGGGCGAACGCCACGTCGGGCGACAGCAGTCGAAGGCCGCGTCGCTCGAGTCCGAGTTCGATGAAAAATGGCGACAACGGAGCCATCGACTGAATGGTCGAGCACACGTCGTGATGGAATCCGGGCAACGTCAACTCTTCGGTCCGACATCCCCCACCCGGGGTCGACGCCCCTTCGTACACTTCGACACTGAGCCCAGCGCGCGCCAGCACCAACGCCGCCGCGAGTCCGTTCGGACCGGAACCGACGACGACCGCGTCCACCCCTTTCTTCGCACTCGAACTCAAAGTTCGAGCACCATTGACTCCGAAGCGACGACCACTTCTTTCTTGCGGGCGAAGCGCTGCTGGATCTCATCGAGGGCGTCGTCGACGCGGTCGGGTTTATGGTGAAAGAGAGCGACCTTCTGTGCGCCAGCCCGTCGCCCGAGTTCTGCCGCGTACTCGGCCGCCGCGTGGCCGAAGTACGCCTCCGCAGCAAGCTCTTCAGAGAGCAGTTGCGCGTCGTGGATAAGCACGTCAGTGTCTCGCGAGAGGGCGAGCGCCTCGGTGTGGTACTCACCCCAGCCGTCGGGGCCGGCACCCAACTCACTTGGGCAGTGATCGGGCATGTAGGTGATCGTCGAGTGCCCGTCACTCACGCGGTAACCGAAGGTGCGCCCGCCCTTGTGAGGAATCTCCCTCGCGGTCACCCGGAAGCCCTCGATCTCCTCCTCACCCGGCGAGAACTCCGAGAAGGTCCACGCACCACGAAGCTCGTCAGGGTGGACCGGAAAGTGTGGCGGGGACATACCCCGAGAGATCACCTCGAGTGCACTGGCGCCGCTCTCCTGTTCGGGGATTCGAACCGTAACGCGCGCGTGATCGTTGTCAGCGGCCGAAAAGAAGGGAAGCCCGTGAAGATGATCCCAGTGCAGATGACTCAGCAGGATCGTGCCGCGAAACGCCTGGCCGCCCATGAGAGAAGTACAGCGCCTTATCCCCGTCCCCGCGTCGAGCACGAGTGTCGGTACCTCGTCGTCGTCGTGCGCGAGCGCAACGCACGACGTGTGGCCCCCGTAGCGCACGAAGTCGATACCCGACGCCGGTGTGGAACCTCGCACGCCGAGGAAGTGAACGCGCACCCGATCAGCCCGCGTCCGTATCTTCTCTTCGGTGCCCAGTAGAGAGTTGTTCGAGCGCGGTTCGATCGAGCGCGCTCGCCGCCACTGAGGCGACGCGACACTTGGTGACGGCCATCAGCGTGGAGGTGCGCGTACCGCCTTCGAGTAGCGCCCGCTCCCCGAGTAACGCACCCGGACCGTACTCGGCTAGACGAACGTCGTCCACCTCGACGCGCACGACGCCGTCAAGTATCAAGTACACGTCCGAACCCGTTTCACCTTGGCGAACAATAGAAGTTCCCGGACCCACGTTCACGATCCTAACTTTCGCCGCGCCGGACATCACTTGTTTCGACAGTGAACGTTCGAGTGCAGATTCAACCACGGTGACGAAAGCTTCAGAGTCTTGATTACCCCAGGGCGTCTTCTTGCCGAAGGACTTCGCGTACCAGTCCTTGAAATCGATCAGTCCGGACTTCGAAGTGAGTTTTCCGTCGTGGTCGTAAACCCAGTGTCGCGGAAACCGGCTCGCCCCCGTGAGTTCGCCTTTCGACTCTCCGTTGGTGTGAATGGTGAGCGAGAGCGTCGTCCACGCGAGGGGCGCCTGCCACTGAACGAACGGTGCTCGTCGCACGTGTCGCGGCGCCGGCATGCCTGTGCGACCACCGGCCGTCTGGGTGAAGCGAACCCAACCGTCGCCGTACTCGATCTCTTGTTGCAAGTCCGGGAGGGCGACCGCTTGGAACACGTGGCGCAGACCAGCGACGCGAATGGTGGTACTGCCCATCATGCCCGCACCGCTGTAGCCGGCGTTCGCGATCTCCCCCGAAGCGCGGACCTCGATCCAGGCGCCGAGGTGGTTGGCGAAGCGGAAGCGATCGGCGTCTCGCAACGTCCCGAGATCGCCTATCTCATCGGGAGGCGGTTCGTCGTAGTGTGCTACTCCAGCGTCGAAGGGAAGTCGCGTGCCACCCACGATTGCCTCTGAAGGGATCCACGACAGTGACGTAACTGAACTCTCTATTTTCATGTGCCAATATTCGCGAGTTGCGCCTGGGGCGAAAAGGGTGGTGGCCCGATGGAGAGAGGTGGTTCTAGCACCCCCATTGGTGAGGAGGGCTGCCCCCTGTCGTCGGCGCCCGCTACGTGGCAGAACTGTAGGCGAGATGACTGGGCACGACGACACGCACGAAGGAACCATCAAAGTGTTCCTCGCCGATGACAACCTCATCGTGCGCGAGGGCGTGCGATCGCTCATCGATCGCCATCCCGACCTCACGGTGGTTGGTGTCGGCGCGGACTACGACGAGACGGTCGCCGGCGCCACGGCTACCGAGCCGCACGTACTCGTCACCGATATCCGCATGCCCCCGTCGTTCAACCGTGAGGGCATCGACGCGGCGAAGGAAGTTCGAAAGCGTCACCCCGGCACGGGTGTCGTGATCCTCTCGCAGTACGACGACCCCGAGTACGCCGTCTCGTTACTGGCCGAGGGTTCCGCGGGCTACGGCTATCTCTTGAAGGACCACATTGCCGAAGGCAACCAGCTGATCGAAGCGATCCGCGTCGTGGCGACCGGAGGGACCGCACTCGACCCGGCCATCGTCGAAGCCCTCGTCCGTCCGATCACGTCGAAGGGTGAGCTCGCGCCCTCGGAAGAGGCGCTGTTGTCTCTCATCGCTGAAGGCAAGCCCATCAAGGCCATCGCGGCCGCTCGCGGACTGCCCCCCGAGGCCGTCGACGCCGAGGTGGAAGCCGTCTTTTTGAAACTTGCGCAAGGGGTGAGCGCCGGAAACCAGGGTGCGCTCCACCGTCTACGGCTGCTCCACCAAGCGATCGTCGATCGAGAAGAACAAGGTGAGACGCTCTCGCGGCTCTTGCCCGGAAGATTGGCGGAGAAACTTCGCCTCGAGGGCCGCCACATAGGTGAAACTGAGCGAGTGGAGGTGACCGTCGTCATGAGCGACATCCGTTCCTACTCAACAATCGCCGAGCACGCCGACCCGAGCCAACTGGCCGGCCAGCTCAACACGCACCGAGCGGCGATGAACCAGGCAATCCTCGGTGAAGAAGGAACGGTCATGCAGTTCGTCGGCGACGCGGTGATGGCGGTCTTCGGTGCGCCGTTCCCCCAGGCCGACCATGCCGATCGAGCGGTCGCCGCCGCCGAAAGCATGCACGCCCTCCAGGCTGCGATCAATGAACGTTGGCTCGCCGAGGGATTACCCGCGTTCGGACTCGGCCTCGGACTCTCGACCGGCATCGCGGCGGCGGCTCTCCTTGGCTCCGAAGAGCGCCTGGAATACACCCTGGTCGGTGACACGGTGAACCTGTCCCAACGTCTTCAACAGCTCGCGTCGAGTGGCGAGACCGTGCTGTCGGAAGCGACGGTGAAAGCGATGACCTGCGAGGTGTCGACGGAGAAACTCGATGAGCAGTTGGTCAAGGGTCGCGACACGCCCGTCGTCGCCTTCAAGGTGTTGTCCTTCGTGCATGTGGTACCGGCCGTCAACGCCAACGTGCAACACCACGCAGCAAACGAGAGAGAGGAAACATAAACATGACCAAAACCGACGTCCCGACACACCGCGAAGACACCACCGCGCCCGCGCTGGAGGTTCACGGTATTCGAAAGACCTTCGAAGCGGAGATTGCGCCCGTTCGCGCGTTGCGGGGCGTCGACCTCACAATCTCGCGCGGCACCTTCGTGGCCCTGATGGGCCCGTCGGGATGTGGAAAATCCACGCTGCTCAACCTCATCGCGGGTCTTGAAGAAGCAGATGAGGGAACTATCCAAGTCGCTGGCGAGTCGATGACGGGCGGGACCGAAGACGATCACGCACTCATTCGCCGACGCCATATTGGAATCGTCTTTCAGTTCTTTAATCTGCTCGAAGGCATGACGGTGCTGGAAAACGTCGCACTCCCCGCGATCATTGCGGGGCGAAGCCGCAAGGCTGCGGAGACGCGAGCTCGAGATCTTCTAGACCTACTCGGCATCGCTGACAAAGCTTCAGTAATGCCTGGCGTGCTCTCCGGTGGCCAGCGCCAACGCCTGGCCATTTCACGGGCGCTCGCCAACGAGCCCACGCTCTTACTCGCTGACGAACCGACCGGCGCTCTCGACTCCGCCGGTGGTAGTGAGGTCATCGAACTTCTGAACCGCCTGCACGCCGCGGGCCAGACCATCATTCTCGTCACTCACGACGCAGACGTCGCCGCCGCCGCCGACACCGTGCTCGCGATGCGCGACGGGCGAATCGTCACGAACAGTGACGCGGACCCGGGATCTTCGGGTTCCGCAACGTCGATTGGATCGCTGTAAGCGTGCGCGCCGGCAATGGAGCGATCGATATCAGCGATCTGAGCGAGGGTTCTGTGCTCCCCGCGACGAGAGTCGACGATCGACCGATCGTCCTCGGCGCGCTCGTCACCCTGGGCACGGTCGGACTGGTAGCGGTCTCTCTGTTCACCGCGGCGCACGTCGGCCACCGCACACTGTGGATCGTGAGCGGGGCCGTCATTCTTTGCTGGGCCGTCGCCGGACTCGCGACGCTTCCTCGAGCGCGTCATCTTGGCTGGCTGGTCTCTCTTGGAGCGCTCCTCGCGTCGGGCGCCATGACGGCGAACCGTTTCGCCGACGCCAATGGACTCGGTTCGCACGGAACGGCTCGCAACATGGCGACGATTGTTGCACTGGTCGCCGTCGCCGTGTCGATGCACGTCCTGCTGTCGCTGCCCGACGGCGACCTCACGAGCCGGTCTCGCCAGATCACCGCGGCGTTGTGGTACACGGCCGCGCTCGTCGTTGGGGCATTCCTCGCTGGCACGGGTCGAGTGCTGACACTGTGGCCGGTCGCTGTCGTGTGGACGTTGGCGATCTTCTCGTCATTGCCGTCAGTGCACGCTCGCTACGTGGGCGCGTCGGCCGCAGGGCGCCAGCGAGTGCAGGGGCTGGCCGTTGGTGTCGCGCTCGCGACTATCGCGGCGATCGTCGTTGGCACGCTGCACCTACTCGTCGCGTGGCCCGTTCAAGTGGCGGTCACGTTGATCGGCGCCTTCGCGATCGTGCCGCTCGGCCTCGTGGCGGGCACACGACCATTTGCGTCACGCCTCGATCGGTTTCTCGTTCATCTGTTGGTGGTCCTCGGAATGGTTGTAGTGATGGCCGCGGCGTATCTCGTCGCCCTACGAGGATTCGGAAGGGCCCCCACCGTCTCAAGCGAACGCGCCGTGCTCTGGTGGTCGATGGTCGCAGCCGCGGTCGCGGTCGTTGCCTATCTGTCGCTTCGACGGCGCTTCGAGCGCGTCGCCAACAGCCTGACCTACGGCGCCCGCGAAGCGCCCGACGAGGTCGTTCGGACGTTCGGAACCCGACTGACTCGCGCCATCCCCATGGACGAGCTGCTGTTACAGCTGGTCGAATCACTGCGCAAGACGCTCACCCTCGCGTCGGCGGAGATCTATACGGGCACGGGCGACGTCCTCGAACTCGCGGTCTCGGCCCCCGACGTCGCGAAGCGTTCCTTCGTCGTCACGGGTGACGAACGAACCGTCATCGCGCGCGCCGGCGTTTCGGGTAACGCGTGGGTGTCGGTGTGGATCCCGTCAGTGAGCGCTGACCGACCAAACGCTCCCCTGCGCGTGGCTCCCATCAGTCACGGTGGCGAGCTCCTCGGGATCATCGTCGTGACCCGCGTGGACGGAGCGGTGGCCTTTAGGGAAGAGGACGATCGCGTCCTCACCGAGTTAGCCCGCCAAGTGGCACTCGCCTTGCACAACGCCCAGTTGGACACGGCACTGCAGAGTTCACTGGACGAGCTACAGCGTCAAGCCGATGAGCTTCGCGCTTCGAGAGCGCGTGTCGTCGCCAGTGGCGACGCCGAACGACGCCGGGTCGAGCGAAACCTGCACGACGGGGCCCAGCAGCACCTCGTCGCCCTCGCCGTGAACCTTCGGCTCACGAAAGACGTTGTCGTCGAAGACCCCGAAGCCGCGGTGAAGATGCTCGACGAACTCGGCGTCGCAGTGCAAGACACCATCAAAGAGCTTCGCGAACTCGCCCACGGCATCTACCCACCCCTGTTGGTCGATAGTGGTCTCGGCGAAGCGCTCCGCGCCGTGTCCAATCGAAGTCCTCTCGACATTGAACTGGCGACCGACGGTCTCGGGCGATACGGGAGTGACGTCGAAGCCGCCATCTACTTCTGTTGTCTCGAGGCGTTGCAGAACGCGGGCAAGCACGCGCCGGAGTCCCGAGTGAAGCTTCGGATCTGGGAAGAGTCCGGAGGGCTGCTCTTCGAAGTCAGCGACGACGGTCCGGGTTTCGATATCCGACTCGCCCGAAAAGGTCACGGCTACGTCAATATGTCCGACCGATTGGGCGCCATCGGGGGCCTGGTGCGATGGGAGTCCCAACTCGGCCACGGCACCACGATCCGCGGCTCCGTGCCTCTCAACTGAGCGCGGTCCAGCTCGCCGATCCGTCCGAATCGCGTTCATCCCAGAGACGACGCAGCGTCGTAGCGTCCAGGTGCTCTTTGTTGACGTAGGCACGAGCTCCGCTGGTCGCGGCGTCGGGCGGCAAGTCGCTGACGTCGTAGGTCGAGCACAAGATGACGACGGTATCGGCGTAGTCGGCCACGATCCGTCGCGTCGCCTCGATGCCACCCATCTCGGGCATGTTGATGTCCATCAGGACGAGGTCAGGGCGTAACTCGCCGACGAGAGAGACAGCCTCGACGCCGTTCTCGGCCTCGCCCACGAGTTCGAAACCCTTGCTACGACTGAGCACCGCGCGCGCGGCGAGGCGAAAGGGTGCCTGGTCATCGACCACAACGACGGAGAGCGAGGGAGCCACAATACGTCAAGTCTTTCACGTGAAACAACTGAATAATGGAGGGGTGCCACCCACCACGAGGTGGGGTTAACCTCCCGGCTGCGCGCCGAGATAGACAAGAACGGCCTTTACTCGACGATTGAGATCACGTTCCTCAGAGAGGCCCAACTTCGAAAAAATCGCGTTCGAGTGTTTCTCGACCGCTCGTTCTGAGACGTTGAGGCTCTTCGCGATGGCGCCGTTGGACTTTCCCTGAGCCATTTCCGCCAGTATTTCGGACTCTCTCGGCGTGAGCCACTCGAGATCGGACTTGGGATGCTTCGCTCGAGCCTTCACCAACTCATCGACCACGTTGGGGTCGATGACCGACCCACCTGTGGCCACCACGCGAATCGTTCGCGACAGTTCGTTGGCCCCCGCGACCCGTTCTTTCAACAGGTACGCCCGCCCGGACGAGCCGTCCTCGAGTAGGGCCAACGCGTAGGCGGGAGCGGTGTACTGACTGAGTACCACGACACCCATCGCTGGCCGATTTTGGCGAATCCACGACGCGGCCTGAATGCCTTCGTCGGTGCCCGTGGGCGGCATCCGTATATCGGTCACGACGACATCGGGTTCGTGCTCAACCACGAGAGCGAGCAGTTGCGGAAGATCCGACGCGACACCGACGAGGTCAAGCTCATCGTCGACCTCAATCATGTGCGAAATCCCCTCGCGCAGCAACGCGTTATCCTCCGCCAAGACCACCCGAATCATGGGCATAGGAACGCGAGCGTATCACTCAAACAAATTCGGATTCGTTTCTTGACGAACGCCCGTTCACGCACCGTCAACGCGATCCGGCACGACCTCCTCTCTGAAGCACTCGAAAGCGAAAATGACCCGATTGTCTGAACCGGTGAACGTGCTCGAGTTCGTCCCCTGAGTGCCCTTTGTCAATCGCGGGAGTCTCTGGCGACAGCCGACGCGTCGTCGCGTCGGCTGTCGCCCAACCTCGCGGTCTTCCCGCAGCACGTTTGAAAGTCCCGGCGCTACGCCACGAGACCCACGTCGAGGCCACCTTCGGCGATCCTGCCGGCTGATTCGCCACTCAGCGGTGACTCGGCCCGACGTCCTTCTCCTCATGAAAATTGGTCGATCGTTTCCTGGCTACGGCGGCACCAATCTGCTAGACAGACGGTGTCGGCGCCACCACCAGGGCGTCGTCCAATGGAGCCTCGCGGAGGTGGTCGCCGTGGCGTTCTTCTACAGGGAGGGTGTGCGGTGTTGATAAGAACTAGACGTATGGTCGCTTCGTCAAGGACGGCACTAGCGAGCGGCGTAGTCCTGGCCACGCTGATCGTTTCCCTCGGGGTCTCGGTGCCGAGTAGCTCCGCCTTGGGCTCGAGTGCGTTTTGCAAAACTATGTTCACGTTCCATCCGGTTGCACCGCCGACGAAAATCAGCACCACGAACTACCAAAAGTGGGCCAAAGCGTACCTGCCGTTCTACGAGAAGTTGGACTCCGAGGCGCCGAACACCAAGACGAAAGCGATTCTCGACGAGATCGTCGTGATCTTGAAGTACGAGGCGAGTTCGAACAGCCTTAAGAGTCTCGAGACGTACATCGCGACGAACCACAAGAACTTTGCCAATAGTTCGATCGCGTTGGCGAAGGCCATCATCGCCTGCGCGGGGTAGCCAATCATCCGGCGCGAGCGCAGTGCTCCTCTCGGATGAACCGATGACTGCTTAAGCGCTCTTGTGCGAGACGTCGTCGGATTCACGTACGTCGTGCTCGTCGCGGCGCCTCGTCCGCCAACCGGTGATCGTCGCGTCGAACGACGTCCGCACGTCGGCCACGATGAACGCGAAGTGTGCACCCTCTCGCCGGCTCTTCCTGATTGAACGGGCGAAATCACGAGAGCAGCCGCGACGAAAGACTTCTAAATCTTTTCGCAAAAGATTCCACAATTCACTTGACAGGCCGAGTATCGGTGAGTACATTGTAAGCGGTTACAACTCTGTAAGCGGTTACATTCAGAGCTGTAGGGGAGATTTAGGGGGGCCGGTGGTCGATTCACCAC
>DATKSO010000029.1:0-9676 GCA_035531635.1 Acidimicrobiales bacterium | reverse complement strand
ATCGACAACGAGCTGCTCTACAACCCCAAGACGCTCCTCGTCTTCGGTGACGCGAAGGACACGTTGACCAAGGTCGTCGCCGTCGTCAAGGCTTCGTAGCCCTTTTCGCTACGCGCTGAGGCGCTCGAGTTCCTTCAGTTGCTCGTCGCTGAGGACGGTGACGGCAGCGACGTTGGCGCGAATCTGCTCGGGCGTGCTCGCGCCCGCGATCACCGACGAGACCCGCGAGTGGCTCAAGAGCCACGAGAAAGCGAGCGACAGTATTGGCACGTCGACGTCGTTCGCGTAGGTGAGCAACGCGCCGACGCGCTGTTGGAATTCGTCGCTCAGCCAGTGCGCGCTGCGTTCGGGCGACATGAGCGCGAGGCGCGTGCCTTCGGGTAGGGGCTCTCCTGGGCGCACCTTTCCCGTCAACAGTCCGTTCGCGAGCGGGTAGAAGGGCAAGAAACCGAGTCCAAGTTCGTCGCAGGCGTCGAGCACGCCGTCTCGCTCGGGGCTGCGGTCGAGCAACGAGTACTGGTTCTGCACCGAGACGAATTTCGGTCCGCTCCCGGCGGCTTCCTTCGCTTCGCGAAGTTGCGCCACCGTGAAGTTCGAGCAGCCGATCTCGCGCACTTTGCCCGCTTCGACGAGGTCGCGAAGGGCACCGAGCGTGTCGGCGATGGGCACCGTGTCGTCGGGGTAGTGCAACTGGTAGAGGTCGATGTAGTCGGTGCCGAGTCGTCGTAGTGAGTCCTCACAGGCCGAGCGAACGTAGTCGGGGCTCGCGCCGACGTGCGTGTCGTCGATGGGCATGCCGAACTTCGTGGCGATGACCACGTCAGCGCGACGGGTGCCGAGGGCCTTGCCGAGGAAGAGTTCTGACTTCGTCGCGCCGTAGATATCGGCGGTGTCGAAGAAGTTGACGCCCGCGTCGAGGGCCCCGTTCACGACGCGAGTCGCGCCGTCTTGATCCAGTCGTGCACCAAAGTTGTTACAGCCGAGACCGACCTCTGAGACTCGCAAGGAGCCGAGTGAGCGCTGTTGCATAACCGTCCTTTGTCACGAACGAGCATAGGCACGACGACGAAGCAAAGCGCCACGACGATGCCTCTCAACTACGATGAGTGCAAAGGAGGGCACGTGAAAGTATCGGTTGACTACGACCTCTGCACGTCCAACGCGGTCTGCATGGGCATCGCCCCCGAGATCTTCGAGGTTCGCGACGACGGCTTTCTCTACGTCTTGAACGAGAATCCCGGTCCCGAGTTCGACGAACGACTTCGCCAGGCCGTCGCGGGCTGTCCCAATGGCGCCATCTCCATTGAGGAGTAGCTGGTGAGCGGTCCCCGAGTGCGATTCGCACCGTCGCCCACGGGTTACTTCCACGTCGGTTCCGCACGGTCGGCGCTCTTCAACTGGTTCGTCGCGCGTCAAGATCCCGAGGGTGTCTTCATCTTGCGCATCGAAGACACCGACGCGGAGCGTAATCGTGAGGAGTGGGTCGAGGGCATCTACTCGGCGATGGCCTGGTTGGGACTCACCCTCGACGAGGGCCCTTTTCGCCAGAGTGACAACGTCGCCGCGCACGACAGCGCCGCCCAGTTGCTGCGCCGCGCCGGGTACCTCTACTACTGCGACTGCACCTTCGCCGAACTCGAGGCGCGAAAGGGTCCCGGCGCCACGCCGGGGTACGACGGGTTCTGTCGCGAGCGCGGCGTGGAACGCGGTCCCTCGACGGCGCTGCGCTTTCGAACGCCCCGTGAGGGCGTCACGATCGTGCGTGACCTCATTCGAGGCGACGTCGAGTTCCTCAATCACCTGATCGACGACTTCATCGTCGTGAAGTCGTCGGGTGTGGTGCTGTACGCACTCGCCAACGTCACCGACGACCGACACGATCGCATCACGCACGTCATTCGTGGCGAGGAGCACCTCGCCAACGCGCCCAAGCAGATGATGCTCTGGGCGGCGCTCAACGCGGCGACCGGTGACGACGTGCCACTCGCGCTCTACGCGCACCTGCCGCTCCTCGTGAACGAACAGCGAAAGAAACTCTCGAAGCGCAAGGACCCCGTCGCCACGGAGTCCTACCGCGACCAGGGCTACCTCCCCGAGGCGTTCGTGAACTACTTGGCGCTCCTCGGTTGGAGCCCCCGAGGCGACGAGGAGATCGTGCCGCTCGCGACCCTGATCGAACAGTTCCGACTGAGTGACGTGTCGCACTCGCCGGCGTTCTTCGACGTGAAGAAGCTGACGCACGTGAACGGCGAGTACCTGCGTGCGCTCAGTCTCGACGACTTCATCGAACGAAGCGCGCCCTGGGTCGCGCCGTGGACGAGCGCGTGGCGTCCGAGTGACCGAGAACCCCCGTGGCGCGAAGATCAGTTCAACCAGCACCTCTTCGCGCTCGTCGCGCACTTGGTGCAAGAGCGCGTCGCGACCTTCGGCGATATCCCCTCGATGGTGGCGTTCTTCTTCCTCGACGAGCCACTCATGGACGAGGCGAGTTTCAACAAGGTCGTCGTGAACGACCCGCTGGGTCGTGCACTGCTCAGTGGCGCGACAGAGCGCTTCGAGCGACTGGCGTCGTGGGACGCCGCGAGCCTGCACGACGTGACCCTGGCGCTGGGCGAAGAGCTCGGCCTCGTCCTTCGTAAGGCACAGGCGCCGATTCGCTGCGCGGTGACGGGGAGCCTGGTCGGACCACCCCTCTTCGAATCGCTGGAACTGCTCGGTCGTGAGAAGTCCGTGGGACGCCTGCGAGCTGCTCTGGGGCGCGTGTGATCTTTGGTCCCATCAAATTGGTGCTGCGACTCGTAAGCCTCTTCTTGACGGTGCTGGTTCTCTACTTCGCGGTGACCTTCGTGCAGATCTGGTGGCGCGGACACGAACACACGACGTCGTCGGCGCAGGCGATCCTCGTCTTCGGTACGACCGAAGACAACGGCAGGGCGTCGCCGGAGCTGAAGGCGCGCCTCGATCAAGCCCTCTCGCTGTACCGCGAGGGACGAGCGCCGTGGATCGTCGTGACCGGCGGCAATCGTCCCGGCGACGTCTACACCGAAGCGGGCGTGTCGGCGACGTACCTCGAAAGTCACGGGGTGTCGACGTCACACGTCCTTCAGGGCGCGGGCAACGACACCTGGCAGAACGTCCAGACGGTGATCGCGAAGTTGAAACGACACCACATCACGACCGTCATCACCGTGACCGATCCCTTTCATGAGTTTCGAGCGATGGCGATCGCGTCCTCACAGGGTCTCAGACCTTACCCCTCACCCGTTCGCAACTCACCCACCATCAAGCACCAGCTGTGGCGCTACTACCTCAAGGAGACTCTCGCGGTCGGAGTGGGCCGCGTCGTGGGCTACGGACGACTGAGTTCGTGGACGACCACGGCGAGCAAGATCCCCGTGCACGGCGTCCACGTTCCGAAGGTCCACCTGCCGTCTGGCAACTGAGAACGCGACTCCGATAAGATTGCGCAGCCCTTCGGGGGTGGTGTAATTGGCAACACAACTGGTTCTGGTCCAGTTATTCAGGGTTCGAGTCCTTGCCCCCGAGCGAATGAGTCAGCGGTCACGTTGGCTTCTTTCATGGTCCCATCGTCTAGTGGCCTAGGACATCACCCTCTCAAGGTGGAGGCACGGGTTCGAATCCCGTTGGGACTGCCATTTAGCCTCACCCGTTCGGGACTGCCACTGCCGGGGGCACCACTGAGAAGGCGCCTTCTCCGGGCGAAACACCTTGCCCTTGGTTCCCGACTCCCACGGTCAAACGGAAGATCCCGTTGGCACGTGGCGTGTCGCAAATCTCTAAAAATGAGTGAACTCTCATCGTCCACTCATCGAGCCGCAAGAAACCTCGCCCATACTTGCCCAATGGACCTTCAACAGCGACACGTCGAGCATCGCGGTTCGGCCACTCTCGCCCGCGCACTTTGGGTCAGAGTCGTGGTTGATCCTGCCGGCGTAGGCCAGTTACCAAGCAAGTCCTTCATCGGGCCACGAAGGCGCCGGGATCAGTGAAGCCATGAGGGGACGTTCGATCCTGGTCTCCACGGTCCTCGTCGGCGGTGCCGTCGTTGGCGGGTCCGCAGCGCTCAAGGGTGTCGCCGCCACGTCCGCGACCTCAGGAACGCCCGCCACCACCACGACTATCGACGCGACGACGGTGCGGATACACGCTCTCGCTACTGAAGCCCAGCGCCTCGCCGGGCAAATCTCGAGGGCCCGCGTGAAACTCTCGACACTGGAACAACTGGTAGTGGCAGAGGCGGCCCAGCGGCGCACTGCGTTAAGTGCGGGCGCTAAGGCGTCCACGAACACGACAACGGTCGCGCCAGCGACCACAACCACAGCGCCGCCGCTGACGCACACCACCACGGGGGCGAGTTCTTCAACCGGCGATGGCAACAACGGCTCGAACGGAGGTAGTGGTGACAATTAACCCGGACCCACCACCAAACTCCTCGAGGAGTCGACGACTGGACACGATGCTGCCCGAAGAGTTACTCGTGGCTAGTGACCGCATGGCCGCGAGCCGTGCGACGGGCGCGCGTGCACTCCGGCGATCGCGAGCACGTCGGCGCATCATTCCGTCCGTGGCCGTCACTTCGATGGCCTTGATCGGTGCCGGGCTGGCTAACGCCTTCGTCAGCTCAACGATCGTCTCAACAACGAGCACGACGACGTCCAGCGTCACGCCCGCTGGCACGAGCCAAAACGCGGCGAACGCCCGCACCCTGGCGCGACTCTCCGCCGTGATCAGCGCCGACCAACGAACGCTGGCCGCGCTCGCCGCGTCGGCCGCCGCGACGAGTGCCGCCGCGCTCGCCGCTTCCTCGAGCGGGGGAGTAGGGCAACCTACGACACCCACGTCCGGATCGGGCGCCGGAACGGCGAGTGCTGTTACACCAGCCGCTTCCTTGCCAGTCGCCGCCGCACCGGCACCAACGCCAGCCCCGCCGACCCACACGACCACTGGTGCTTCCGGTGCTGGCTGAGTCCCGCGAACGTGAGATCGTCGCTACGACCCGGGCGATGGCGACGGACGTGACCATCAAGATCGCACCGACAGGCGGAACGAGCCATCTCCACGATTTGGACGAGACCATTAACGCCGCCCTCGAGGTCTTTCACGCCGTCGAAAGAGCGTGCACGCGCTTTGATCCAACGAGTCCCCTCATGCGCGCGAACGCCTCACCTTCGCGTTGGCACAAGGTGCCCCACGTTTTGTACGAAACGCTGAAGGAAGCGAGCAGTGCTCACCAGCGCACGGCGGGGCGCTTCGACCCGAGGATTCTTGGGGACTTGATCGCGCTCGGTTACGACCGCTCCCTCGCCTTCGCGAACGGCGACGTCGTCACGGCGCAGCGGGTCGCTCGGCCACCGAGCGGGCAAACACGTAGACCGTGGAGGCCGCGATTTCGCGGCGCTTCACTGGAGGTTCTGCTCGGCGAGGCGGTAGACCTTGGGGGCATCGGGAAGGGACTGGCCGTGCGCTGGTCCAGCCGAGCGCTGGCGTCGCGCGCGACAAACTACATGGTCGAGGCCGGTGGCGACTGCTACTGCGCGGGGAGTGCGCCCGACGGCGGTAACTGGCGCGTCGGCATCGAGGATCCTTTCTTCGGTGACGAGCCGGTAGCTGTACTTTCGCTCCGCGACCGTGCCGTGACGACGTCGTCAATCAGGCTTCGTCAATGGCGAGCCGGTGGCGAGAACGTACACCACCTCATTGACCCGCGTACCGGACGTCCGGGGGGCGGAGATCTCGTCGCCGTGACGGTCGTCGGCAAGGATCCGGCGGCCGCCGAGATTGATAGCAAGAGTCTCTTCTTGGCCGGCCGACGGATCGCTCGCGCGGCGAGCCGACGAGGTGTCGCGGCCCTGTGGGTGGACGCCAGCGGTGCCGTCAACTCCACCGCGAACATGCGTCGCTACGTGCTCTGGGAACGTTCATGACTCGCTCGACGTCTGATCAGGTACGCGGCACGGCTTCCTGGCTCGTCACCGCGTTCGCGACGCTCGTCATGCCAATCGCCGCCGGATTCGGATTCGCCCGCCTCTTCGCTCCGACGCTTCACAGCCGGTACTTTCCCTGGATTACTGGGCGCGCCCTGGGCATCGCGGGATTCATCTCACTGAGTGCGCTGGTCGCTCTAGGCATTTGGCTTCGTCACCCGTGGCGCCTGCGCTGGCCTTTCATGCACAGCGAGACGCGCCTTCGAGTCCACGCGGCGCTCGCCACGGCGACGGTCGCGCTCGTCGCTGGCCACCTCGTTACGCTCGCCACCGACCACTACGCCGGCGTCGGATGGTCGGGGGCACTTGTGCCAGGCCTGTCACGGTATCGAACGTTCGCCGTGTCGCTCGGTGTCGTCGCGTTGTTCTTCATGGTCCTACTCGCCGTGAGCGCTCGAGCGGCGGGTCGGCGCGGGGCGCGTCACTGGAGTGCGATCCACCGTTTCGCACTGCTCACCTACGTTCTCGTTTGGTTTCACGGCGTGCTCGCGGGCGCGGACACCAATGCCCTGCGCGGCCTGTACGTGACCACCGCGACCGTCATTGCGGTGCTCGCGGTGACTCGATACGGCGCTGCTCGCGCGACGGCGCCCTCGCCCGGTGACCTCGACGTGGCCGCGGCGTTGGCCGACGCCCGACGCGAGGATCTTTCCAAGGTCGATCGGGTACCGTGACGAGAAGCGCCGACATCTCCGACCTGCCGGTTCTTCGAATCAAGGACACCCCGACGGTCCCCCAGGTGACAGCGCAGTTCGGCGTTGCGGGCTCTCCTGGAACGCGTCTGCTGGAGGGACCGGCTCAATCAATGGGTAGCGAGTCGCTGGCGAGTCACGTGCGTCGGCTCGGATCTCTCGACTCCGTCCGCTCGTCACCCCAAGCGCTTCGTGACACCGTGCGCGCCAGCGGTCTTATGGGTCGCGGCGGCGCAGGATTCCCCACCGCCACCAAGTTCGACGTCGCCGCTGCTGCTCCCGGCACTCCGATCATCGTGGTGAACGCCAGTGAGGGTGAGCCCGCGAGCGCCAAGGACCGAACACTGCTCGAGCTTCGGCCACACCTCATTCTTGATGGAGCCGACGTCGCTGCGGCCGCCGTCGGCGCGAAGGAGATCGTCATCTACCTCCACCGGGCGCTCTTACGCTCGAACGCCGCGATTGAGCAGGCGCTGGCCGAGCGGCGCGACGCGGGGATCGACACGTCGCACGTCAGGTTGGTCGACGCGCCGGCGCGCTACGTCGCCGGCGAAACGAGCGCCGTGGTCTCCTACCTCGGTGGTCAGGGGGCGCTACCGCGTCGTGGCGCGAAGCCGGCCGCGCAGGCCGGCATCGCCAATCGTCCGACCGTGGTGAACAACGCTGAGACGCTCGCCCACCTCGCACTCGTCTCTCGTTTCGGAGCCGACTGGTTCTCGCAGGTCGGCACGCCGGAGGCGCCCGGTTCAACACTGATTACTCTCGCGGGGTCCGTCGCGATTCCCGGACAGGTCGTGGAGATTCTGGGACCGGTGACGATCGGCCGAGTGCTCGAAAGTGTGGGCGGACTCGACGCGAAGCCTCGAGCGATTCTGCTCGGAGGGTACGCGGGAACCTGGATCGACGGAGATACGGCGTGGCACACGCCGCTCGAACGCCACTCACTCAAGTCGCTTGGGATATCGCTCGGCTGCGGACTGGTGGCGGTGCTCAACGATCGGACCTGCGGTCTGGCCGAGACGGCCCGCTTGCTCTCCTGGCTCGCGGGTGAGTCGTCTGGACAGTGCGGATCGTGCGTGTACGGACTCCCCGTCCTCGCTGGCTACGTTGACGACGTCATCGCCGGCAGGTCGCGGCGCCGCGACGTGCGGCGTCTTCGCGAACAGGCGGCTTCGGTGCGCGGACGCGGCGCCTGCGGGCATCCAACGGGCGTCGTTCACCTCATCGAGAGCGCCCTCGACACGTTTCACCCTGAACTCACACGCCATCTCCGCGGCGCGGTCTGCGACGCGCACGACGGATTGGATCATTTCCCACTGCCGCGCGACGCGCCAACGCGACGATGAGAAGGGACTCTGGCGTCGTCGCCATAGTGGTGGACGGTTCAAGGTGCGACGGGCACGGGATCTGCGCGCTCGTGATGCCCGAGCGCATATCGCTCGACGCGTGGGGCTACGCCAGCGTCGACAGCGATCCGATTGAGGACACGAGGACACTGGCTCGGGCCAAGCGCGCGGTCAGCGCCTGTCCGGTTCGAGCCCTCGTGCTCGTTGGTCCCCGTGACGTCGCGGTCGCCTCAGGTGGGGCAAAGCGCGACCCCCCAAAAACGCGTCCAACGAGCAAACGTCGCTGGTACGAACTGATCCTCCGTGACCGAGTCAGATGTAGGAGAATCGTGAGATGACCAGATCTCACGCGGACGAGGAGCCACGAAGCGCCGCGGATCCGAGAGTTCGTCGCCTCGGGCCGAGGACTTCACTCTCCCGCTCGCGGTGGGGCCTGTGGCTCGGCTCACTGATCGTCGCCGCCAGCGCCACGGCCCTGGTCACCGCTGCGGGCGCCGGCGGCACCGCCGCGCAAGTCCCTTCGGCACTCCAAGTCGGAAGCCAGGCGCGGACGGTCACGTTGATTGCCCCAAAGTTGAAGGTACCCGCCCCGACGCGCTCAGCGCCGAGCACTCAACGCGTCGCTACAGCGACGACCACAACGAGAACTGCCGTCACGAAGCGCACCAAGGTGATCAATCCCGTGTCAACGGTCACCGATCAAGGGGACTCGGGCCGAGGCGAAAACTCGGGCGGAGGTGAGAAATCTAGCGACTCGAACACGGTGACGACGGTGAACTCGACGACGACCACGACGACTGCCTCGATCACGTCTTCGAGTGTTGACAACTAGACAAGCTGAAAGGTGGCGTGGTGGGATCGACGGCGCAGACCTGGGTGCACCGTCCGAAACGGCGCCACGGCCAAGAAATCGCCGAGACACCGTTGACGGGTGGCGCCTCGCGTGCGGCGTCTCCAAAGCGTGCTGACGTCCCGGCCGTTGCTGAGCAGGGTCGGCAGCGCCGGACGTCTTGCGATCCTGAACTCAATCATTCTGGCGCTGGTGCTCGGCGCGGTCGTGGCGGTTTTCATCCGTAACTTCACGTCGAGCTACCAAGCTGTTGCCGCCTCGAGCATTGGCACCGAGCTCCGCGAATTCCAGCAACAGGCGCTGAAGCAAAAGCCCGCGAACCTTGAAAGTTTTGCCGCCAGTTTCTTGAGGAATCACGCCCTGGCACCTGGCGAAGTGGTGGTGATCGACTTAACGAAGAACAGTCGGCTCGTCACGCCCGGCTCGGGACCGGTCCTCGCGAGTCCCCTCGTGCGAACCTGGGTCCTCAACCCGCCGAGGCGCAGCGTCGTCGTCTCGACGGTGATCGGCGGGCACCCCACGGAGTTGGTCGGCGCTCCCATCATCGCCGGACACGCCGTCGTCGGAACGTTCATCGCCACGAGCGACCTGAACGCCTTTGCGAAGGAACGCTCCCGAGAGATCCTTCTCTCGATCGCCGAAGGAACCATCGCGTTGCTCGCCGGAATCATCAGTACCTTCGTACTGCTGCGCCGACTTCTGCGCAAGGTGGGACGGATTACGACGACCGCCGACGAAATTGGTAGCGGGACCTTGGACCAACGCCTAGGTGACCAGGGGAGC
>DATKSO010000028.1:0-4316 GCA_035531635.1 Acidimicrobiales bacterium | reverse complement strand
CTTCGGGCGCCTGGACGGCCTCGTGCACGCGATCGCCTTCGCTCCGCCGTCATGTCTCGGCAGTGGGATGTTCGTCGCCCCCTTCGACGACGTGTCGACGGCCATGCACGTCTCGACGTACTCGCTTGCTGCCCTGGTGGGAGCGTTTCGACCCTTGATGCAGAAGAGCACGGCTCTCGGCGGAGCGTCCGTCGTGGCGCTCGACTTCGACGGGACGAGGGCGTACCCGATGTACGACTGGATGGGCGTCATGAAGTCCACCCTCGAATCACTCGGACGCTACTTGGCACGCGAAGTGGGTTCGGACCACATTCGCGTCAACATGCTCGCGGCCGGACCGATCCGCACCATCGCCGCCAAATCTATTCCCGGGTTTTCACTTTTCGAAGACACGTGGAGTGAACGGGCGCCCCTTGGTTGGGACGTCAACGACGCCAGCGCCGTCGCCGACACCGGTGTCGCGCTCTTGTCTCCACTGCTTCGAGGGACGACCGCCTCGGTCATCCACGTTGACGGTGGCGCTCACGCCATGGGCTAGTCGTCCTCCTGGCCCCGGAACTGGGTTTCGTAGAGATCACGGTAGAGGCCAGGTCGCGCGTGGAGTTCGGCGTGCGTGCCGCGCTCGACGATCCGTCCTTCGTCGACGACGAGGATTTGATCGGCGTTTCGGATCGTGGAGAGTCGATGGGCGATGACGAGCGACGTTCGCTCTTTCATCGTTTCGTCGAGCGCGCGCTGCACCGCGGCTTCACTTTCGGCGTCGAGATGTGCCGTCGCTTCGTCCAGCACGACCAGGTGGGGGGACTTCAGCAGTAGCCGAGCCAGCGCGACGCGCTGCTTTTCGCCGCCCGACAAGCGATACCCCCGCTCGCCCACCACGGTCGACAGCCCCATGGGCAGTGTCGCCACGAGGTCCGCGATCTGTGCGGAACTGAGCGCCCTGGCGATCTCGTCATCGGTCGCGTCTGGTTTGGCGAACAACAGATTGGCGCGAAGCGTGTCGTGAAAGAGGTGCGCGTCTTGGGTCACGACGCCGACTGTCGCGTTCAGCGACGCCGTCGTGGACTCTCGAAGGTCGAGACCGTTTATCTCCACCGAACCCGCGTCAACGTCGTAGAGCCGCGAGACCAGCATCGAGATCGTGGTCTTACCCGCGCCGCTCGGTCCCACGAGCGCGGTCATCGTTCCGGGCTCGACGACGAAGGAGACGTCGTGCAGTACCGCGGTGCGGGGCGTATCCTCAAGTCGCGCGACTGCTTCGAGCGAAGCGAGCGACACGTCTTCGGCACCCGGGTACGAGAAGTCCACGTGCTCGAAGCGGAGATGGGCCGGTCCAGCGGGAATCGGTCGCGCGTTCGGGCTCTCCTTGATCATCGGCTCAAGGTCGAGCACCTCGAAGAGTCGTTCGAAACTGACCATGGCGGACATGTAGTCAATGTTGAGGTTCGACAGCTGCGTCAAGGGGCCGTAGAGGCGACCGAGGTACGCGGTTAACGCCACCACCGTACCGACGGCCAATACTCCGTGCACCGCTTCGACGCCACCAAACCCGTACGCGAAAGCCGTCGCGAGTGACGCGGTGAGTGAGAGCGAGACAAAGAAGAAGCGCTGGTAGGTCGCCTGATGAATCCCAATGTCACGTACCTGAGCGGCGCGCTGCTCGAACGCCGCACGTTCTTCGTTGGGGCGTCCGAAGAGCTTGACGAGCATGGCGCCGGCCACGTTGAATCGTTCGCTCATCACCATGTTCATCTCAGCGTTCAACTCCATCCCGCGCTGAAATAG
This sequence comes from Acidimicrobiales bacterium, assembly GCA_035531635.1. Taxonomy (GTDB): domain Bacteria; phylum Actinomycetota; class Acidimicrobiia; order Acidimicrobiales; family RAAP-2; genus RAAP-2. The sequence goes on along the minus strand of DATKSO010000028.1, from coordinate 2,531 downwards.
GGTGCCGAGTTTTCGTCCTACGCGCCGAGCCGGAAAGAGGAAAACCGGAAGGAGAACGAGCGCCACGAGCGTGATCGGCACGCTCAAGGTGAACATGACCACGAGGATGATGACCACGAGGACAATGTTGCCCACCACGTTGGAGAAGAGGTCGGTGAACGCCTGCTGGGCGCCGACGACGTCGTTGTTGAGTCGACTTATGAGTGCGCCCGTCTGGGTTCTCGAGAAGAAAGCGATTGGCATCTCTTGAATGTGGCGAAACACCTCGGCCCGTAGGTCGTAGATGAGCCCCTCGCCGATGATGGCCGAGATCCGGCGCTCCACCAACTGCAGTCCGGCGTCGAAGAGTGCCAGCACGGCCGTCGTGATGGCGAGCCCGATGACGAGGTCGACCCGCCGGTAACGGATTCCCACGTCGATGATCTCACGTAGCAACAGGGGCGACACCGAGGAGATAATGGCGTCAACGATGACGACCGACAGGAAGACGATGAGCGCTGGGCGGTAGTGCTTCGCGAACTTCAAAATGCGCGGCAACGTGCCTTTTTTCAGTCGATGTTGGAGGATCTTGCGGTCTCGCGACAGCGACCGCATTCCAAGTCGAACGCCGGAAGCGCCCCCGTGCATACTCATGTCAACTCCTCCGTAGATGCAGTGTAGGAAGACAGTTGGCTACGACGAGCGCTGTTGGCGAGGCGCGGTTCGAGCGGGGTCCACTCGGTGCCCGAGCGTCGAAGAAGTACGTGATACTACGAAGCGATCGCCGTCACGACGATGATGACGCCCAGGGTCATCATCACGCACGCGCCGACCGTTCGAAGAACGACGAGTCGCGTCGGCGAGTCCGAGAGCCACTCGCGCGCGGTTCCCGCGATGATGCCCCATGTCGAATCACTGCAGAACGCCATCACGCTGAAGATGGCGCCGAAGACGAGCAGCTGCCACGTCACGTTGCCTTTCGAGCGTTCGACGAAATGGGGGAAGACCGCCGCGAAGAAGACGAGCGATTTCGGATTCAAGATCCCTACGACGAATCCTTGCCGCACCACGATGATTCGCTTAGGGCGCTGCGATTCTCGCATGGCCATAGCCTTCGCGTGTTCATGGCGGTGTCGCAGCGCGTCGAAGCCAAGCCACAGCAAGTACGAGCCGCCCGCAATCTGCAAGACGATCGAGAAGACCTTGGAGTGCGCGAGCAGCGGCCCGAGTCCGATAGCTACGACGACCGACAGCACCAGCGTGCCGATGCTGTTGCCGAGCACCGTCAGGACCGCCACCGCCCGACCCCACGCGACGCCGCGCGCCAACGTGAAGAGCACGCTTGGACCGGGCACGATGATGATCGCCATCGAGGCCACCAAGAACGTCGCGAGCTGTCCCCCACTGATCACGTCGCGTACCTTCGCACGAGTAGTTCCGTCACTCTCAGATTCGCGCCGATACTAAATCCAATGGTCGCCGCGAAGAACGCGGTGCCGACGCCGACCGTTCCTCCCATCATCCAACCAACGATAAGCACGCACAGTTCCAACGTGAGTCGCACGTACACGACGCTGACGCCAAGACGACGGTGGAGTCCGGTCATCAAACCGTCTCTCGGACCGGGTCCGAGTCCCGTCGTGAGATAGAGGGCGCTACCCGCGCCGATCGCGAGTACGGCACCCACGACGTAGATGATCTTCAACCACGGCGCGTGGGGAACCGCGAGATTGGTCGATACGACGTCGAGTACGTACGCAATGATCACCAAGTTGGCGATGGTCCCAAATCCCGGGCGTTCACGAAGTGGCAGCCAGCCAAGTAACACCACCACACTGATGGCGGCCGTGGACCAGCCGAGCGACCAGTTCGTGTGACGAGAGACACCCTGCGCGAACACCGTCCAGGGGGTCGCGCCCCACTGGGCCTGGACGAGGAGACCTTCACCAAAGCCAAAGAGCGAGAGTCCCACCACCAACGGCAGCGCCATACGTGGACGGAACGACCACGTACTCTTCGCTCGCCACGGCGTGTTGGAGATCTTGTGACTGAGCCTCATGGTCCGAGTCACGTTACTCGTGTCGAAGTACGACGATCACGTCGTTCAGCCACGCCGATCACGACAAGACCGACGTAGGTTGTTGGGGTGACCGAGCGCGACGTCCGTTTTCCCGACACATTCTCCTGGGGAACTTCGACGTCGGCGTACCAGATCGAGGGCGGCAACACGAACAGCGATTGGTGGCGTTTCGAGCGGGCCGAAGGAACAACGGCAGTGGAGCGTTGCGGTGACGCCTGCGACTCGTGGCACCGCTACGAAGAGGACCTCGACATACTCGCGTCACTGAAGCTCAACGCCTTTCGACTCTCCATCGAGTGGGCGCGCGTTGAACCCGAGCACGGCACCTTCTCTCGCGACGCCCTCGATCACTACCGTGCGGTCCTCACGGCCTGTCGTGATCGCGACATCGTGCCCGTCGTCACCTTGCACCATTTCACGCTGCCTCTTTGGGTAGCCGACCAGGGCGGCTTCGAACATCCCGACATCGCCC
>DATKSO010000027.1:0-3942 GCA_035531635.1 Acidimicrobiales bacterium | reverse complement strand
GAGCACGTAGGTCGCCATCGGGAAGTTCGAGTGGTACCCGAGCGTGAAGGCCACGCCGAAGTCGCTCATCGTCTCCGCGAAACAGATCGCGAGTGCGCTCAGCAACGCCGGCGCGATGATGGGTAGAACGGTCTGAAGGCTACGGATCGGCCCGGCACCGTGGATCCGAGCCGCGTCCTCGAACTCGGGACCGAGCCCCTGGAGACCGGCGGAGACGATGAAGTAGGCGAAGGGCAGGGCCGCGCTCGTGAGAACCACCACGATGCCCAAGGGACCGAAGAACTCGCCGTAGATCCAGTGCGTGTTCACGCCGAGCGCCTGCGCCGCGCCAAAGGGTTGCAGTAGGTCGCCCCACCCAAGGGTCATCATCCAGGTGGGCATCATCAGCAACAGCCACATCATGACGGCCCAGAATCGTCGTCCGCCCACGTTGGTCCGGTGGATCAACCACGCCAGCGCCGTCGCGATGCTTACCGAGAGGATCGCGACGGACGTGGAGACCCACAGTGAGTTGAAGATGCCCCGACCGAAGTAGCTGGAGAACGCCTGACGGACGTAGCTGAGCGTGAACCACTGCGAACCCTGTTGAAAGACGCGCGGGCTCACCCCCAAAATGAGAAAACTCCCGACCGGCGCGATGATCAGGAGGGTGAGAACGACCCAAAGGACCACTCCACCGAGTGATCCAGGTTTCTTCGACGTCGTCGCGGGCGACGGCGCCACGGGCGCGACCGTCTCGAGTACGGCGATCGCCATCACTTACCTTTCACTAACGCTCGGCGCCACGGTTGGGGAGACAACCGTGGCGCCGAGCGGGGAGTTAGAAAATCGAGATGGCTTAGAGGCCGTTGACAATGTTGCTGTCGAACCACGTGTTGACTTGCGTCTCCAGTTTTCCCCACGTGTAGGGGTTGGTCGAAATCGCGTGCGTCGTCGACAGCGGCGGGATGATGGGGTTCGAGGGATTCTCACCCTTGATGACGGGCCAGAAGAGCGAGTCGCCCTGGGGGTCACCGGTTTGCATCACGTGTTGGCCGGCAGCGGACAGGACCCAGTCCACAAACTTCTGGGCGTCCTGGCGAACGGTCTTCGACGTTTTGCCGTCAATGCCGATGACGCTCGGCAGCGCGATGGAGGGGTTGAGGTACTTCACCTTCATGGCTGGGAAGGTCGTAAGAGCTGCGCCGTAGCACGCGGAGCTCTGTATCGTGGCCATGGAGATGGTGTGCGCCTCCATGGCAGTGATGGTCGCACCGTTCACGGCGTTCACCACGAGGCCGTTGGCCTTCAACGCCGTGTAGAACGCCTCACCGGCTGAGACGGACTTGGCCGTCGAACCGCTCTTGTACTTGCCCAGGTAGTCCATGATGCCCGCGATCATCGGGAACGTCGGACCCGACTGTGAAGGGTCGTTCATGCCGACCTTGCCCTTGTACTGCGGCGTCTCCAGCTGCTGCCAGGTGCTCGGCAACTGCGCCGCGGTGACCTGGGACGAGTCGTAGCAGAGGGCACCGGTGACTGTGAGGCCCGTGGGCGTGAAACTCTTGTCGGCAGGGACGTTCTGTAGACCGAGCGTGTTGAACGTCGCCTTCGGTGGCACGCTATTGCGAAGCAGTTTGCCTTCGCCGTCGAGTTGGGCGAACGCCGAAGCGCCGTCAACCCAGAGCACACCCCACTTGGGGTTGTTGCCTTCGGCCTGTATCTGCTGCAGGAGGGGACCGGTCGAGTTGTCGTTCAACGTCACGGTGAAACCGGGGTGCGTGGCGTTAAAGGCAGTGACCGACGCGTGGTCGTAGCCCTGCGACGAATAGAGGACGAAGCCCGGATTCGAGGAGGCGCCGGCGGTGCCGGCCGAGACGACGTAGGACATCGAGGCGAGCGACGCCGCGAGCGCTACGAGCGTCACTCGTCTCCTAAGGACAGTGTTGGTTTTGGTGTGAAGGTTCATGGGTGCATTTCTAAGATGCCCTCATTACGCGAACGTGACGTGACCGCCTATGAATATCAAACTTTTCGTATCGATTGCGAGCGAGGGCGTCCCGCCTCAGCGAGCCCGTCGACGCAGTTCGTTGTCCACCGAGGCGGGGTCCAACCCTCGACTTCTCAACAACAGCAGCGAGTGGAACCAGAGGTCGGCGGCCTCACTCACGACGCGCTCGTCGTCTTCGCTGAGTGCGGCCACCGCGAGTTCCACCGCCTCTTCACCGACCTTGCGGGCGTTCTGGGCGACACCGGCCCTCAACTGCGTCACCACGTACGAGCCCTCTTCGTTCTCGCTCTCTCGTCGCAGGATCCGTCGCCACAGCCACGGCGTGAAGCACGACGTCGCTCCGTCGTGGCAGGTCGGACCGTCAGCGTGCACGCTCACGAGGACGGCGTCCTCGTCACAGTCGAGAGTGACGTCGGTGACGTGCAGCACGTGGCCCGAGGTCTCCCCCTTCTGCCAGAGCTTCTGGCGCGACCGAGAGAAGAAGTGGACGAGACCACTCGAGCGCGTGAGCGCGAGGGCCTCGTCGTCCATCCAGCCCAGCATCAGCACCCGCTTGCTCTCCTCGTCTTGGATGATGGCGGCGCGAAGTCCTTCAGCCATGGGGCTCCTCCAATGGTCGTAGTTCGATTCCCAGGGCCTCGATCTCGCGGCGAAGCTCCGCGAGTCCCGTCGGGTTCTCGTGCACGATCGACGCGACCAGCGCGGCGTCGGTAACGCGAAGGGCGTCGGCGACGTGGCGGGCCGATCCGGCGCCGCCTGAGGCGATGACGGGAATCGTGACGGCGTTTCGCACTTCGACGGTGAGTGCCAGGTCGTAGCCGCTGCGCTGACCATCTTGGCGAATCGACGTCAGCAAGATCTCCCCGGCGCCGCGCTCGCAGGCTTCGACGGCCCACGGCACGGTCGCGGTCGTGGTGGCGACGCGACCGCCGTGCGTGTACACGACCCCGGCTCCAGCGTCGATCGCCACGACGACGGCCTGGGAACCGAAGCGCGTGGCGATCTTCGTGATCAGCGAGGGATCGGCCAGGGCCGCGGAGTTCAACGACACGCGGTCGGCACCCGACTCGATCAGTCGCGACGCGTCGCCCACCGATCGCACGCCGCCTCCCACGGTGAAGGGGATCGCCAACACGTCGGCGACGCGCTCGACGACGGAGGTCATCGTGTCGGTGTCCTCGGGCGTGGCCGTGATGTCGAGCAGCACCAGCTCGTCCGCGCCGCCGTCGCTGTAGAGCTCGGCGAGTTCGACGGGATCACCGACGTCGCGTAGACCGACGAAGCTCACGCCTTTCACGACCCGACCGTGCGCGACGTCGAGGCACGGTATTAGACGAGCGAGAGGCATTGATCGAGAAAGTCGAGTCCCGCGGGTCCACTCTTTTCGGGGTGGAACTGCACACCCAAGAACGAGTCGCGACGAACGGCGACCGTGACACCTTCGACGCTCGCGACACTGTCCGCGGAGCGCACGGCGTAGGAGTGAGCGAAGTAGTAGGCCTGTCCCCACGGCTCGACGATCGACCATCCGAGGCGCGGCACGCGTCCCTCGTTGAGTCGAACCACGTCTCCCTCGAGCAACCCGAGCCCCTGCACGCCGCCGTCCTCTTCACTGCTCCGCATCGCGAGCTGCATGCCGAGACAGATGCCGAGCGTCGAGCGGCCTTCGCTGAAGCGCTGTCGAAGTGCGTTGGAAGCGCCGGTGTCGTCCAGGTGCTGCATGGCACTTCGCGCCGAACCCACACCCGGCAAGACCACGAAGTCGGCCCCGCGGATCGCCGCGGGGTCACTCGAGACCACGCTGGTGCGACCGAGGCGCGTCAACGCGGCGCGAACCGAGCGCGTGTTACCGGCGCCGTAGTCGACGACCACGACGTCACTCACAACGATCCCTTCGTTGAACGCACGAGCGCACCGTCCTTGACGAGGGCCTGCGCCATCGCGCGTCCGAC
>DATKSO010000026.1:0-10089 GCA_035531635.1 Acidimicrobiales bacterium | reverse complement strand
CTTTCGAACCCGCAGCCCGAACAAGGCACCCTCGAAACGATGGAGTACGAACTCTGGCGTGCCAGCTTGTCACGAAATCTGGACACGTCGTTCTGGGTGGCGAAGGCCTGCCTACCGGTCATGCGTGAAGCGGGTTGGGGTCGTCTCGTGTTGGTCGCTAGCACCACGGGGCCCGTCATGGCGATGCGGGCCCAACCCGCGTACGCGGCCGCCAAGTCAGCGACGGTCGGCCTCGCGCGATCACTGGCGGTCGACTACGCGGCGTACGGCGTCACCGTGAACGCCGTCGCGCCCGGCTGGGTTGCGACTGCCTCGCAGACGACGCAGGAGTTCGAACAAGGGTTGTCGACCCCGATGGGTCGAAGTGCCGAGCCGAGTGAAGTCGCGGGAGCGATTGGCTGGCTCGCGTCGCCCGCGTCGTCGTACGTGACGGGACAGTGTCTCATCGTGGACGGCGGGAACTCCGTCGCCGAAGAGCGCGTCGCGGTTTCGCGCTCAGCGTCGTCGACAACTTCGTCCAAGCGTCAGTGACGCCCACGTTGACGTGCACCTGACGTGTCAATCCTCGGTCGGTCGCAGCCTTTGACGTACGACGTGACTCATCCGTTGGATCGACGCGACGGGCTGAAGAATAGTTGAGGAGGGGCGCTCTAGTATGTGGGATATCACCACTAGATCGCAGTGTCACACACGCGTCGCCATGAACTTCTCGCCTCGCCCGTGGCACGAACGTCGGGTGCGCGTCCGGCTATGCGCTGGAGTTCGAATCGAGTTCGTCTGGCGTCGCCGGGCGGTCTATCTCGTCGTGAGCGCGCGAACTACTCCCGTAGGATGAACGAACGCGCGCTCGTCGCTCTCGTGATGTTGACCACTTCCCTCCTCGTGGCCCTTCCCGCGGGAGCAAGCAAGACGCGCGCGTTGGAACACACCCAAACGCCACTCTTCTCGGTGGGCGTCGCTCGCTGTACCTTCGTCGATCGAACTCGCGACGTGCTCAACTATTCGACCTCACCGCCGTCAGTCCTTACGAACAGTCGCACGCTCGTGACAGAGATCAGGTATCCGACCGCGTACGTCGCCGGTAGTCCGATCCAAATCAACGGGGCCACGCCCGTGGCGCGAACGGGCGGTTACCCGATGATCGTCTTCGCGCACGGCTACGACGTCACTCCCGACGTCTTCGCGGTCCTGCTCGACGCGTGGGTTCGAGCGGGCTTCGTGGTGGTGGCGCCCCTGTTCCCTGATGAGAATCAGTTCGCCGTCGCCGCACAACACGGCGCCAACACCGAAGATGACATTCGCAACGAGCCCGCGGACATGACGTTCGTGACCCGATCACTCCTCCAAGCGTCCGCCAATCCGTCGACCGGATGCCACGTGGTGAGCGGACTGATCCAACCGGCCGAACTCGCTCTCGCCGGACACTCCGACGGCGCGACGGCCGTGGGACTCCTCACCTACGCTCGGGGCAACGATCCTCAAGGCGTGAGCTTCGCCAGTTTGCGCGCGGGCTTGGACTATCGAGCCGTCACGATCTTGTCGGGCGAGGAGGACAGCGCCCAGGCCTACGCGTCGCCGGCCAGTGAACCCGCGCTGTTAGTGATACAGAGCGCCGCTGATCAGTGCAATCCGATACGCAACGCCGTAAAGCTCTACGACGACATCCATCAGTCCAACAAGTGGTTCCTCGAGTTGCTCACCGCTCACCATCTACCCCCCTTCGACGGCGTCGACGTCCCGGCCTTTCACGTGGTCGCTGCCGTGTCGACGCGCTTCTTTCGCGTCGCCCTCCTAGGAGCGAACCCGGTGGTGAACTTCGTCGCCTTTGGCAACGAACATCCCACCCTCGCCAAGATGTTCAGTGCTGGCTACTCACCGACAATCAGCGCGACGACTGCTCCTGGAAGCTGTGGCCGTACGTAAATGACCGTTCGTCGCCGTTCGACGGCGCCCACGCTACGCCAGGGACCGAGGATCCACGCCGACGCCCCCTCGAGCATCGCTCTCGTACGCCGCGAGTGCCACGCGCAGCACGTCGATCGCCTCGTCGCCTCCCCACCACAACGGGCCATCACCGCGTCGCAGCCAGCGCAGCCAGTACCGACCCGAATCACGAAAGCTACTCGCCCAGTCGTCGTCGAGCGCGTGAAAGGCGCGCGTCTCGCCGTCGAGGTAGATCTCAAAACTTGGTTGTTGAACGCCACGGCTGGTGCACCGGTTCACGCGGGCGAAACCCCGCCGTCCGGTGACCTCCCAGCGTTCGTCGTTGGTGTAGTAGTCGGACCGAAGATACATGTCCACCGCCAGCGTGACGTCCCACACGCCTCGCACACCGTTCGCGTGTTCCCACACCACCGAGATCGGAGCGTCAACCTCGATACCGGGCACGACCTCCGTGGCGCCGATCCACGCGCGTATCTCTCTCACGGGACCGAAGAGCCAAAGAGCCGTGGAGAGCTTGTGCCATCCGTCGTCGAACAGCAGCGTCCCGCGCCCACGTTGGGCCTGTTCGAACTGACGTTCGTAGGTGTCACCCGGTACGTCCCAGCCTCCCCGACCGCTCGCGACCATCTTCAGGTGGTAGCCGCTGACGGTGCCCAGCGCGCCAGAATCGACCACCTCCTTCAATTTGCGCAACGGCTCGTAGAAGAGGTAGTTCTCCATCACTCGAAGTTGACAGTTGTTCGCGCGGGCTGCCTCGAGCATTCGCTGCGCGCTCGCCAGATCGTTGGCGATGGGCTTTTGCAGATTGACGTGCCAGCCGTTCTCGAAACACTTGGCGACCCCCTCTTCGTGAAGGGCAATCGGCAACAGGACTTCCACCGTGTCAAGCTGCACGCCGCTCGCGACCAGTTCGTCGAGGGATCGACACAGGTGTGCGTGGGGCCAGTCGCGTTGGCGCTGCGCGCGTCTCTCCTCACTCGGGTCAACGAGGGCGACGACCTCGACGTCATCATTTCCGAGATAGCCACGAACGTTGAGGTCGTAGACCCTTCCGAGGCCGATGATCGCCGCACGGACCGGGCGGTCGTAGGGCGCGAAGCTCGTCGGCGTCACGCTTTCATCCATGCCAAAGGGTAACGGCGACGCTTTCGCGGCGCGAACGTCCCCGATCGCCTCCTCGACATCGGCGTGATCCGACACAGCTAGTCCCCCGCTGACGGTGAATGGGCCGAACGATCACGCCAGCGTGCGAAACGACCCCGTCCCTTCAGTAGATGCGTGTCCGCAGTCGCTTCGTGCATCGTCGTCATGAGCGCGGACGTGGAAAGTCCCAGTGCGCCGAGAACCATCACGAGAAGGGCCAGCGCTTCGAGCGAAGCGAACAGCGGGCCGCCGCGAATATTCTCCCCGAAGAGAACGTGGCCGATGAAGATGGACACGAAGGGATTCACCAAAATGAGAGTCGACTGGGACGCGGCAAACGGGCCTACGCGAAAGGCCGACTGCATGATGACGAAGGAACCGAGGCCGATCACGCAGAGCGCGTAGAGCTGCCACGAACTGAAGAGCGGACCCCAACCCACGACGAGGAGATCGGTCATCGACTTCGTGATCGCCGAAAGGAGAGCGAAGCCAACTGACGCGCCGGCGCCCAAGAGCAACGCTTGACGCCAGGCGGGACCCCCGCGTCCTAGGACGACGAATAACGCCACGCACAACACCGTCGACAAAGCGACGACGAGCCACAGTGCGTTCGTCGGCTCCATCGAACCCGCAGTCGGCGCCGCCAACAGCAAGAACGCACTGAGTCCAGCAGCGGCCGCGAACGCGGCGACGAAATCACGCGGACGCATGGGTGTCGAGAACCAGAACCACAAGACGATGACCAGTATCACGAGTTCACTCACTAGGAGAGGTTGAACCACGTTGAGCCCGCCCAAGTGCAACGCGACCGCTTGGGACGCGTAGCCGAGCGCCATGATGACGAAACCAAGAATCCAAATGGGGCGACGCAGCATGTGCCGAACAAGACCGATCGACGGGCCATTGGTCGGCGGCGCGTCCTCGACGCCGAGACGCTGGCATACACTCGCGATGGCGTTCGCGAACGCCGCGAGGAGAGCCAGAAGGACAACCATCATTTGAGCCTACGGTCACGAAGTCTCGCGGGCGCTCAGGCGACGACTCGGCGCAGCGAGCGAACGTGATCTGGTGCGCTTGCCATTAATTCGCTCGCGGTGCTGACGGAGCGGTGTGGCGCGATACCTCGAATGAAAGATGCGTCGCACAAGGACGTAGATTGAGAACGACGACCAAAGGAGCGACGTGTCATTCAATCTTGCGGAACTACTGGATCAGCGTCACGGCGAGAACTTCCAACTGCATAGCCAGTACCTCAACCCTCAGCTGACCAAAGTGGTCAAGACCCTCGGCTTCGACCGCTTCTACGTGCGAGGAGAGGGTTGCTACCTCTACGACGACGAGGACCAGCGCTACCTGGACCTGCTCAGCGGCTTCGGGGTGTTCGCCCTGGGACGAAGTCATCCAGTGATCAAGGACGCGTTGCGCCAGGCGATCGACGCCGATCTGCCCAACATGATCCAGATGGACTGTGCCCTGCTACCAGGACTCTTGGCCGAACAGTTGGTCATTCGAAGCCCCGACCAGATTCAACGAGCGGTCTACTGCAACTCCGGCGCCGAAGCCGTTGAAGTTGCGATCAAGTTCGCGCGCGCGAGCACCGGCCGAGGGCGAATCTGCTATTTCGCGCACGCGTTTCACGGCCTCACTACAGGAGCGCTTGCGGTGAACGGGTCGTCCGATTTCAAGTCAGGGTTCGGCCCTCTCCTTCCCGGTTCCACCGAGATTCCCTTCGGCGACCTCGAAACACTCAAGAGCGAACTCCGCCAGGGCGACGTCGCCGCACTGATCGTCGAGCCAATTCAGGGCAAGGGCGTGAACGAACTCGAGCGCGGTCTCTGGCGCGAGATTGAGGCCGCCGTGCACGACGCCGGTGCGCTGCTCATCTGCGACGAGGTGCAAACGGGTTTCGGGCGCACCGGCAAGTTCTACGCCTTTGAGCATTACGACCTGCACCCGGACATCATCACCGTCTCCAAGGCCCTTTCGGGTGGCTACGTTCCGGTGGGCGCCATGTTGACGAGTGACAAGATACTTCGAAAGGTCTATAGCTCCATGGACCGGGCCATGGTCCACTCGACAACGTTTAAGGGAAATCAGTTGGCGATGGTGGCGGGCTTAGCGACGCTTTCCGTCTTTGACGATGAGCACGTCGTCGACCACGCGGCGGCCATGGGAGCGCTGTGGCGCGTGCGACTCGAGGACCTCGCCGCTCGTCACGAGTTCTTGCACGTCGTGCGCGGGCGAGGTCAGATGATTGGCGTCGTTTTCGGGCCGCCCACCTCGACCGGACCCAAGCGTCGCTGGCGCACGGTGGAGGCAGCGCGAACCGCCATGTTCACCCAGTCCCTCGTCGTTCCACTCTTCCACCGCTATCGAATACTCACCCAAGTGGCCGCTGACGGCGTCAACGTGATCAAGTTGTTGCCTCCCCTCATCGCTGCGGAAGCCGAGATCGATCTCTTTGTGAACGCCCTCGACGAACTTCTGAGCGACGCCGAGAAAAGTAGCCGCTGGCTCATGGAGTTTGGCGTCACCATGGCGAGGGGCACCATGAAGAGAACCCGTTCGTCGAGCACGGCGAGAGTCATGAAGTGAGCTTCGAACTGCGCCCCGGCGACCGTGTGGTCGTTACGGGCGCGGCTGGCTTCATCGGTTCCGCGGTGACACGAGCGCTGTTGCGGCGAGGCGTCGACGTTGTCGCACTGGTGGAGCCGGGCGCTTCGAGTTCGAATTTGGACAGTCTCGAGGTGGAACGACGCGAGGTCGACATCACCAAGGCGACGTCCTTGACGGGAGTCTTTGAGGGTGCGCGCTTCTGCTTCCACCTCGCCGCGCGATTCGGATTCTGGCCCACGGATCCCACGAGCTTTTACGCGGTCAACGTTGACGGAAGTCGAAACGTCGTACGCGCGGCCGCCGAAGCCGGTGTCGAGCGCACGGTCTACACCTCCACCGTCGCCACGCTCGGTCTCTGGGGGACGAAGTCAGGGCGACCGTCGAATGAGGATGACGTCGCGGATCTCTCACATCTGTACGGGAACTACAAGAAGACTAAGTACGTGGCCGAGCACGAAGTTCTCCGGCTCGCCGCCGCGGGCGCGCCCGTCGTCGTGGTCCTGCCAACGATGCCGCATGGTCCCTACGACCAACGTCCCACACCGTCGGGAAGGGTCGTCCTCGATTTTCTCAACGGGCGGATGCCCGGCTACGTTGACACCGCGATGAACATCGCGCACGTCGACGACCTCGCCGAAGGGCACCTCCTCGCGCTGGAAAAGGGCTCGCAGGGTCGAAGTTACATCTGCGGCGGCGAGAACGTCACCATGGCCGAGATGTTGGCGACGCTGTCGAAGGTCACCGGCCTTCCCTCCGCTCAACGCCGCTTCCCCTCGATCTTTCCGATGATCGCAGGTCGCGCGTCCCAATTCATCGAAGGCAACCTCCTGCGCCGCGAGCCGAGAGTTCCTCTCGAGGCAGCACAGATGGCCACCACGACGATGACCTTCGACGATTCGAGAGCCCGAAGCGAACTTGGGTACCGATCACGACCAGCGGAAGTCGCTCTTTACGAATCTGCGCTTTGGTTCGTCAATAACGGCTACGTCGTCACCGAGCGCGCGAACATGCTGCGATGGAGGGTGCCCAGTGAGTAACCGACCTAAATCTTGGAGCGATCATCTGACCGTCTGGGCGTATCAACGTGAGGGTTCACCGCGGTAGCTCGTCGTGCCAGATCTGTAGCCTCGCACGTGTCAGTTCATGGTCTGTGGGACTCAGCAAGTATTGTCGTCATCGCTTTCGTCGCGTTCGTAAACGACGTTGCCTTCGTGGACATCCCTGTTTGAGTCGATGGACGCGAGACCAGATCGGCGCGCTCACCAACTTGCGGTGACCAAATTAGTCACCGCAAGTTGGCGCACAGGGTTTTAAGGAGCGACGAGGTTGAAAGTACCGCCATTGAGCTGGACACCGTTACCGCTGCCGCCAATAATTCCCTGTCCGTTCTTCTTCACCACCGATTCGTTCGCATCCAGATACAGAGGCTTGCCCGCGTAGGTGACCTGGTGCGTTCCGTCCGGACGCATGATGGAACCAATCATCTTCACGTTCACGGACACTGTCGCTGCGGGAAGGGACTCGGTCAATACGGGGGGCCAGGCAATCGCGCACGCCCCGGTACAGTTCGACTTGGCTGCGCCGTCGCCGCTGAACGTGTACACGGGTGCCGTCTTGAAACCAGCCCCGGTGAGCATGATCGCGCCGAGGACGTTACGACCACTGGCGATCGTCGTAGCGGCCAGCGCTCCGGGCCAGGGCAGCGAAAGCCCGGCGGGCGTCATCAACCACCACACGCCGTGAAATGGCGGCAAGCTGGGCTCGTCCCAACCTTCTCCAGTAATTTGGCCCGGCCCCCGGTCGAATAAGTACAACGGATGCCCGGCGTACGTCACCTCATCGCCAATTCCCTTTCTTTTGACGGTGCCGAGAAGCTTCTGGCTCACCCCGGGGCCTGCGACCGGTGTGCCGGTAGTCGTGATGGCGGGCCACTCCGCATTTTGGGCGTTGGACGGACCGGTGCAAGAAAAGGCTTGATTCCCCTTGCCGAGCACGGTAGTCGTACAGCCAAACTTTGGTGGCTGATCGCTCGAGATGAAGTACAGCGAGTAACCCGCGTACTTGCCCGACCCGACAATCAGCATGTTGCCGAACGCACCGCTCCCGACCGCTATCACCGTGCCACCGGTCGCCGCGGAAACACCAGTTTGCGCGCCGACAAAAAGTGGCACTGCGACGACTCCGATAGTGAGAAGGAAGCTCACTACCAATCGTTGCGAAGCCGAGCGCGGGTGACGAGTCGAGAAGCCTCGAATTGTTCGACGGCGTAACACCCGGGCCGCCTCGGCGGAGTAACTTCGTCCTTGCATATTGCCCTCCCTTGCTGTTGGTGAACGACCTGCGCCTCGATGACGGGAGGCCTACTACATCGCTCCTTTTTAGAGGGACGTGGACGTCCGCCAAAAGGGTGTTAGCCAGCGAGGTTGGCGTCGTGATAACACCACCACGACTTCGAAGAACGCGGTCTTGAAGGGTTGGCGATCGTCGGTATCGGACGACCGACGTGACGTGTCTGGCGTCCAGCACACGAAATAAGTTGACGAAGTCGGTCTCGTAAGGAACAGGCGCGACAACACAGCTACAGATCCCCAGCGATGGTGCCAGGAAGGCTGAGCAAGCGCAGACGCCTCCCCACTGTTCCTTGCCGGTCGCTTCGAGATAGTCTTCGCGACGTAGAGAAATTCTTCATCGGTGTCGCGAGCCCGGCGCGACACGAAGTGCACCCTGCTGCAGTGACTAACCGCCGACGCCCAGCGTGCTGGCGTCAATGGTGTGTCTTACCCTCGGGGCTTCTCTCCCGGCGGAAGAACCCAGGTGGCGGAGCATTCGACGCTGAGGCACTTCCAGTGAGACGGGCTCTCAGCAGTCCGGTTCGTCTCGCTGGCCTCGGCCACGTGGTCGCGCACCGGCGCGTGGTGGTGAGCGAGTCCCTGTCCGGTCTCTCGTTGCACGATTCCCATGGCCCTCCTGTATACGAGACGATCCCAAGTACACCCTAGGGTGCCTGGCAAGATCCTGACGTGACGTAACTCACCGCAGCGGCGCCTACCAGGTGCCGGCCGGCGCCTGGTCTGTCACGAGTCCTGCAGTACCGGAGCTCTCCACATGAATCGTCTTGAAGTCTCGACGCAATGAACCGTCTCTCGAAAGTGGCGCGGGGGGTACAACTCATCTCAGAGAATTGAGTCCAGCTCACTGATGCACGAGGAGTCCCTCCCAAGGCTTCATCAGAACTACTAGCCGTTCACGACAGACGCTGGCACTGCGAAAACACGAAGCACTCCTCCGTAGGTTGTGTCACCGACAATCTCATAGGCAACGCTCGATAAAACGCGAACGAGGACCTCGCAGATGATGCTTCGTGAAGCCTCCTAAATCTTGCGTGGTGCGCAGCGTCGTCGAACAGGCCGCGTCGAACGCGTTACCTTTCGACGTAAATCGTCAGTGGTGGAAGGACCCCGTGACGTCCCATGGCGGCGCCAAGTTCCGGCGACGGCGACGAGGTCGCCGCCAACACCGCCGCCACGTCATCGACGTTGGCGGAAATTGCTACGGCGTTGCTTCCGTCTTCAGCAACGAGGTCCACGATCTGCGAAGCGCCCATCGCCGCGATCGCCTCAGCCCGCTCAGCCTTGAAGCTCAACCACGTGTCCACGTCGGCGACACCGTGCGTAATGATCATTTTTGGCATTTCGAGTTCCTCCTCATCGGGGTCTTCCGACCGTCGGTGCCCGTTCACGTTTCTAGTCCAGGAAGTCATCTCTCCGAGCCGTTGCTACGAGACCTTCTGATCAGTGGCACCGGCGTCACACGAAGATCCCAAGGTGCCAGCGACTCTGCGTGACTCATTTGGATCCTGACTAGGGAGTTTCCAAGTGAGGGCCACCGCTCGTTTCCGTACGCAGATGTCAACTTTCTTGCCGTCAGGACGTATGAATGGCCCATAGAGTCAGTTATGTCGCACGCGAGCCGAGCGAGGACGATGTCGAGATGAGACTCACTTCAAGAGAGATGACCAACATCACGGAATCGCGCGGCCTGATTTCGAAGCGACACGTCCTCCTCGAAGAAGCGAACGTCTCGTGAAGGTTGCCCCGAACCTCAACCGCGATGAGGTCGGCGGTGACGGAACGCTCCTTACGAACGTCCATGAAGACGTCTCACCATTGAAGGAGCTGGTTCGACTGGGCGCACTCGCGCGCAATCGACTGATTCAGGGAGATCGGCCTTGGCTCGGCATTGTCGGCGCCGGCGTGACGGCACTCGTCGCCTTGATGCTTCGACTTCACGTCCTGAGCCCCGAACTCTGGCGTTCCGGAGCCGTCTACGCGGCTCTGCCCTTGAAGAGCGAGTTGGCGCGTCTTCCGATGTCCCTGTTCCTTCCGA
>DATKSO010000025.1:0-9056 GCA_035531635.1 Acidimicrobiales bacterium | reverse complement strand
TGGACGCGTTCGTTGCTCGGTCCTCGGTCGAAGCGGCGCGTCATGAAGTGGGCCCGCGGACCCTCGAGCAGCAGCCGCGACTCGCTCATCTCGACACCGGCTTCGATCGCCATCAAGTAGTACGCGTACTCCACCCGGCAGTACTCCTCGCTGGTGACGAAGGGATCGGAGGGGTGATTGACGGGGTCGCCGACACCGTCGAGTTTGAGCAGCCACTGCTGATAGCCGTCGGGCGCGTGGAGCTGGCCCGAGCGCATCTGTCCGGTAGCGGGGTTGTAGGCGAGGACCGCCTTCGCCCGCGCGCCGCCCGCGGACGTGCCGACCGAGATGAGCGACGTGAGCGCTTCATGGACGTCGTACTCGTCGAGCGTGCCGGTGATCTGCGCTCGAGCGGCCACGACGAGGTCGGCCAGTTGCACCATGCTCACCTCGGACGTCGCGGGTCCCGTCGGGGGCGCGAAGGAGAGGGCGCCCATTGCCCGAGTGCTCGCGTAGGCGAGGCGGTCGAGGGGCGTGACGCGCTCGGGTCCGACGCCCTGCTCGGCCATCCACGCGTTCACGAGGGCGCTGCCGAAGCGGTCGGGTAGCGCGTCGGCCAAAAGGGCCGGTAGGCCGTAGAAGGTGGCACGGGAGAGTTCCGGGAACTCGAAGACGCCGGCTCGTCGGGGGAGGTGGAGCGGCGCGAGATCGGCGCCACTCGCGATCCACGAATCGTCGTACTGGAAGGCGTAGAAGCCCGTCGTTGGATCGGGGACGACGGCGCCGACGAATCGGCCCCACGCCGAGACTTCAATGACCTCCGCCGGCGTGTAGGTCACGCTGAGCTCGTCCTGGGCGCAGCGTGACGGACGCGCTTGGGGCCAGCTTTGGCCCGTCGTTGGTGCTCACGCAACGCCGCGAGGGGGCTCACGGCGGGTTCGGGCGGGGCGAACGACGCGAGCCAGTCGGTCCTGTCGAACACCCGGGCGATTCGTATCAACGTGGCGAGCGAGGACCCGCGTCCTTTCTCCAAGTACTTGACCGCGGACAGTGAGATGTTGGCGCGTTGCGCAAGCTCGGCCTGGGTGAGGCGTTGGCGTTGGCGGAGACTCCTCACGTCGTCGCCTAGGCGCTGTTCCCACTCAGCGGTGGTGCGTAATGGTTCATTTTGCATTGTTTATACCCCTAATAGCAGTATAACAGTCTATATATAGTCTAAACTAGTTCCCAGGTTCTCGTTGGCGCCAGTAATAGTCTATATTCAATCTATTAGCGCACGGAGCGGGCCGATTCGCGTGCCTACTTCACCTCAGGGGTGCAGTCCTTCTTCGTGGGATACGTGCGTAGCCGGTTCAAGTTGAAAGGTCGCGTGTTCGATCGAGAAGTGTTCGGTGAGGCATTGCTGGAGTGCGTCGAGGATGCGAGGCGCGTGGCCGCTATCGAAACATCCGTCCTCGACGACCACGTGAGCGCTCAGCGTGAGGAGATCGGACGCCACGGTCCAGGCGTGGAGGTCGTGAACGTCGAGAACGTGCTCGACGTTGGCGAGGTGCGCGCGCACGTCACTGAGATTCAGGTTGTCGGGCGTTCCCTGAAGGAGGATCTTCCCGGCGTCCCGTAAAAGTCCCCACGCGGAGCGGACCATGAGCGTGACCACGAAAAGCGACGCGAGGGCGTCGGCTCGCTCCCAGCCGGAAAGGATGATGACCACGCCGGCGACGGCGGTGCCGACGAAGGCGTAGAGGTCGGTCACCACGTGCAGGTAGGCACCGCGGATGTTCAAGTTCCTACGATCGGCCTTCGCGAGGACGTAGGCCGCGACCACGTTGACGAGGGCGCCCACGATCGCCACGACCAACATCAGGGCTCCGGCAACGTGATGGGGCGTTATGAGTCGTTGAATGGCTTCCACCGCGATGAGAAGTGCCACGGCGACGAGGGTCACGCCGTTGACCGCCGCGCTGAGGATCTCCGCACGTTTGAGACCGAAGCTCCAGCGTCCTTCGGCCGGTCGCTTCGCGAGACGAAGGGCCCACGCGCTCATGGCGAGAGCGGAGACGTCACTCAACATGTGCCCGGCGTCGGCAAAGAGAGCGAGTGAGGTTCCCATGATTGCGGTCACTACTTCGCCGACGAGGAACAGCGAGATGAGTATCAACGCTCCAAGCACGTAGCGGACGTCACCGTCAGTCGACATCGCGTGCGAGTGAGCCTTGCTCTCAGTCACGGGTAGCGTCGTTCCTTCGCCGAGTTGAATCGAGTCCCATGACTTCATTGTCGCACGGTGACGTCGAACGACGACGACGCGGAGTGCTCGTGGGTCAGCGCCTCGTCGAAGCAGCTACGGGACCGCCGGCGACGCGGCGAGCGCTGACTTCTTTGTTCCGGGCTCTCGGTCGCGCGCGCTTTGGCGCACGTTGAACTGCGTCAGGCCAATTGTCAGCGAGACGGCGCCGGCCACGTGAAGTTCGACGAGCCACGTTGGGAGGTGCGTGAGGTACTGTGTCGCGCCGATGGTCGCTTGGATCAACGAAATGAAGACCAGACGGCGCACGCCGAGTTTGAGCGGCGTCGGTGCGTCACTCTTCCAGATGGCGAGTAGGAGGCCGACGACCAGGCCGATGAACAGCACCGCGGCGAGTGAGTGCACCCACGCGGCTGACGAGAGAGCGAAGGGTAAGCGTCGAGCGACGAGTTGGCCCTGTGAGTTTCCGGCGTGGGGTCCCGAGCCACTCGTCGCGGTACCCGTCACGACGAGTACGACGAAGGGAATCCACAGGGCGCGCGCAAGGGAGCGGAAGTAGGGATCGCGCACGTCACTCCTCGCGCCCTCACCGTAGAGATACTTCGAGTGGTGATAGAGAAGTGCCCCCACGACCACCATGGCCAGGCTGAACAGCAGGTGCAATGACACGAGGTAGGGATTGAGCTTGGTGTAGACGACGAGGGCGCCCAGGATGGCGTCAAGGACGACTCCGAGGACCAAGATCCCGGATAACACCACGAGGTCGCGCCGTCGTCGCTCCCTCCACAGAGCGGCCAGGAACGTCAGTCCGATGATCACGATCAGCGAAATAGTCACCAACCGGTTGCCGAACTCAATCTTTGAGTGGTAACTCGACGAACTGACGATTTTGTGTTTGAAGCAGGTCGGCCAATCCGGACAACCGAGGCCCGAACCCGTGAGGCGCACGGCCGCGCCGGTGAGAATGATGACGATCATCGAGAGGAACGACGCGAGGGCGAACCAACGAAATACTGGACCCGTCACTCGGCGAGGTAGCGGGACGGGCACCGTCCTAGCCTAGGGAATGGCGAGCCTCGTAGAGTATCCCCTGTGACCGTTTCCGCAACCTCATCTTTTTCGACGAGCGACGTCCTTAAGGGCTACCTCGCCCTCACGAAACCGCGCATCATCGAGCTCCTGCTGGTGACCACCGTGCCGACCATGATCGTGGCGGCGAACGGGTTCCCGAGGCTGTGGCTCATCGTGGTGACCCTCGTCGGCGGCACGTTCGCGGCGGGGGGCGCCAACGCGTTCAACATGGTGATCGACCGCGACATCGACGCGATCATGGAGCGCACGAAGCGCCGCCCGGTGGTGACGGGTGTCATGTCCGCGCGTTCGGCCGCGCTCTTCGCGGGTGCCCTGGAGATCGCCGCGTTCGTGATCCTCGCGGTTTGGGTGAACGAACTCTCGGCGTGGTTGGCCATGTCGGCGACGGCGTTCTACGTCTTCGTCTACACCATGATCTTGAAGCGCCGATCGAAGCAGAACATCGTCATCGGAGGCGCGGCCGGTGCGGTGCCGGTGTTGATCGGCTGGTCGGCCGTGACCAACTCCTTGGGCTGGACGCCGGTGCTGTTGTTCCTCGTCATCTTCATCTGGACGCCGCCGCACTTCTGGGCGCTCGCCGTTCGATACCGCGACGACTACGAGGCCGCTCACGTGCCGATGATGCCGGTCGTGGCGTCACTACGGCGCACGACGCTTGAGATTCTCGTCTACACGGTCTTGATGTGGGCGCTGACGCTGATGATCGGTCCGAGCGCGCATCTCGGCTGGGTCTACGCCGTGTCGGCCACCGTGCTCGGCGCGATGTTCACCTTCTACGCGATCCGTCTCTACCGGCACGCGCTCGTCGGTAAGGCCGACGTCGCGGAAGCGATGCGCCTGTTCCACTTTTCCATCACGTACCTCTCCGCGCTCTTCATCTTGATGGCGGTTGACGTTCTTGTCCGCAACCACTGAGGTCCCCACGGGACGACGCTCCCGCAAGTTGGTCATCACCGTCAGCGTCGTCGTAGCGATTGTCCTGATTACGGTCGTCTCAATTCTCACCGGAGGAAACCAAACCAACTCGTCGACGAATCAGCTCGTAGGTAAGCACGTGAAGAGCTTCACGCTCGCGGGTCTAAATGGCGGAAAGGTCGCGGCGCCGTGGGTGTCAGGTCATCCGAGCGTCTTGATCTTCTTCGCGAGCTACTGCGGACCCTGTAAGACCGAGATGCCCCAGATCGCGAAGTACGTCCGCACCACCAATCCAACGCCCGTCGACGTCGTGGCCGTCGACGCCACCGACGTGCGTTCAGCGGCTCAGTCCATGGTGAGGAAGGACGGCGTCACCTTTCCGGTCGCGTTCGACCCCAATGGCGCCGTCACGTCGGGCATCTTCGGCTTTGGCGCCGTTCCCGAAAGCGTCTTTGTCAACGCCAAGGGAATCGTCACCAACGTCTACTTTGGCGCGATTCCGAAGAAGCAATTAGCCAGTGGCATCAAGCTTTTGAAGTCGGCCTAGTCGAAGCGGAACGTACGCGCCGCGAGCAGGGGCGCGGCGACGGCCCACAGCGCGAGCGACAGCCAGTCCGCCACGGTTGGCGCACCACCGTGTCCCAACACCCGGTGCAGCGCCTCGGCCATCGCGCCCGACGGCAACGCGATCACGACTCGGCGGACGATCGACGGCATCGACGTGAGGGGCACCACGATCCCCGAGAGCAACAGGAGTACGAGATAGAGGCCGTTGCTCGCGGCGAGGTTCACCTCCGCGCGAAGTCGCCCCGCGAGCGCGAGCCCGATACCGGCGCTGCCAGCCGAGCCGAGAACCAGGGCGAGCGTGACCTCGAGCGCCCCGACGAGTCCACCGTCGGGGCGCCACTTCAAGAGCAGCGCCACGCCCGAGAGGACGACCACTTGGATGACCTCGGTGACGAGCACGGCCGAGATCTTCGCTCCGATGAGCCGGCGTTGCCCCAGTGGCGTCACGTGCAGACGGCGCAACACGCCCGACGATCGTTCGAAGCCCGTCGCGATCGAGAGCGCTACGAGCGACGTGGAGAGCACGCACAACGCCAGGATGCCCGGCGCGATGAAGTCGACACGGTGCGCGCCTGGAGAAGAAGTGACGTGGGTCAAGGAGAAGAAGAGCAGCAGCATGACGGGGATGCCGATCGTGAGCAGCAGCGTCTCGCCGCGACGGATGGTCATGGAGACTTCGGCCCGCGTCTGAGCCCACCAAGCGTTCACGAGGGGAAGTCGCTTCGCTCGTCACTGACGAGCGACAGGTACCGCTCTTCGAGTGAGGCTCGGGTTCGAAGGGACACCATGGACAGACCGATGCTCGCCAGATAGTTCGACACCAGAGCGATGCGCTCGGGCGTGGACGCCACGGCGCACCGTAACTGGAGGGGATTATCGAGGGTCACTTCGCAACGCAACAGGGCCGCGAGGCCCGCCGGATCGACGGGGCCCGACGATTGGACGATCATCTCGGGCGTTCCCGCGAGCTCGTCGAGGGTGCCCTGGATGAGCACTCGCCCCTGGTGCATGATGACGAGTCGAGAGGCGAGTCGCTCCGCTTCGGTGAGCTCGTGCGTAGTGAGAAAGAGCGCGCACCCGCGGTCTCGTTCGGCGGTGATGAGTTCACGTATCACCTGTCGGCCTTCGGGATCAACGGCCGTCGTTGGTTCGTCGAGCACGAGTGCCCGGGGTCGACCAAGGAGGGCGAGCGCCAGGAGTGTTCGCTGCTGTTCCCCACCGCTCAGGCGCCGCCACGGGGTCCTCTGGCAACGGTCGAGGTCGAGCAGCGAGAGCAGTTCGCCCACGTCACGCGGCGCGTCGTAGTACGACGCGGTGAGGCGCAAGACGTCACGCGGCGACATCGGCGCCCATACGCCGCCGCGTTGCAACAAAGCGCCCGTGCGAGTGACGACCTCGTGGTGATCACGCGTCGGGTTGAGACCGTGCAGGCGAACGGTGCCGGCGTCGGGCGATCGAAAGCCGAGCAGTGTCTCGACGAGCGTCGTCTTGCCCGCGCCGTTCGGACCCAACAGGGCGACGACTTCGCCGTAGTTAACGTTGAGCGTGACGTCGTTCACCGCGCGCAGAGACCCGAAGTTGACTTCGAGATTGTTGACGTCGACCGCGTAACTCATGCCCTACGAAACTAGACGGTTCCAACTATGGCGCGACGGTGCCTAGGTAGTCTTGACGAATGATTAATCTTGGCCAGTTGCGTCGTGAGCCGGACGTCGTGAAGGCCGCCCTCGCGCGCCGCGGGGTACCCACGGAGACGATGGACGAGATCTTGGCCCTCGACGTCGAGCATCGGAGTCTTCTCCAAGAAGACGAGCGTCTTCGCGCCGAGATCAAGGAACTGTCACGCCAGGTGGGTGACGCTCGTCGAAACAAGGAGCTTGACGCCGCCGAGACGCTCACGCAGTCGAGTCGCGAGCTCGGTGACAAGGAACGTGTGGCGAATGAGGCGGTAGAGCGTGTCGCGGAAGCGTTGAACAGCCGATTGCTCATGATTCCCAACGTGCCCGACGACAGGGTTCCTGACGGCGTGGACGAGGAGGACAACGTCGAAGTGCGGCGCTGGTGGGTCGACATGGACCAAGGTGCCCCCTTCCCGACGTTCGCCGAACACCAACGAGTACCCCACTGGGAGATCGGCACCGAACTCGGCATCTTGGACATGGAGTCCGGCGCCAAGATGGCCGGTTCGATGTTCCCGCTCTACCGTGGGGCCGGGTCGCGACTTCTGCGCGCTCTCGGGGCCTTTTCTCTCGACCGCCAGCGCGACGACTACGAAGAACTTCGGCCTCCGAGCTTCGCGTTGACCGAGACGATGATGGCGACCGGCCATCTGCCCAAATCAGCCGATGACATGTACGCCATCGAGCGCGACGGACTGTGGGCCATTCCGACGGGTGAGGTTCCGCTGACCTCGATTCGTCGCGGCGAAATTCTGAACGAAGCGGAGCTGCCTATCCGCTTGACGGCCCAAACGGCCTGTTTTCGTCGCGAAGCGGGTTCCGCCGGCAAGGACACGCGGGGACTGCTGCGCGTGCACGAGTTCGACAAAGTCGAACTCTTTGCCTACTGCACCCCCGAACAAGCCGACGACGCGCACGCCGACATCCTCCGGCGGGCCGAAGAGCTCCTCCAGGCCCTCGGCCTCACGTATCGACTCTTGAATCTCTGTACCGGTGATTTGGGCACCGCCTCGGCGTACACGATCGACCTCGAGGTCTTCAGCCCCGGCGTGGATCGCTGGCTCGAGGTCTCGTCGGTGAGCTGGTTCCGTGACTACCAGGCGCGTCGCGCAAGCGTTCGCTACCGCACGAGTGACGGCAAGATCGAGTTGGTGCACACCGTGAACGGCTCAGCTCTCGGGTGGTCACGCGTGTGGGCCGCGATGGTCGAGACCTATCGCCAGGCCGACGGGACCGTGAGGTTGCCCGACGTCCTCGCTCCCTACCTGGGTGGCGATTCGACGATTCGCGCTAGGGCTTCGTGACTTCGTAGCGGTAACCCACGCCGCGCACGGTGGTGATGTGCGTGGGGTTCTTCGGCTCGTCTTCGATGAGTGTGCGCAGACGTTTGATGTGCACGTCGAGGGTTTTGGTGTCGCCGACGTAGTCACTGCCCCACACGCGATCGATGAGCACTTCGCGGGTTAGGACTCGACCGGGATTCTCCAACAGGAGCCGAAGGAGGGCGAACTCCTTCTTTCGAAGCTTGATCTCCTCGCCGTTCACGAAGCAGCGACGAGCGTCGATGTCGAGGCGCAAATTGCCAAGGGAGATCTCCTCGTCAGCCTCTACCTCGTCGTTTCGTTGACGCCGCCGCAGCACGGCACGGATGCGCGCGACGAGTTCACGAAGGCGGTAGGGCTTGGTGACGTAGTCGTCGGCACCGATCTCGAGCATCAACACCATGTCGACCTCTTCACCCTTGGCGCTCACGATGATGATCGGCACACTGCTCGTCACACGTATCGATCGACAGACGTCAAGACCGGACATCTTCGGCAACATGAGGTCGAGGAGTACGACGTCGAACTGATTGGCGGCGAAGAGGGCGAGGGCCTGTTGACCGTCACGCGCGATCGACACGTCGAATCCCTCGCGATCGAGCCCGATCGTGAGGGCGTCGATGAACGACTCCTCATCTTCGACGACGAGGACGCTGACGCGCTGTTCGCTCGGGCGCTTCTTCGTCATTGCTGGTTGAGCGGGAGTTCCAACGTGAAGGTCGAACCCTCGCCCTCACGAGAGTCCACGAGCACGGTGCCCCCGTGATTCTGCGCCACGTGGCGAACGATACTGAGTCCGAGACCAGTGCCACCGGTCTCGCGGGCCCGGCCCGGGTCGACACGGTAGAAACGCTCGAATATCCGCTCCAGGTCCTTCGCCGGGATGCCCACGCCGTGGTCGCGGATTTCGACGTGCACGCAGGGTCCGACGCTCTCGCCGTCCTCGCCGTGCGACGCGTCGAGGCGCTTGACGCTGATGTCCACGGTGCCGTCACGTGGAGAGTAGACGACCGCGTTTTCGAGCAGCGCGTGCAGGGCCGACGTGAGTTGGCGCCGATCCCCGAAGACCACCTGGTCCGTTTCGGGTTCGTCGAAGTTGATCTTCACTTCGTGCTGTTCGGCGGCGGTTCGTATGCGCTCGATGGCGTCCGCCACGATGAGCGACACGGCGATGGGCTCGCGACTGGGTGAGCCCTGTCCCTCGATGCGCGAGAGGTCGAGGAGGTCTTCGATGATCCGATTGACGCGAAAGGCCTC
>DATKSO010000024.1:0-7012 GCA_035531635.1 Acidimicrobiales bacterium | reverse complement strand
AAGTCCCTTGCCACATATCGTTGTGCTTCACTATCTATCGTTTGGACCAAAACAATTCTCCCAAGCCAATGACGACGCGCTGACTAGCGACGCCCAACGTTGACCCACTTGTCAAGATGACGTGTGCCGCGACGCTCAACGTTGTCGTGGCGCAAGGAGTGCTACGCCGCTGATGAGAGGTCGAAGACGCGCGATCGGCCGCGTCGTTCACTCGAAAGTGCGCGGCGAGCTGTTTGGTGGTGTCGCAACCGCGAACGACGTTCTCGTGCGCCGCTCGGATCGACTAGTACCCCGTGGTGCCGTCGATCATCTCACGAAGCAGGTCGGCGTGCCCACAGTGTCGGGCGTACTCCTCGATCATGTGCACGTAGATCCATCGCAGATCGACCGCGCGACCTCGACGGGGCAGCTTTCCGACTTCGCTCAAGTCGTGGCCCGCGCTCACCTCTCGTGAGACCTTCAGTTCGTGGAGGTAGAAGTCCATGACCTCCTCGAGCGCGTGGCTGTCGAGGTCGTTGAAGTCCGCGTCGCGATCTCCTTCGCTCTTGTAGTGCTCGACCGGGTCGTGGCCGGCGAAGGTGGTGTCGAACCAGGCCTGTTCGACGAAGGTCATGTGACGAACGATGCCCAAGAGTGACAGGCGCGACGACGCGACGGGACGTTCCTTTAGCTGCGCCGCGCTCAGACCGTCGCACTTATGAAGGAGCGTGGCGCGAAGGAAGTCGAGCCAGGCGTCGAGTTGGGGCTTCTCCTCACCCGAGGCGGGCACGCTCGGTCGTTCTGGGGCGCTAAAGGTCTCCACGCGCCCAGAATAGACACCCGTCTGAAGAGTGGTTAGCACTCGGTAAAATCGAGTGCTAACAAGGAGAACGTATGGCCCGGCGCGTGAAGACCCCACCTCAGCCCAAGAGCAACCTCGACGCGCGCAAGGCGACCATCTTGGAAGCCGTCGTCGTCGAGCACATCGACACCGCTCAGCCCGTGGGCTCGTCGTCGGTGGCCCAGAACGCCGACCTCGTGGTCTCACCGGCCACCGTGCGCACCGAGATGGTGGCCCTAGAGCGCGAGGGCTACCTCGCCCAGCCCCACACCTCAGCGGGCCGGGTGCCGACGGACAAGGGGTACCGCTACTTCGTGGACCACCTCGAAGCGGGCGTACTCGGTCCGGCGCAGCAACATCAGATCAAGGAGTTCTTCGCGCACGTGCGCGGCGAGGTGGAAGACGTCCTCGAACAGACCTCGCTCCTACTCAGTCAACTCACCAGCTACACGTCGGTCGTGGTGGGATCGGGCCACTCGCGCGCCACGGTCTTGAGCGTGCAGCTCGTCAACCTCGACGCCCGTCACCATCTGTTGGTGACGGTCTTCTCCGACGGCACGGTCACCAAGCACAGCGTGCTCGCGTCCTTCGAAGCGAACCACGTTGAGGTGAGCGAAGCGTCGCGCCAGTTGAACGCCTTACTCATCGGCACGACGCTCGAAGCGAAGGTTCAGGTGCCCTCGCGCGGTGACACCATCGCCAAACTCGTGCGCGAGGCGGTCTCGCTCTTGCACGCGGAGATGCCCACGATGGAGGGCGAGCAGGTTTACATCGGCGGGTCGGCCAAGGTCGCCGACGTCTTCGAAGGGGTCGAAACCGTGCGCAAGGTGCTCGGCATCTTGGAGCAGGAGCTCCTCGTCGTCTCACTCGTCGAGGACATCTTGGACAAGGGCGTCACTGTGGCGATCGGGTCAGAACACGGTTTCGAGCCACTGTCGTCGTGCGCCGTGATCGTCGCGCCGGTGTCCCTGGACGGTGAGACCATTGGCGCCGTCGGACTCCTCGGGCCGACGAGGATGAAGTACCAAGAGGTGATGGCCGCGGCCGAGGCAGTGTCGAGACACCTGACCACCCACTTTGGCGGAGAGAACGAACGTGCCTAACACCAACCTGTATGAAGTGCTCGAAGTTGACGCGACCTGTTCGCCCGATGAACTGAAGCAGTCCTACCGACGTCTCGCGCGCAAGTACCACCCCGACACGAACACCGTCGACCCCGCGGCCGAAGCGCACTTCAAGGAGGTCTCCCAGGCCTACGAGATCCTGTCGGACCCCGAGCGCCGGGCCAACTACGACCGCTTCGGCTCGGACGTCGGCGCCGGAGGGAGCCCCTTCGGCGCGGGGTCCGTCCAGGACATCTTCGACATGTTCTTTGGCGGCATGGCGGGCAACACGCACGGGCGCCGCGGGCCCAAGCCCGGCCCCGACGCGGTTGTCCCGATCGACAACACGCTCGAAGAGGCCGCCTTTGGCGCGACGCGTGAGGTCACCGTGACGTTGCCCCAGCGCTGCGCGACGTGCGGAGGATCGGGCTGCGCCGAAGGCACGTCGCCGATCAGGTGTGAAGAGTGCAGCGGCACGGGAGAGGTTCGACGCGTGCGCAACTCGATTCTTGGCCAGATGATGACCTCGCAGATCTGCACGCGCTGTCAGGGCATGGGATCGCGGATCGAGACGCCGTGCGCGGAGTGTCGCGGCGACGGCCGACGCCAGCAGAGCGTGACGCTGAGCGCCCAGATTCCCGCGGGTGTCGAGGACGGTTCGACGATGCGATTGGCTGACCGGGGACCGGCGGGCCCTCGCGGCGGCGCGAACGGACGTCTCTTCGTGCACCTGCGGGTGATGAGCGATCCCCGGTTCGAACGCCACGGCGACGACCTTCACCACGAGGCGCACATCGCCTTCAGTCAAGCCGTACTCGGCGCGACGATCACGGTGCCGACCTTGCGTGACGCTGTCTCGATCGAGGTCGACGCGGGCAGTGCCAACGGCACGGTGCACCGCGTGCGCCACGAGGGCGTCGAGCACCTTCACGGTCGCGGGCGCGGCGATCTCTACGTGCACCTCATCGTCGACGTACCGAGTGAGCTCGACGAGGACTCGGAGAATCTGCTGCGTCAGTGGGCCGACCACCGAAAAGAAGAGGTCCGTGAACCGAGTGGTGGGCTCTTTCGCCGGCGCAAGGCGAAGAAGTGACCCTCATCGAGTGGCCACGACGCGTGGCCGCGCTCGGACAGTTTCACGTACCCGATCCGGCGTCACCTGAACTCGCCGCCGCCGACGATCACCACCTGCGAAAGGTGCTTCGTGTTCGCGAGGGAGAAGAGATCGTCGTGACGGACGGACGCGGGTCCTGGGCGATCTGTGCGGTCACCGAGCGAGGAGCGAGCCCGGTCACGCACGTGTACCTCGATCCGCCGAGCCCCGAGACGACGCTGTACTTGGCGCCACTGAAGGGCGACCGCGCGGAGTGGGCCGTCGCGAAGGCGACCGAGGTCGGCGTCACGCGGATCGTGCCGCTGCTCAGCGAGCGCGTCGTCGCGAAGTTCAAGGGCGACGCGCGCGAGAAGACCCTCTCACGGTGGCGGCGAATCGCGGCCGAGTCCACGGGACAGTGTCGTCGGACCTACGACGTCGAGGTCGCGGATCCGGTCAAGGTGAAGGACGTTCCCGAATCGGTGGCGGTAGCGGACCTCGGGGCCAAGGGCGACTGGCGTGGCGTGCGCGGTGTCGCGATCGGACCCGAGGGTGGATGGGCTTTGGACGAGTGGGACGAGGCTCGCCGTCGCGTCGGACTCGGTCCGACGGTGTTGCGAGCGGAGACCGCGGGCGTCGTGGCGGCGTCGCTCCTGGCCTTCCAGGCTGGTGGATGGGGATTTACGCTGGACGACGCGCAAAATGAGTAATGATGAGAGCACTAGATGAGTGACTGCCTTTTCTGCAAAATCGTCGCGGGGGAGATCCCCGCAAAGGTCGTCGCCGAGAGCGACACCTCGCTCGCGTTTTATGACATTGCACCGGAAGCACCGGTGCACGTCCTCGTCATACCGAAGCGGCACTTCGACGGGGTGAACGACGTCGCCGCGACGGACCTCGGCGTCTTCGACGAGCTCATCGGGCTCGCTCGAGAGGTCGCGACGGCGGAGGGCGTTCGAGACAGTGGCTACCGCTTGGTCTTTAACGTCGGCGACGAAGGTGGTCAAACGGTTCCTCACTTGCACGTGCACGTTCTCGGCGGACGACAGATGCGTTGGCCGTCCGGATGACGTCAGAGATCAGGGCCGACAACGTTCTGACGGCGACCACCTACGTCGCGAACACGCACTTGATGGCGGGTCTGCTCGGTGCGCGCGACGAACACCTACGTGTCGTCGAACGTTCGTTCCCCAAGTCAAAGATTCGTGTGCAGGGCAATCAGATCTCCGTCACCGGTCCTGACGCGGCGACGGTGTTGCGACTCTTCGACGAGCTCGTCCTCGTGCTCGAAAGCGGCCAGTCACTCGACACCACGAAGATCGCCCGCACCATCGACATGGTCGCGGACGACCTGCGTCCGAGTGAAGTACTGCGACACGAAGTCGTGCGGGGCGCCAAGGGAAAGGCGATCCGCCCCTCGACCGCCGGCCAGAAGCGCTACACCGACGCCATCGACAACTCCATCATCACCTTCGGCATCGGACCCGCGGGCACGGGCAAGAGTTACCTCGCCGTCGCGCAGGCCGTCCAGGCCCTGCACCGACGCCAAGTCCAGCGCATCGTGCTGACGCGTCCCGCCGTCGAGGCGGGTGAGAACTTGGGATTCCTCCCGGGTGACTTGATGGCGAAGGTGGACCCCTACCTGCGACCCCTCTACGACGCCCTCTACGACATGGTGGGCGCCGACGGTGCCCAGCGACTCCTCGCCAACGGCACCATAGAAGTCGCGCCCCTCGCCTTCATGCGCGGCAGGACCTTGAACGACTCGTTCATCATCCTCGACGAGGCCCAGAACACGACGCCCGAGCAGATGAAGATGTTCTTGACGCGTATCGGCTTCAACTCCAAGGCCGTCGTGAACGGCGACGTCACCCAGATCGACCTCAACGGCAAACGCAGTGGTCTGGTGGACATCGACCAGACGCTCGGCGACGTCGAGGGCATCAGTTTCGTCTACCTCGGCACGAAGGACGTCGTTCGCCACCGCATCGTCGCGGACATTGTCGCGGCGTACGAACGACTCTCATGAGCATTGACATCTACGCGGTGGACGAGCAACACGACCACGAGATCGATCTCGAGCGCTGGGTCGATCTCGCGCGCGGCTCGCTGACCGACGAAGGCGTGCGCGGACTCGCCGAAGTGTCACTCATCTTCGCCGACGAACCCACCATCGCCGACCTCAACCAGCAGTTCATGGGCCACGAAGGTCCGACGGACGTGCTGAGCTTTCCCATCGACGACGAGCCCGAACCTACGGGCCGCGTACCGGACGCCGGGGGCAGTGGACCGGGCGAGCCGCCATTGGCCGAGATTCCCCAGCTCATCGGTGACGTCGTCATCTGCCCGGCCGTCGCGGCGCGTAACGCGCTCGAGCACGAAGTCACCTTCGACGACGAGGTGGCTCTTCTCGTCGTGCACGGCGTGCTGCACCTCTTGGGTTGGGATCACGTCATCGACGACGAGGCCGAGCGAATGGAGGCGCGCGAGCGAGAGTTGTTGACTCGCCACTACCGCGCGAGTCCAGCGTGATCGCCGTCGCCTGGAGGGCGGGTGACACCTACCTCAGCCTCACCGTCCTCATCTTGTTGATGCTCTCGGGCTTCTTCGCCATGTCCGAGACGTCGCTGACGAGGATGAACAAGGGACGCGCGCGCTCCCTTCGCGATCAGGGTCGCCACGGCTCGAAGGCGTTGGTGTCGCTCACCGAAGCGCCCGAGAAGTTCCTCAACCCCCTTCTCTTGCTGGTCCTCATCTGTCAGTTGGTCTCCGCCACGATGGTCGGCGTACTGGCCGGTCACCTCTTCGGGGCGGCCGGCGTCTTCGTCGCGACCGCTGGCGAAGTCGTCGTCATCTTTGTGGCCTTCGAGGCGATCCCGAAGAACTTCGCGATCCAACACCCCGATGAGGCGGCGCTCGTCAGCGCCCCGGTCGTCGGACGGATCCTGCGGTTCTGGCCCGTCCGCTGGGTCTCGGTGATCCTGCTATGGGTGGCCGACAAGGTCATTGGACTATTCGGCGGCGGTGCCAAGAGTCAGCGCATGACCGAGTCCGAAGTCCTG
This sequence comes from Acidimicrobiales bacterium, assembly GCA_035531635.1. Classification (GTDB taxonomy): domain Bacteria; phylum Actinomycetota; class Acidimicrobiia; order Acidimicrobiales; family RAAP-2; genus RAAP-2. The sequence continues at coordinate 934 of DATKSO010000024.1, read as the reverse complement.
GCCATGGCCGACGTGGCACACGAGGACGACGCCATCGAGTCCGACGAGCGCAACTTCATCCACTCCATCATCGAGTTCGGAGACACCATCGTGCGTGAAGTGATGGTCCCACGCATTGACATCGTCGACATCAGCGGCACCGCCACCGTGCGAGAGGCGCTCGATCTCTCCATCCTCAGTGGTCGCTCGCGTCTGCCCGTGTTGGGCGACGGGGTCGACGACGTGGTGGGCATCGTCAATCTTCGCCACCTCGCGCGCCTGTTGGCGAACGACCAGGGCGGCGACGTCCTGAAGGACCACATGGGTGAGGCCCAGTTCGTGCCCGAGACGAAACGGGTGGCCTCACTCCTCAACGAGATACGCAACGCCAAGAGCCACCTCTTCATCGTGGTCGACGAGTACGGCGGCACGGCCGGACTCGTGACCCTCGAGGACGTCCTCGAAGAGCTCGTCGGCGAGATCACCGACGAGTCGGACCCCAGCGTCGACGACGACAACACCCGCTCGATCGACGGCGGCGTCGAGATAAGCGGTCGTCTCAATATCGACGACGCGAACGTCGAGTACGGATTGGCGTTGCCGAAAGACGGCTGGGACACGGTGGGCGGCCTGGTGCTCGACTTGAAGGGCGGCGTCCCGACGGTCGGCGACGTCCTCACCACCGAGTTCTACCGGTTGACGGTCGTTCGAATGGACGGGCGCCGCATCGAGGAAGTGTTCGTGGAACCTCTGTCGGTGCCGTGGTGACCAGGGCTGGCTTCGTGGCCGTCCTCGGCCGCCCCAACGTGGGTAAGTCGACGCTCGTCAATCAACTCGTCGGCGCGAAGGTCTCCATCACGGCCGCGTCGCCCAACACCACGCGACACGCCATTCGCGGCATCGTGAGCGAGGGCGACACCCAGGTCATCTTGGTCGACACGCCGGGTCTGCACCG
>DATKSO010000023.1:0-16427 GCA_035531635.1 Acidimicrobiales bacterium | reverse complement strand
TACACGTAGAAGCAGTCGTCGTGCCAGGCGTAGATGACCGGGACCACGTACGTTTCGCCCGCGGTGTGACAGCCCACCCGGCCAACTTTCTGCTGTAGCACGAACTCATGAATTTCGTCGGACGACATCTCTTCGATCATGGGTGAGACGAAACCGCTCGTCGAAGTGCCGACGTCAACACGCCGCGACACTGGCGACGTCGAGGTGCGCGATGACGTCACGCGCGCTGTACCGGTCGCGTCCGTCAAGGAGCTCGCGCACGTCGTTGATAGCGTCGCCGCTCGTCACGATCGCGGACTCGTGACGACCGTCGGATCGCACTTGACCGAGGCCGCAGGTGGCCATCAGGCCGTTGCAGAGACACGCCACGTCGACGGTCGCCTCCGGTGAGCCACCCTTTCTCACGTACGCGGAAACCGGTTCGGCCGCGCATCGGTACCCCACGGAACCGTCCGACTTGACGTACGGTTCGCGCAGGTATCCCAGGTCGCACTTACGAGTTCTCTCGTCGTAGATCTTCGGAGCCGAGATCGTGCCTTCAACCGAGGCGACCTTGAAGGGGTACCCGGTTGACGACGCGCGAAGCGACGTTCGAACGCTGACCGTCCCCGTCTTCAACTCTTCGAGGACCGTACGACGGAGCGCCGGGTCCATGCCCGACTCGTCGCAGTACGCGAAGAGCGTCCCCACCTGCACGCCGGCCGCTCCGAGTGACATCGCGTCGGTCACGTCCTGGCGTGAGGTGACGCCGCCCCCTATCCAAAACGGAACCTTGAGGCCCTTGAGTACGTCAAAGTCGACGACGTCTCGCGGCCCGTACTCGGGATTGCCGTCCCCGTCGACCCCGAAGTCGCCGCGCGGAGGAGCGTTGTGTCCACCCGCGACCGGTCGCTCGAGCACGAAACCGTCAACGGGTCCGTTGCTCCTCTTCGCGAGTGCGTTCGCCAGCACGTGTGACGACACGATCCCGAGGAATCGTGGACGCGTGAGAACGCGTGATCCGAGGTAGCGCGACGGATCGAAGTGCAGTGACGTGGCCGGGTTGTCACTGCTCGCGTCGGTCACGCTCAGGGGGAGGTCGACAGGTTCGCCGAGGCTCAGACGTTCGAGCGCGCCGGGAATGTGGGTCGGAACACCTGCGCCCATCACGACGTAGTCCACGCCGGCGAGCATGGCCCCGAAGAGCGTGGCCGCCGTCGGGATCTGCACTTTGGTCAAGAGGTTGATGCCCACGTCACCGTCGTGGCCCATTTTGGCGAGGGCGACTTCGACGAACGCCGCCAACACCACGACGTCAATCGATCGGTCCCTACTCTGATGCGTGAGCATCGGCAGGGTTCGAAAAGGTTCCGTAGTGCTTCGCTTTCGTGAGCCGAAGTGACGCACCACCTCGTCGACGGCGCTTTGAAGAGGAAATTGATCAAGGACGGTCTGCATTTCGGCGTCGACGCCGTTCTCTTGGAGCCGACGAACGAACACGTTGTCAATCGCCGTTCCCGACACCACGCCAAGTTGGCCGGCACTCGCGACCGCGCGCGCCAGCGTCCACCCAGAGATCGCGATGCCCATGCCACCTTGAATCAGCCACGGGACTCTTCCCTCGGGCACCATTCTGGTCTGAGTCATGTGCCGGACCTTCATTATTTCGCCAGGTGATTAGCTCACGTGACGCCAACGCCAGCCTAGTGCTGTGGAGAAAATACGTGGAACTCGCAAGTACCGGAGACTGGCTCCAGCGTCGTCAACTGGCCGTCACGCGTTGAACCTTTCCTCACGAAGGTCTTCACCCGAGCGGTGACGCGATGAAGCGACCGGCAGTGGTGTGCCTGATCGGAACGTCGGGCGTCAAGTACGTCACCTCGGATCAGCACCGTCGGGGATTGCGACAGCGCGGTCGCGCTCTCGCACTCTCGACTCGGCCAGACGCACCATCGCACGACCCACGAAACGTGAAGTTCGCAAGGTCGGTAGCATCGAGTGACGAGGGTGAGTTCGCGATCCCTCGCGACAGCGCCCCTGAAATCCATCTGTTCCAAGGAGGAAATACATGACCGCGCAGCTAAGCAAGAAGGCTCGGGCCCTCGTCCAGCGCCCCGTGATCGCCAACGTCGCAACGGTCGACGCCGAAGGTGGTCCCCAGGTGACTCCCGTCTGGATCGATCTCGAAGGTGACGATCTCGTCTTCAACACGGCGAAAGGTCGAGTGAAGGCCGTGAACCTCTCGAAGAACAGTCAGGTCGCGATTTCCATCGTCGATCCCGACGACCCCTACAACGTCGTCGTCGTACGTGGGACCGTGGAAGGTTCCGAAGAGGACGCCGACGCCCATATCGACTCACTGGCGAAGAAGTACTTGGGCGTCGACAGCTACCCGATGCGCCGTGAAGGCGAGGTGCGCGTCAAGTACCGCGTCCACGCCGACAAGGTCGTCATGCAGTCCAACGACTGACGAATCGTCGTCTCGCCGCCTCGGCGAGGGCGCAGGCTCGATTGAACACACCGTGAGCACTGTCGTCTGAGACGACGGACGATTCGGGGCCAGCTCACGCCACGTCCAATACTGTTGGTCCATGAAAGCAATCGCGCACTCGCTCACTGGTGATTCAGACGTCCTGCACCTCGTCAAACGACCGACTCCGGAACCGGGCCGGGGCGACGTCCGGGTTCGCGTGGTGGTCTCCGGTGTCAATCCGACGGACTGGAAGTCGCGACGGGGATCCGGGCCGGGCCAGGCGTTGGCGTTTCCAGAAGTGGTCCCCAACCAAGACGGCGCGGGTATCGTCGAAGCCCTCGGTGAAGGCGTCGACGAACTGAGCGTCGGTCAACGAGTCTGGCTGTGGGAGACCGCCTGGCAACGCGCGAATGGATCGGCCCAGGAACAAGTGGTCGTGCCCGTGCGCCACGCCGTACCGCTGCCCGACAACGCGTCGATGGACCTAGGCGCGAGTCTCGGCGTTCCCGCGATCACGGCGCACCGATGCCTCACCGTCGCTGAAGGTTTTCCTCCACTACTCTCGCCGGGCGCCTTGGTGGGCCGCACGATCCTCGTGGCTGGCGGAGCTGGTGCCGTTGGACACGCAGCGATTCAACTGGCGAAGTGGGCTGGCGCGAAGGTGATCTCCACGGTGAGCAACGAAGCAAAGGCCGATCTGGCCCGAATGGCCGGCGCCGACCACGTCGTCAACTACAAGGAGAAGGACGCGTCGTCGACGATTCGATCGTTCGCTCCTCACGGCGTCGACCTCGTCGTCGAGGTATCACTGGGGGTCAATCAGGAACTCGACAAGGAAGTATGCGCGCCGGGCGCGACCGTGGCCGTCTACGCCACCAACGGAGGTGACGAAGTAACGCTTCGCGTGCGCGATCACATGACGCGCAACACGAGGATCCAGTTCGTCCTGCTCTACACCGTTCCCGCCACCGCGAAAGACTTGGCGATCGCCGCCGTTTCGGCGGCCGTCGCCGACGGCGCGCTCTCTGTCGGGGCGAACACGGGTCTTCCCGTCATTCGCTTCTCGCTCGATCGCACCGGTGACGCTCACGATCGGGTCGAAGACGGCGCCGTCGGCAAGGTACTCATCGACGTGAGCGCGCCGTAGCGAGAGCGACGTCGCGAGAGTTCCGACGACCGCTCCGAAGCGCCACCGGAACTCGGCGCGCCGGTGCCGTCGGGCAGTGCTGTGTAGAGCCGTGTCGCGTGAAGAGCAATCTCGTAGTGACGGGTTGAACTCGACGAACAACAACGGTACCCTCAAGGCATGACGAACTATCTCGCGTCCCCCGAGCGCTACGACGCCATGACCTACCGGCGATGTGGCCGCAGCGGCCTCATGCTGCCCGCCATCTCCCTCGGTCTCTGGCACAACTTCGGGGATGACGTGTCCATTGATACCCAGCGCGCGACGTTGCGCCGGGCCTTCGATAGAGGCGTCACGCACTTCGATCTCGCGAACAACTACGGGCCGCCCTACGGCAGCGCCGAGACGAACTTCGGACGAATACTGCACGAAGACTTCGCTTCGCTTCGCGACGAACTGATTATCTCGTCGAAAGCCGGCTGGGACATGTGGCCGGGCCCCTACGGCGACCTCGGTTCTCGCAAGTACCTCCTCGCGAGCCTCGACCAGAGTCTCAAGCGCCTCGGACTCGACTACGTCGACATCTTCTACCACCACCACTTCGACGCGACGACGCCACTTGAAGAGACCATGGGCGCCCTCGACCACGCCGTTCGCCAAGGGAAGGCACTCTACGTCGGCGTGTCGTCATACTCGGACGAACGAACGAAGGAAGCCGTCTCTATCTTGCGGCGACTCGGCACGCCGCTGCTCATCCATCAACCCTCGTACTCGATGTTCAATCGTTGGATCGAGGATCGGCTGCTCGACGTACTCGACGAAGAGGGAGTGGGTTGCATTGCGTTCTCTCCACTTGCGCAAGGCCTCCTCACCGACCGGTACCTCAACGGGGTGCCCGAGGGGTCGCGGGCTTCGAAGTCGGGCACTTCACTTGAAAAATCGATGTTGAGCGAAAAGAATCTCGATCACGTTCGCGCTTTGAACGACATCGCCCAAGAGCGCGGTCAGAAACTCTCCCAGCTAGCGCTCGCCTGGGCGCTGCGCGACGCTCGCGTCACGTCGGTCTTAATCGGCGCGAGCAGTGTTCACCAGTTGGACGAGAACCTCGACGCCCTCAACGCGCTCTCTTTCAGCGACGACGAACTTTCGCGAATTGACGTACACGCGGTCGAAAGCAGTATCGATCTCTGGCGCGACCCCGCCACGCAGTAACGAACGCCAACCACAGCGAGTTTTGGCGCGGGAGGTCACGTGAAGAGGATTGACGTTGAGACGTCGCTCAACGAGAGTCGCAGTTGGTTACTCGGCTCCTTTGAGGGTCTTACGGAGGAGCAGCTGCGTCGTCCCCTCACGAAGAGCGAGCACGATCCGTCGAACGTCTGGTCCGCGCTCGACCACTTCGCCCACCTCGCCCTCGTTGAAAATGACTTCGTGCGGATGATCCGTCGCCAACTAGCGGGCCACTCGAATCCCGTCGCACTCCTCGCCGACGATCGAGGTGAAGTCCGGACGCGAGAACAGATCATGAAGATCGTGAACGAGAGGACCGAAGCCTTTCAACGCGAACACCACGGCGATTCCTTCTCGGAAGTCGTCGCCCTCACGGCCGCAGCGAGAAGCGAGTCGCTGCGCTTACTCTCAGAGCTTTCAGATACTCAGATCGACGAACGTCTCGAAGGAGCGCCGTGGGGCGACGGAACCATTGGGGGCGTCCTTGGCGCCAACGCCCGCCACGCGCACGTCCATTGGGACTGGGCGACCGACGCCGGTCTTCTCGACGGCCCGAGTTGAGCCGGTTCCCGTCGAACGACGTGACGAACGTCGTCGACTAAGTCGCGGCGCCTCTGATGGCCCTGAATCGAACGAGGGACCACCACAAGGAGAGCAGCACGATGAACTCTAAGGCGACGGCGAGCCATCCCACCACGGGAGCGCGGTGCAGCGACACCGCGATCACCACGGCCAGTTCCACGACCACCGCACCGAGTGAGAGGACGGCCAACGGGCCGTACTGAAGCGCAGCTTCGTGAATCCGAGCCGACGAGTGCACGTTGGCGCGCCAGAAGGCTTCGAGGACTTCTCGCTTCTCTTGACGCGAGCAGCTCCGATAGACGTCAAGTTTCACCGTACGAACGATAGGGCGCAACCTCGACGACGGCAACGATGGCCACTGGAAATCAAGCCCTCATTGGCATCGTCAGTGCAGCGACTGGGCGTCAAAGGCGACGCCGAGGTCGTTCAGGGACACCACCATCTGGGGTTGAATGAGGTGGTGGGCGTCTTTCGCGAGACGAACAACGGTTCCCCAGGCGGCGAAGCCCACCGCGTGCGCGGCAAACGGCATCGGTCCTTCGACCACTTTGACCCCGACGACCCCTGCGCCCTTCAGTTCGATGGCGACCGCTTGCATTCGTTCCATGGCCGACTCGCGCGACGAGTACATGGCTTCGGTGTAGTTCTTCAGCTCCACGTTCTGGGACTGTTGTTGGAGCACCGTTCCCATCGTCCTTCGCGGGGCGTACACGAAGCTGGCGCCCGTGGCGAGACCGAGCGGTTCCCATCCCGCGACCATCAACAACGTGAAGTCGCGCGCCGAAAGGTCTGAGACGAAGACGTTGCTCGCCTCAAAGCTCTTGGTGCCCACTGGTCGAACGGCCGTGCCCAGCAGCGAGACTTCAACGTGGGTCGAGTACACGCTCCGTTCAATGTGCACACCTACGACACCGTGACCGCCCACGTCGGCGGCTTCCTTGTGGATTCGTGCAATCGCGTACTTGAATGCCTGAGCGTGCGCCTCGGACGCTGACGTGATCTCTCCTTCACCCCAGTTCCACAGTCCGACGGGCGTCGAAAAAAGTGAAACGCCGCTCACAAGTTCGATCGGTTCCCAGCCGATTGAGTGTAGGTTCAGCTCTTCGTCGATCGAGAGATCCGACGTCGTCGACTGCGCGTTCGGCGCCGGTTGCGCGAGGGACGCGACGGCTCGGCGAACCTCTGCCTTGGCGTCGACGGAGCTCTTGGCCCGCGCCTGATTCGTCACGAGAGTCGAACCGTGGGCTGCGGTACGGGAAGAGGGTCGAAGTCCTTGAATCGACGGATCCGATTGCCCCGCAACAGAGCCTCGATTTCAAGATCGCCCTTTTGGAACTCTCGCTGCGCTAGTTGTACGGCGGCCCCGTGCAACGCGTCGCCGCGCAATTGGGTTCGAGCGAGCGAGCGGACCCTCTGGCGCGACCACGTGTGCGCGGTGACGATCTGGTCAATCTCGATCGGGCTCGACGAGTTCGTAGCGTTGCTCCACATCGTTCCACCGAAACCCTCCATGAGGTACTCGGTCACGCAGTACGCCCACACCCGCACCGAGGACACGGTCGCGACGATCGATACCGGCACGTAGCCTGCTTCGAAAACCTTCGCGAGTCGTTGGCCGGCCAAGTACGTGGTCCAGGGACTCGAGGTCGGTGCCGGCATGTCGAGAACCTTGACCGCGGTTCCTCGCAGGTGGAACTCGATGACGCCCACGTCGCCGAGGGGCATTTGGGTGTCGATCACGCCGACGACGCCGTGAGCGCCGAGCGTCGTCGCTTCTTCGAGCATGCGGTCGTACGCACTGGTGAAGCCTTGGTTCCAGGCGTCTTGCACCCAGGTCTGTTCGTAGTTCTGGCCCCACATCCGATGTTCGTTGGAGATCATGCCGTGGGGACACTGGTAGTTCTGCACGTAGCCACTGCCCGACCCCCCGAACGGCGAGAGGTTCCTGGACAGTGTCCCGCCCATCGCGTAGGCGCCCTGGTGCATCGCGCAGAATCCCTGAACCAGACCCACGGGCTCCAAGCCCATTTCGAGACACGCGCCGAAGTCCGACACGCTGAGCCCCGAGGAGAAGGCACCTCCGGCCAGCCGGCGTTCGGCCGCCTCGGGCAGATCGTGGGGCGATTCGCTCATCAGTTGTCGAGCGTGATGATCGTCGTCGGCTTGGCCAGCGTGACCTCATTCGCCGTCTTCGTCACGGCCGTGCCGAGCGAGAGGAACTCGATGGTGTGCGAACCCCACTGGTGCGACTTCTCCTCGAGTCGCACGCCCACGATGCCCGTCGCGTCGAGCAGCGTCGCTTCATCCTGCATACGCGTCATCGCCAGTTCGCGCGCCTCGTAGAGCGCCTGGGTGAAGTTCGGCAACTCCACGTTCTGACCCGTCGTTCCGAGCGTCTGGCCGAGGCCCCGATGGGCAATGTGGTAGACGCACGTGCCCATAACGAGGCCCTGCGGGAAATATCCGGTCTGCAAGAGGGTCCAAAAGTCCTGTCCCGAGAGGTCCGACGTGAATGGCTTACCGAGTTTGTTCCGTCGTGAGACACCGTCCTCTGCCTTGACGGCGGTGCCGAAGGCGATGAACTCCGCCGCGTCCTTGCCCCACTCGTAGTAGTTGACGTCGAGACGAACACCGACGACACCGTCGGCGCCGAGTTCGCTGGCCTCTTCTTCCATGCGCGTCATCGCGAGCTCGCGGGCGTTGTACATGGCCTCCGTGAGCTTCGTCAGTTCGAGGCTCTGCCCCCACTTACGGGTCTGTATACCCGTGTGATAGATGGACGAGCCCATGACGAAGCCAACGGGATGGAAACCAACCTCTTTGATGAGGAGAAACTCGTTCACCGAGAGATCGGACGTGAAGAGTCCCTTCTCGAGCTCCTCCAGGCGTCGTCCCGTCGCTTGGGGTAAGTCGTTCGTCACGTCGCTCACTGTTGTCCTCCGATAACTATGTTTTCGAGAGCCAAGCGGGCAGCGTCACTGTGGGCCGCCTCGGCCTTTAACGCTTGGAGCAGTCGTGTGATCCACTGATTCGTGTCGATCGTTTCGCTGCGAATGCGGATGCCACCCGACACGTGTCCCACGGTGCAGCGAAGATCCGCGCCGTCGATCACCGCTTCGAACTGATCGTTCGCCATGTTGATCTGCACGGACAAAATTTCATCAGTCTTGTGCCGACGCCCTCCGGCGCGCTGAGTACGCAGCCGTTCACCGAGCGTGTCTGACAGTTCGCCGCACAGAGCCTTTAAGAGCGCTCGGACGTCGGCGCTGTTCGATCGTAACGCCGCAGCCGCCAAACTCAAGTCGTACGAGTCGTCCAGAGGGGTCATTAGTGGCCACCTTACAAGGCGACCCACGGAACCCTCCAGAGAGCGTTCGTGCCTCAGACCACTATCGCGCTAGAAAAGCCACCACGCCGGGGCTTCGTTCAGTGCGACTCACGGACGACCAGCACCGGACAGTGCGAGTAGTGCACGCACTGGGTCGACACCGAACCCATCAAGAGACCGAAGAATCCACCTTGCCCTCTTGAACCAACGACCAACAACGTCGCGCCGCGACTCGCTTCGATCAGCACCTCGGAAGGATTGCCCGGGACGCCCAACCATTCGACGTCGAGGCCCTCCGTTGACGGGGCCGCCGCCATGATCGCCTCAAGGAACGCTTTCGCCTCAGCTTCGACCTGCTCGTAGTAGTCCTTGCCCGTGGAGCCCGTCACCGCTGACGCCATCACGGTGTACGCGTAGGTGACGTGCAGTGCGGCGTTTCTGAGTTGGGCTTCTTCGATAGCGAACTCGAGCGCGTTGGCGGCGAGCGCCGACCCGTCCACGCCGACGACCACCCGTGGTGTTGAGGAACTGTCGGTCATGATGCTTCGTCTCCTTTTAGATCACGACGTGAGAACGAACGAACGCGCGCCAAGTTAATGCGCCCGTTCCGTCTTCGTGACGAAGCCCTCGGTGACGAGGGTGGGTGAGTCGCGAGTGAGCGTCTCACCTCGAAAGAAGGCCGGTCGGACGGCCTGCATCGTGAACATGCAGATCAATCCGACCAGGAGTGCGCCGACGTCGAGAATGAACGTCCCGCCGATCTGACGACCGAGGAGACCCAAGTGGGTGTAGCTGTTCACTGGATTCCAGTAGTACCAGAACGACCACCCGAGGATGAAGTACAAGATGAGTCCGCCGATCAGCGGCAAGACACCTTGTATGAAGAAATTGTGGACACTCGCGGTCAACGTCTTGCGGTAGTACCACACGCACGAGAATCCAGTCAGTCCGTAGTAGAACGCGATCATCACCCCGAGAGCGGAGACGGAGTCGGCGATGACGTGCCCCGCGGAGAGGAAGTTCATCACCGCGTAGAGAGCGATCGACACCAATCCAAAGGTCACGGTCGAAACAGTTGGCGTGAGAAAGCGCTTGTGCATCTTGGCGAACACCTGAGGAATGGCCTTGTGCACCGACATCGACAGCGCCGTGCGAGCCGTCGGCAAGATCGTGGTCTGTGTAGAGGCCGCCGCCGAGGAGAGGACCATCAACAACAGCAAGTGATCGAGCACTGACGCGAACGTCGAGTGCCCGAAGATCGCCGGACCGAGGATGGAGAGCACGTCGTTCGTGTGAGCGGAGTTGCCCAGCCCAATGCCGGAAGAGCCGATTCCAGCGAAGGACTCGACGGCGAGGATCACCATCGCGTAGGTGCCGAGAAGAATGAACGTCGAAATGACGCCCGCCTTGCCGGGCACCGTCTCGGCGTCCACCGTCTCTTCGTTGAGGTTGAGCGCCGTGTCCCAACCCCAGTAGATGAAGAGCATGTCCGCGAGCCCAACGACGAAGCTGCTGAAGTGCTTGATCTTGAAGGGATCGAACCAGGAGCCGGCTGGTACGAGGTGTCCGACCGGCGCGCTCCCGTTGCCCACTCGAACGAGCGCCCACACCGACAGCACCGTCAACATCGTGAGTTCGATGCCCAGCAGGGCCTTTTGGAAATTGGCCGATATCTCGATGCCGACGTAACAGATCCACGTCATGGCGATGATCCACGCGATACCCACGGTGAGGACCCAGGGGCTGGTGGCGTTGTTGCCGATGCCGTTCGCGTTGAAGAGATCAAAGACGTACTGCCCTGCGATCTGGGCGAGACTGGCCATCACGATGATGTCCGCCGCGATGACACCCCATCCGCCCATCCATCCGACGCGCGGGTTGAACGCTCTTGTCGCCCACGTGAATGACGCGCCACAGTCGGGGTCGGCCTTGTTCATCTGTTGGAAGGCAATGGAGATGAACCACATCGGGAAGAAGGCGAGGATCGTGACGACCGGCGCCTGGAGCCCAATCGCCACGACGACGAAGCCGAGCGTCGCCGCCATGCTGTACGCCGGCGCCGTAGACGCCACAGCGATGACGATGCTGGAAATGAGTCCCAGGGCGCCTGTCTTCAGGCCCTTCTCCGGTGCCCGGTTTGCGGGCTCAACGATGACGACCACACTGCCCCCCGATATCAAAATCTACGAGCGCTTCTGTTCACGTTAAGTTCAAGACCTGGGGACACTATTACACGCTCGACGACGGCGCGCCGCGACGTGGTTGGGCGAAGAACCTCTCGGTTATGGCCCTGCGACTACTCGCTCCATCGCTTCGTCGAACCTCAACTCGTACGGACCGAGTTGCGTGAGGGGCCACGTCACGCCTGCTTCGGCCCACGCGTTTGCGTCGTCACCGTCGGCGCCGAGTACCACGACGTCGAAACGCTCCAGGTCGGCATCGGCAGCAACGAGTTGCTCTTTCAATGAGGCCACTTGCGACGGACTCGTCATCTGAATGACGACGACTCCTTGGTACTTCGCCGCGCGACGAATCGGCGCCGGATTCGGCCATCGAGCCGCCAGCCAGATGGGTACGCCCGTAGGACGAGGCGAAACTGGCAAGAACGTCACGGTGTGCTTGGGTCTTCTTCGTCACGTGAACACGCTACGGTCCCCGTGAGTGTGGGTACCCGAATTCAACGCGGCGAAAAACTGCTGCCACACGCGACGTGGAACCCGCGTCGATGATTCCTCCACTGTCGCCGTCGCGTCACGTGCTTTACCCTGAGAAGTTGGCCGAGCGGACCCGGCGTCGGTCGAGGGCGAGCCACACGACGCCCCAACGATGACTCGTTTCTCTTGGCAAAGCACTTCCCCCCCCTGTACTTGGGCGTCACCGAGATCAAATCACCTGCGCGCAGTGGCGTTAATCAGGTACTTTGCCGCGAAGTGCTCACGCGCGCACTCGATTAAGGCACTTCGTGCCGAGGCTAAAGTAGTTGTGTGATGAAAACAACTTCTCGGAAGGGTCCGATCAAATCATCGGCGCCTTTGAACGAAGACCTCGATCGAATCTCCGCCAGTCTGCAAGTCTTGGCACGATCATTTAACCAAGCGCGTGCTCACGAACACATCCTTCGAGAAGCGGGCGTTCGAATCGACCGTGCTGGTGCGGCCCTGTTGTACAAACTGGACACCCACGTCGACAGTTCGTTTCGGGTGTCAGAACTCGCCGAACGTCTCGGGATTGACGCGCCCGCCGTGACGCGCAAAGTCCAACAGCTCGAGCGGCTCGGTTTCGTCGCGCGTGACGCGGACCCCGAAGATAAGCGAGCTACCCGCATCCGCTTGACGAGTTCTGGCGAAGAGACGCTGCAACTCGTTCGCCAGGCGCACAAGAAACGACTAGCCCGACTGTTCGACGAATGGACCGCTGAGGATCTTCGAACCTTCGGCGTATCGATGAGCAGATTTGCTGAAGCGCTGACAAAGGATATGGAGAGTTACCGTGACTGATGATCTACAGAGTGCCGTCCTCGCACCCGAAGACCACGAGTTCTCGAAAGAAGAGCACCGCAAGATCCTCGTCATTCTCTTCGCCCTCATGTTGGGCATGTTCCTCGCGGCGCTCGATCAGACCATCGTCTCCACCGCGCTGCCCACCATCGCCGGGGACCTTCGCGGCCTCAATCACCTCTCGTGGGTCGTTACCGCGTACCTGATCACCTCGACCATCTCCCTTCCCCTGTGGGGAAAGTTCGGTGACCTCTACGGGCGAAAGAACTTCTTCCAGATCGCCATCGTCATCTTCCTGATCGGCTCGATGCTGGCGGGTCTCTCCCAGAACATGCTCGAGCTCATCGCGTTTCGCGCCATTCAGGGCGCCGGCGCCGGCGGATTGATGGTCGGATCGCAAGCGATCATCGGTGACGTGATCCCGCCCCGCCAACGTGGCCGCTACATGGGCTACTTCGGCGCCGTCTTTGGACTTTCGAGCATTCTTGGCCCGCTCTTGGGCGGCTGGTTCACCCAACACGTGTCTTGGCGCTGGATCTTCTACGTCAACGTGCCTGTCGGCGTGATCGCCATGATCGCCATCGCCATCGTGCTCCACGTCCCGACCAACCGCGTCCACCACAAGGTCGACTGGTGGGGCACGACGCTGCTCTCCGCTGGTGTCGTAGGGCTCATTCTCCTTACCACCTGGGGCGGTCAACAGTACGCCTGGGGCTCTTCCACCATTATTGGCTTGGGCGTGCTCAGCGCCGTACTGCTCGTGGCGTTCTGTTTCGTCGAAACCAAGGTCGCTGAGCCGATCATTCCTCTCAACCTCTTTCGCAATCGAACGTTCACCGCTGCATCAGCGGTCGGCTTCGTCATTGGATTCACGATGTTCGGCTCGATCGTCTATCTGCCCCTCTATCTACAGATAGTGCACGGCGCCTCTCCCACTCTGTCCGGTCTCGAGTTGTTGCCGATGGTCGGGGGCATGCTCATCACGTTCATCCTCAGCGGACAGCTCGTCTCACGTACCGGCCGCTACAAGATCTTCCCTATTCTCGGCTCGGCGGTTTTGGCTCTCGGACTGGTGTTATTGACGGGCTTGGGAGCGCACACGTCGTTCGGTTACGCGGCCATCGACATGTTCGTCGTTGGACTGGGATTAGGTCTCGTCATGCAGATCCTGGTCGTCGCGGTCCAGAACGCAGTACCCCACTCGCAACTCGGTACCGCGACCGCGACGGCCACGTTCTTTCGCACCATTGGCGGCGCCTTCGGCGTTGCGGTCCTCGGTGCGGTCTTCAATACTCAGTTGCTGAGCCAACTTCGCGCGACGGGATCGCCGGCGCTGCTCACGCTGTTAAAGGGCGGCAACATCGCGGAGAACCCTGCGCAAATACATCTGTTGCCCTTGGCCGAGCGCACGACCGTCATCAACGCGTTTAGCCACACACTCCAAACCGTCTTCATCGTTGCGGTTCCCTTCGCCGTCGTGGCGTTCATCGTCAGCTGGTTCTTGAAGGAGATCCCGCTGCGCCAAAACGCACACGTGTCACCGAGCGACGGCGCCAAAGTTCTGGCGTTCGACGCGCCGGGAGAGTTCCCGGGACTCTAAGAGTCGCCTTTCGTAACTCATTCGTACGTCAACATCGACAGATTCCGGTCAAGTCGGCTTAGGGCTGCGCGCGTTCGACTCCCCCACCAGAAGAGGTCCTTACCGTCGACGAACACGGTCGGTGCAACCGTCTCGAGTTCTGGCAGCTGTCGCTTCGTAAAAGGGTACGGCTCACTTGGCGCGAGAACGACGTTCGCGCCCATGGCAGCGACTTGTTCTAAGTCAACCTCGGGATAGGTGTCGCCGTCCGCGAAGACGTTGGCCACGCCGAGTTGCGCGAGGAGCGACGAGCCGTAGGTCGGCGTGCCGAGAGCGATGTACGGACGTCGCCAAATTGGGATGAAGGCCCGAGCGCGCACGGGTCGCGGCGCACCACGCTCGATCGAAATCCAACGTGCACCCACTCGGTGCGCGAGGTCAGTCATCGCTTGGTCCACGTCGCCAAGCGACCGCACGTGTAGAGCAATGACCTCGACACCGCACGAAAGTAGGGCGTCGTAGTCCTCACGTCGGTTCTCCTCAGCGTCGACGACCACGAGGTCGGGACTCAATTCGACGATCCGCCCGATATCGGGATCCTTCGTGCCGCCCACGTGTTCGAGGTCGGGTCGTTCACAGAATCGCGTGCACGCGATGGGCGTGCGATCCCACTCCGTGAGGGTCTCCGTTACCGAAGGGACCAAACTTACTATTCGCACGTCTCAATCATGGACGCCACCTCGAACGTGCCGGCGTCACGATTAGAGATTCTGCTCGAACTCCTCGAGCACCGCGACTCGGTCTTCCCTGGCGGGCATCTGGTAGTAGGGGTTGTGCTTCGACCAGTAGTAGAACATCGGAATCAACCCCAGCGCCATCGCGCCGAGGCCAATCCACACTTGCGCAGAGTTCGACGAGTACAACGCTGGGATCGACTTCACGAAGAGGTACCCCATGAAGATCGCGCCCACGAAGGGCCACAGCCCCATGAAGATGAAGTTCGACGGCGAGTTCAGCAACTGCCTTCGGTACAGCGCGACCACGGCGAGCCCGGCCAGGCAGTAGTAGATGCAGATCTGCAGTCCAATGGCGTTGACGCCGTCACTCATGATCGAGTTGATCGAGTGAAACGATTGGGAACCCACGAAGAGCGCCAACGAGAGCACCATGACGACGAAGGTCGCGACGAGGGGCGTCTTTCTCGTGGGGTGCACGGTCCCGAGACGCTTGGGCAACGTGTTGTCACGCCCCATTGCGAAGAGCGTCCGCGTCACCTGAATGAGCGTCGTCTCCAGCGTGGCGACCGTCGATAACACGACCGCGAGCACGATGATCTTTCCGGTGTTGCCGTGCCACACTTGTTGGCCCAAGGTGCTGAGGACGTCAGCCGAATTGCCATTGATCTGACCAGCAGTCAAGACCATGTTGGTCGCGATGGTGAAGACTTCGAAGAGTAGAAAGACGAAGATGATGCCGATCATGGCGCCGAATCCAGGTGTCTTCTTCGCGCTCTTCGTCTCTTCGTTCAAGTTCGCCGTGACGTCCCAGCCCCAGTAGTAGAAGGCCGCTACGAGTGCCCCCTTGACGAATCCCGACTGGCCGTGAAAGACGGTCGGAGAAAGCCAGTGCCACGAGAAGGAGTGAACGTGGTGGCCGTGGAATATCGCCAACGCAGCGAAGAGGAGAAGTATGAGAATTTCTACGCACGACATGACGATCTGTACGGTCACCGTGATGGTGACGCCCGCCGCCACGGCCGCGACCATCAGGAGGAAAAAGACGGCGCCGACGAGCGTCACTTCGACCTTGTTGTTCGCGGCACTTGTTGAGAAGAGACCAAGGATATTGGCGCCGGCCGGAACGGTCGCGATGACCATGAAGAGGAGGGCCGACACGATGAGGGCCCAACCCGACATGAATCCCAACACCGGGTGCAGAGCCCGGCGGACCCACGAGTAGCTGGCCCCGGCGTTCGACTCGACGCGCCCGAGATAACTGAAGGCGAAGACGATGCCGAACATCGCGAGACCGCAGTACAACAGTGCCGCAGGGCCGCCCAGGAGGACGGCACCGAATAAGAGTGCCGTCGTCGCGGCGATCGAGTAACCGGGCGCGACACCGGCGACACCCATGATGACGGAGTCGAAGAGTCCGAGCACGCCGGGGCGAAGGCTGTGTCCAGACGTGCCGTCCGCGGGGGCCTCCAAGGTGTCCGTCATGGCAGCAACGCTCCTATTCCTCTGGCAGGTGTGAAAAAAACAGGTGCCGAAATGTAGCACTAAGTGGGTGCCTCGCTCGGATTCTTCCAGACGACGATGAGATGACGTGCCCCCCCACTTCGCCTCACAATGAGTGACCACCGCGTGATGCGCTGCCTGGAATTGAACCAATAGTCTCGAAATCCCCGTAGCCACGTGGGTGGAACCCCAGGGTCACGGTGGCGTTCACCGCCGACACTAAAATTGTCGAGACGCCCCTGAGCCATTCCGGCTGCGCAACGAGAGAGACAAGAACTTGGCACTCCTGCAACGATTCGACGAGGAGGCGTCGCCGCCAATCACCGCTGAGGACATCCGAAAGCGCTGGGTCGCGTTTCACAAACAGATTCGCCTCATGTCGGGTACGAGATTTCA
>DATKSO010000022.1:0-14793 GCA_035531635.1 Acidimicrobiales bacterium | reverse complement strand
CACCCCCTAAAAAGGGAATGGCGCCGATGATGAGCAGCGCAGTGTCGGACACCACCCACGTCGCTATCGCGAAATACCCGCCGCGAAGACGGAACAGCAACAGCGTGATCGGCACGGCGATGACCGCGCACGTCAGCGTCGACAGCGGGATGGTAACGAAGGGGTTGACGCCCCTGAGGGCGAAGTAGAGCGTGGCGTACGCGCCGAGACCAATGAAGGCTTGTTGACCAATGGAGATCATCCCCGCGTAGCCGGCGAGAAGGTTCCACATGGTCGCCATGATCACGAGGATGAAGAAGTTCATCAGTGTCGTCGCGAACTGGGCCGGGAGTATCCACGGGGCGACCGACAGCGTCACGACGACGACCAGTATGCCGAAGAGCGTGTAGACGGGCGACGAGATTGACCGTCGGATCGAAGGTGATCCCTCGCCGCTCACGGCGGGCGTGAGCACGCTCACGCGAGTGCCGTATTTCGCCCAAAGAGGCCCTGCGGTCGAACCGCCAAGACCACGAGGAACAAGACGTTGCCGGCGAGGATCTGGTACTCGGGGTTGAAGTGCGCACCGAACTGTTGGGCGACGCCGAGCGCGATGCCGCCGATCAACGTACCCCAGAGCGAGCCGATCCCGCCAATGACGACTGCTTCGAACGCGAAGAGGAGATTGACCCCGCCCGACGTCGGGGCGAACTGGGTCTTCATGCCGTACGCAATGCCGGCGAGCGCCACGGTGGCGAACGCGATGGCGGCGGCGATGCCGAAGATGTGGCGATAGTTGGCTCCGCTCAGCTGCGCCGCCTCGCGGTCGTCAGCGACCGCGCGAATGAGTCGTCCCGTACCGGTCCTCGAGAGGAAGAGTTGCAAAAGGCCGAGCACCGCGACCGCGACCGCCAAGATGCCGAGTGAGACGTACGAGATGTAGATGATCGACCCGGGGTGCCACGACTGCCCGATGAGCGTTCCGATGTTGACGGTCTGTCCGTTGGCGGTGTAGATCTCGAGGAGGAGGTTCTCGATCACGACCGAGAGACCGAACGTCACGAGCAGAGTCGTGAAGGGATCGCGGTCGATGCTCTTTTGGATGAGCGTACGTTGGACGACATAGCCGAGGAGCGCGAAAATCGGCACCACGACGAGAAAGGACCAGACTTCGGGTATGTGCAGGTGGGGAGTGAGAAACACGGCGACGTAGCCGGCCACGACGGCCATATCGCCGTGAGCCAGGTTGATGACCTTCAACACGCCGAACATCAGCGACAGTCCGCACGCGAACAGCGCGTAGAAGCCGCCGATCAAAACGCCCTGAATGACGACGTTGAGCCACGTCATTCGCTCGCCTCGACGTGTGGCGTCGCGTGGCGCAGCTCCGCACCGAAGTAGGCGTGGTCGATCTGCTCGCTCGTGAGATCCGCCGGAGTCCCCACGAGCGACGTTCGACCTTCGAGCAGGCAGTGAACACGGTCCGCCACGGCCACGCCCTGGGCGACGTCTTGTTCGACGATCAAGATGCTGACCCCCTGGGCGACGATCTCGGGGACGAGAGCGTAGATTCGCTCGATGACGATTGGTGCGAGACCGAGCGACAACTCGTCGAGCAAGAGGACCTTCGGATTCGCCACCAGGGCTCGCCCGATCGCGACGGCCTGTTGTTCGCCACCCGAAAGCTGCCATACGGACTGTTTTCGTCGTCCCGGCATCCACTCGAACAATTCGTAGATACGTGGTATGTCGAAGGGCCCCTTGTTCGCGCGGTAGGCGCCGACCTGGAGGTTCTCTTCGAGTGTCATGGACGAAAACAGACGTCGGCCCTCGGGCACGAGCGAAATTCCGAGCCGCACCCGTCGGTTCGGCGAGAGTTTCGCAAGGTCCACTCCGTCGAACGTCACCAATCCTGACGAGGGTTTATGAAGTCCCGCGATGGTGCGTAGCAGGGTCGACTTGCCGGCGCCGTTCGCGCCGATCATCGCCAGTATCTCTCCGCGACGGAGAGTGAAACTGACGTCGTGGACCGCGCAGAGTTGACCGTGGTACACGCTGAGTCCCGCAACGTCTAAGAGCACCTCACTCATCGCTACCCCGCGACTCCAAGATGCGCCCGCCGAGGTACACCGAACGCACCGCCTCCGACGCCAGCACGGCCGCAGGCTCACCGTCGGCCACCACCACGCCGTTGGCGAGACACAACAGACGATCCACGGTCGACATGAGCGCTCGGACCACGTGTTCAATCCAGACGACCGCAATGCCCTCCGAGCGTAGACCGCGAATGATCGCCGTGAGCTCGTTCACTTCAAGGTCGGTGAGTCCGCCGGCGATCTCGTCGAGCAACACGACCCGTGGCGCCGTCGCCAGCGCACGCGCCAGCTCCAGACGTTTTCGGTGCAGCAGCGCCAGCGATCCGGCCGGTCGATTCGCCAGCGGCGCGAGTCCCGTGCGCTCGAGCGCGCCAAAGGCCAGGTCGTAACTCCTCTGACCGCGCGTCCTCGCTCCCTGCTGGGCGGCGAGTAACGCGTTCTCGAAGACCGTCATGTTCTCGAATGGTCGCGGTACCTGGTACGTCCGGCCAATGCCGGCCCGGGCTCTGCGGGCGGGGCTCAGGTGCGCAATATCCACGCTGTCGAAGCGAATCGTGCCCGAGTCGGGCGCAATATCGCCCGAGATCATCGCGAACAGCGACGTCTTACCAGCGCCGTTGGGGCCCACGATGCCTACCGCGTCGCCTCGCTCCAACTGGAAGGTGATTCTCTCTCCGACTACAACTTGGCCAAACTTTTTAGAGATATCTTCCAGTTGAAGCAGCGACACTGAGGAACCTGTTAGGCGTTGGTCGGCTCGAGCGTGCCATTGAGCGGAACGTGCTTGTTGAGTGAATTGTCAACAACCACCTGCGACCACGCGTACTTCTTGTGACCTACCAACTCCGTCGAGCCTGGCTTCCATTGGACGCCTACGGGCATGATCATGCCGATGCCCTTGGCGGGGCTCGCCAACATTGGATTCGGACTCTTCGAGTTCATGTTGATCGGGCCGCACATGCCGTTGTAGTTGACCGTCTGCAGGGCCTTCGCGAGCGCCAAGCGGTTGTGCGGATTCGTGACCCTCTTCAAGCCCTGGATGGCGACTTCGAAGAGGGCGTACGTGGATCCCATCGACTGCACCCATTGACCGTGTCCGGCCTTCTGGTACGCCGCACAGAACGCGTTCGCGGTCTGACCCGTCAACGACGACCTGTAGGGCGAGTACGGCGTGAACCACGCGTCGGTCGCGACATTGTTCGACAGACTCCCGAGCGCGTACGCGTCGGTTGGGAACAGCATTACCTTGGCGACGGTCGCGAGCTTCGGCTTGTAGCCCTGCTGCGATGCTTGTGTCCAGAACGACTGGAAGTCCGGGGGCAGCGGGCAGTTGATGAACAAGTCGCACGCCGCGCCACCCTTGGCACCTGTCTTGAACGTCTGGATCATTGACGAATAGTCCGTCGTCAAGTCCGTGTACGCACCGCCGTCAACAAAGCTGTAGCCACCGTTCGGGTAGATGGCACCCACCGTTGGTGCGTACGCCGCGCGAAAGGCGTTGCCGTCGGCGTCGTTGGGATACATCTCGGCGACGTTGGAGTTGCAATTCGTCTTCGCTTGAATACGCTGCCACATCGGCACGAATGTGCCGACGAACTGTGGAATGCCGAAAAAGAACATCGAGTTGTAGGTTGGCCCTTTGCCGGTCGCGGCGCCCTGGGGCGAGATCGTCGCTCCCGAGAAGCCTCCCCAGTACGCCTCCCACGGCACGACCGTGGACACGCAGGGAATCTTGTACTGCTCGCACGTGGTGGCAACAGGAATCGTCGTTTCTGGTGCTGAGCTCACCAAGATAATGTCGACTCCGGAGTTGATCAACTCTTGGGTGACCTGTACCGCGACGTTGCCCAGTGACTGGGTGTCCTTTTCGGTGATCTCGATCTTGTACTTCGTCTTGCCTATCGTGATGCCCTTCGCGAAGTAACTCGACGCGCGAATCTCGCTCAAGACGAACGCGTCGGGACCGGCGAAGTCCGCCAGCGAACCGGTGCGTGGCGACACGAAGCCAATCTTGATGGTGTTGGACTTACTCGCGGCGTGCGCGGCGGACACGTCGCCTAGCGTCAAGAGCGCGCCCGAGGCCGCCATTGCACCCGCCGCCTTCAGTCCGAGACGTCGGCCGAACTCAAATCCGCCCCACCCTGGTATACCGTCCGCGCCGTCTGGCTTGATCTCATTTGACATTTATGGTCCCCCCCAATAATGGATGAGTGATTCTTAACACACTATTCCGTACATAACTAATCACTTGTTGGATTTCGCTGAAAAGGCTTTTCTTTTCTCGTTTTCGACCCTACGATGCCGACTGCACGTCACGCATCGACGCGAGCATTTTGCGTGCGGCGAGTCCACCCCGATCGATTTTTACGCTCACCTCGCTCACCTCGCGGCGCTCGTCGGCGCGCTCCTGTAAAACGTTCAACGCGTCGACGTCTTCTTGCACGACGGACGTCTGCATCTTCTCGAGGAAACGGTCGATCTCGTCGTCACCAACGCAGAAGTCACGCGCGAGCGCCCAGAAGTCGTAAACCTTGCGGTCGGTTGACGGCGTCAGTCCGTAGAAAATCTTCATGTGAAAGGCGTGATCGTCCGTGCCGTCGGGCAGTGGTGGTTGACCGACGGGCGCGATGCGCGCGTGCAGAAGGTAGTGGCCCGGCGGCGTGTAGTCAATGTCCTGCCAGCGGTCGACCTTGCCCTGTAGTCCCGTTGTACGTGAGTAGAACGGCGGGCACTCCACCGCGTTCATGTGGCGAAAAACGCGCACAACGCCGTTCTCTTCATCGACTTCGACCTCAAGGGGCGTCGTAGCCACTTCGGGCGTGCCAATTGAGCCATTGTGCAAGAACGTCTCGTGCGAGAGGTCAAGCAGATTGTCGACCAGTAGATCAAAAGAAGCGGAGATCTTCGCCACGCCCGACACGCACGCCCAGTGTTCGGTGTCGACGAGCCAGGGCGTCGCCGGCAGTTTCAACTTGTCGGCCTCGCCGTGCCCCATCCAAATCCAGATCAGAATCCCCTGCTCCACAATGGGATAACTGCGCACGTTGGCGCGACTCGGAATTCGATCTTGGCCCGGAACGGCGACGCACGTACCTGAGCAGTCGAACGTGAAGCCGTGATAACCACAGACCAACTGCTCGCCCACGACCGTACCCAGCGAGAGTGGATAGCCGCGATGCGGGCACTGATCGGCGAACGCCGTGACGCGACCCGACTCGCTTCGAAAAATGGCGACGTGCTCGCCTAGTATTTGTCGCGAAAGCGGCTTCGCGTCGAGTTCTGAGCTGAGTGCCGCGACGTACCAGTTTTCTCGTAAGAACATGGTTCCCCCTTGCTCCACATCGACGACGACGAACGGCACTTCGACGCCGTCGCGCATCGAGGCTTTCGAGCGCAAGTTACCAAAACTGTGATAAGGAAGCAAGGAAGTTTTAACTAGGGGGTACATATGTCATTTCTTGACGGCGCGGCGTGGCAAGGAAACATTTCGCTCGACGGATGGCGCCCCGGTGGTGGCGGTGACGCTCCCTCCATCGAGCCCGCGACCGGTGAGGAACTGGCCCGTAGCGGCCTAGCCAGTGTGCCGGACGTGACCCGGGCCGCCGAACTCGGCGTCGCTGCGCAAAAGGAGTGGGCCGCGCGTCCCTACAACGAACGCGGCGCGATTCTTCGTCGCGCGGGCCAGATCTTCTTGGACAACGCCGCCGAACTCTCGAGCTGGATCGTTCGAGAGTCGGGGGGCATTCCCCCGAAGGCCGATCTCGAGATTCACATCGCGGCCGAAGAGTGCTTCGAGGCGGCCGCACTCGCCTCACACCCCACTGGCGAGATTCTTCGAAGTGAGCAGCCACGACTGAGCTTCTCCCGGCGCGTGCCGGTGGGCGTCGTCGGCGTCATCGCGCCGTTCAACTTTCCGCTCATTCTTTCGATCCGGTCGGTCGCGCCCGCACTTGCCCTCGGTAACGCGGTGATCTTAAAGCCCGACCCGCGAACCGCCGTGTGTGGTGGCGTCGTCCTCGCGCGCGTCTTCGAAGAGGCGGGCGTCCCCCAGGGTCTGTTCTCGATGTTGCCCGGTGGTATCGACGTCGGTGAGGCACTCGTCGTCGAACCGAGTGTCCGCGTGATCGCCTTTACGGGCTCCACCGCGGCTGGACGGAGCGTCGGCTCGCTGGGCGCCAAGCACTTGAAGCGTGTCCACCTCGAACTCGGGGGCAACTCGGCGCTTATCGTGATGGCCGACGTGGACCTGGAAAAAGCCGTGTCCGTCGGGGCGTTCGGCTCCTTCTTGCACCAGGGCCAGATCTGCATGACCACCGGTCGTCACATCGTGGATGCGTCCATCGCGAAGGAGTACGCGTCGCTTCTGGCCGAACACGCCAACCACCTCCCCGTCGGTGACCCCAAGAGTGGTCAGGTCGCCCTCGGACCCCTGATCGACGCCAAGCAGCGTGACCGCGTTCACACGATGGTCAGCGACACGGTGAGCGCCGGCGCGACGCTCTTGGCCGGAGGGACGTTCGAAGATCTCTTCTACCGTCCGACCGTGCTCACCGACGTGCCCACGTCGTCGCGCGCGTACTGCGAGGAAGTCTTCGGCCCCGTCGCACCCGTGGTCTCGTACTCCTCACTCGACGAGGCCGTTGCAATGGCGTCGGCGAGTCCCTACGGTCTCTCGCTCGGCATTCTCTCGGCTGACGGTCTGCGTGCTTTGGAACTCGCGAGTCGCATCCCCACGGGCGCCATCCACATCAACGATCAAACGGTGGCCGACGAAGCCGTCATCCCCTTTGGCGGCACGGGTAGCTCCGGCAACGGTTCACGAATGGGTGGCCTAGCGAATCTCGACGCGTACACCGAGACCCAGTGGGTCACGGCGCAAGCCGACCTGCCGATCTACCCCTTCTAGAGCGAGTTGAGGTCAACGTAGTTTCGCGCCAGCACGGCGGACGCTTCGTGTGAGTGCACGGCTTGACGAAGACGAGCCAGTTGCACGCCGTTCTCGAAGTCGTCCTCGTCGCTAGGGTGCAACATCTGGGTCATGTAGTTCGAGAACTCCTCGGCGCGCCACACTCGTTCGAGACAGGTAGCCGAGTACGTTGCCAGTAGCGAGTCGTCGCTTTCTTGCAGTTGCGCGAGGAGTGCCCTAGCTAACACGCGCACGTCGCCGAGCGCCAGATTCATTCCCTTAGCGCCCGTTGGCGGCACGATGTGGGCGGCGTCGCCAGCCAAGAACAGCCGACCGTGACGCATCGGTGAGACGACGACGCTACGCATGTTGGTGATGGAGCGCTCGACGATGGGACCTTGACGCAGCTCGGACGTCGCGTCGGTGGCGAGACGCACGTTCAGTTCGTCCCAGATTCGATCGTCCGACCAGGCGTCCAGCGTGTCACTCGGACGCACGCCCAGGTAGAGCCGACTCAACGTCGTCGAGCGCATCGAATAGAGGGCGAAACCGCTCTCGTGACGACAGTAGATGAGCTCTTCGGACGTGGGCGGCGCCTCTGCCAAGATCCCGAGCCACGAAAACGGGTACGTCCGTTCGTACTTTCGAAACAGCGACGCCGGAATGGAACGATTGGCGACACCGAAACTCCCGTCACATCCCGCGACGTACTGACACGAGATACGGAGCTTTCCCTCTGAGTCCTCTCCTTCGACGAACGCCTCATCGGAAGTGAGCCCGTCGATGACGGCGACCTCAGCGTTGAACAAGAGTGGCGCGCCCGACTGGAGCCGCAGCGCGATCAAGTCCTTTACCACTTCTTGTTGCCCGTAGACCGTGATGGTCTTACCGTCGGCGAGCTCACTGAGCGGAACGCGATACGAGTGTCGCTCGAAGCGAAATTCGACGCCGTGGTGGACGAGACCCTCGCGTCGTAGACGCTCCCCCGCGCCCGCCTCGTCGATCAGGTTCGCGACACCGAATTCGATAACTCCCGCTCGCACCCGTTGTTCGAGATATTCGCGACTGCGTCGCTCGAGGACGACGTTATCGACGCCTTCGCGCTCGAGAAGGTGGCCGAGGAGTAGGCCTGCGGGACCAGCGCCGACGATGACGACCTGGGTTCGCAACTCCTTCACAAATCTCTCCTTTAACGAGCGGCTCCAACAGACGGAGGACCGCTGTCCTCCAGCGTGGCCGAAGATATAGTGTACTGTTCAGTTAATTAAAACCTAATGTACACGGGGGTGGCCGACCAGCATCGTTGCGGGGTCGCTCGCGTCGGAGGAACTCATGGCCGTGGTTGTCCGCAACACACCTCGAACTGACCTCGCACTCGTTGACGCCCTCGGCGCCTTTGGCGTAGCGACCATTCACGAGTCCCAAGAACGCACGGGACTCTTCGCCTCGCGTCTTCGACCAATCTTTCGTCCCGTTCGCGTCGCGGGAAACGCGTTGACCTGTCAGGTCGCGCCGGGTGACAACTGGTCCATCCTCGTCGCCGTCGAGCAGGCGAAGCTAGGCGACATCATCGTCGTCTCACCGACGAGCCCCTGCGACGACGGCTACTTCGGCGAACTCTTGGCCACCAGTTTCGTGGCGCACGGCGTGCGCGCTCTCGTGATTGACGCGGGGGTGCGCGACGTGGCCGAACTGACGACCATGCAATTTCCAGTGTGGTCGAAGTCCATCAGTGCCCAAGGCACGGTCAAGGAGACGCCGGGCAACGTCCAAGTGCCGATTATCTGCGCGGGTGCCTACGTTCGTCCGGGCGACGTGATCGTCGCCGACGACGACGGCGTCGTAGTCGTGCCGCGCGAAAGCGTGCCGACGGTCCTCGACGCCTGCCAGGCTCGCGAGGACGCCGAGGCGGTGAAGCGCACACAGTTGGCCGCGGGACAACTGGGACTCGACATGTACGTCATGCGAGAGAAGCTCCGAGAGCGGGGCCTTCGCTATGTGGACGGGCCGTTACCATGACATCCCAGACGGCGATTCCCTGCTCGGTGTATCGAGGGGGCACGTCGAAAGGCCTCTACTTTCACGCTCACGATCTACCCGACGACGTCGCGACGCGCGACGTCGTCTTGCTCAGCGCTCTTGGCTCACCCGACGCTCGCGAGATCGACGGCATGGGCGGCGGTCATCCCCTCACGTCCAAGGTGGCGATCGTACGCGTGTCCGATCGACCCGAAGCCGACGTCGACTACCTCTTTCTTCAAGTGTGGCCAAACCGGCCTGACGTGTCGGACTCGCAAAACTGCGGCAACCTCCTCGCCGGAGTGGGTCCCTTCGCGCTCGAGGAAGGACTGCTCGGTCCACGCGGTGAGACGACCGACGTGCGCATTTGGATGGAGAACACGCAGAGTCTGGCGGTCGCCACGGTCGAGACGCCCGGTGGGGTCCTGCGCTACGACGGGTCCACGCGTATCGACGGGGTGCCCGGGACGAGTGCGCCCATCTACATTGAATTCCTCGACGTCGCCGGTGCTTCGTGCGGCAGCCTGCTGCCCACCGGGAACGTCAGCGACATCATTGAGGGCGTGCGCGTGACGTGCGTCGACAACGGCATGCCGGTCGTGTGCGTGAAGGCCGACGATCTCGGCCTCACGGGTTACGAAGACCCTCTCGAGATCGAAGCCAACACGGACGTCTGCGAAACGGTGGAACGCATCCGCCGCGTAGCCGGTCCGCTCATGAATCTCGGCGACGTCACGTCCAAGAGCGTCCCTAAGGTCAGCTTGCTCGCCCCGGCGAAAGGTGGCGGCGTCGTCATGACGCGAACCTTCATTCCCCAACGCGTCCACGAAGCGATCGGTGTCTTCGGCGCGCTGTCAGTGGCGACGGCCTGCCTCATTCCCGGCTCCGTCGCGAACGAGGTCGCCGGCGTTGTCGCGACGACGTCGCGGGTAACCCTAGACGTCGAGCACCCCACCGGGTACTTCAGCGTCTCGATGGACGTGTCGAGTGACGACGGTGCCGTCAAGGTGAACTCGGCCGCTCTCCTCCGGACGGCGCGGCTCTTGATGCGCGGCGACGTCTTCGTGCCGTCTCTTCTGTGGGTGCGTCCGTGATCATTGACTGTCACGGCCACTACACCACGGCGCCCGAAGCGCACAACCTATGGCGCGAAGCGCAGATCGCGGCCTACGAGTCGGGCGAACCTTTCCCCTCGTACCCGACGATCTCTGATGAGGAGATCGTCGACACCATCGAGAACAACCAGCTACGGCTGTTGCGAGAGCGCGGCGCCGACATGACGGTCTTCTCACCGCGCGCCTCGGCGATGGCGCAACACGTGGGTGACGAAACCGTGAGTCGCGCGTGGGCTCGGGCGTGTAACGACCTCATAGGTCGCGTGGTCGATCTCTTCCCCGAGTCTTTCGTCGGCGTCTGCCAACTGCCTCAGTCACCGGGCGTGGCCATCGAACGGTCCGTGGACGAACTCGAACGTTGCGTGGAGGGACTGGGTTTCGTCGGTGTCAACCTGAATCCTGACCCGAGCGGCGGCTGGTGGAACTCCCTCCCCCTCACCGACCCTTCGTGGTACCCGATGTACGAAAAGATGGTGGAACTCGACGTGCCCGCGATGATCCACGTCTCGGCGAGCTGTAATCCGAATTTTCACTCGACCGGTGCGTACTACCTCAACGCGGATACGACGGCCTTCATGCAGCTCCTCCAGGGCGATCTCTTCGCCGACTTTCCGGACCTGCGCTTCATCATCCCCCACGGCGGCGGTGCCGTGCCCTATCACTGGGGACGTTTCCGAGGTCTCGCCGACATGCTGGAAAAGCCCCCACTCGCGGAGCACCTGATGAAGAACGTGTTCTTCGACACCTGCGTCTACCACCAACCCGGCATCGACTTGCTCTTCGACGTGATCAACCTTGACAACATCCTTTTCGGCTCAGAGATGTTGGGCGCGGTGCGCGGGGTCGATCCAGAGACGGGCCACCACTTCGACGACACCAAGAGGTACGTCGACGACCTCGCTCTCTCTGACGACGACCGAGCACGGATCTACGCCGGGAACGCTCGCCGAGTGTTTCCCCGATTGGACAAGTCGCTGTCGTCACGAGGCGTCTCGTGACCAACACCTTCACCGTGGACGCTAACTGGCTGGCGTTCGACCCCGATCCTTCCCCGCCGACATTTCAACTGCCACCGGGAACCGTCGACGCGCACTGTCACGTTTTTGGACCCGGTGACCGGTTCCCCTACGCGCCCGAGCGCAAGTACACCCCGTGTGACGCGAGCAAGGAGCAACTCTTTCAGCTCCGCGATTTTCTCGGCGTCGAGCGAAACGTCCTCGTGCAGGCAACGTGTCACGGCACCGACAACGCCGCCCTGCTCGACGTCCTCGCGTCGTCGAAGCATCGCGCTCGCGGTGTCGCCGCCGTCGAGCCCGACGTCAGCGTCCAAGAACTCGAAGAGATGCACGAGATGGGCGTGCGTGGCGTGCGATTTAACTACGTGCGCCGTCTCGTCGACCCCGAACCGGACGAGTACTACTACCGCATAGTGGAGAAGATCGCGCCGCTCGGCTGGCACGTCGTCGTCTACTTTGAAGCCGCGGACCTCGACGAACGTTGGGACTTCTTCGCGTCACTGCAAACACCCGTCGTCGTCGACCACATGGGACGCCCGGACGTCTCGAAATCCGCCAAAGGACCGGAGTTCGGACGGTTCATCCAGCTACTTCGCGAACACGAGAATTTTTGGTCGAAGGTCAGCTGCCCCGAGCGACTTTCACTTTCGGGTCCGCCCGGCTACCACGACACCGTGCCTTTCGCCAAGCGCGTGATCGAGGAGTTTCCGGACCGCGTCCTCTGGGGTACGGACTGGCCCCACCCCAATCTGAAGGGCGCTATGCCCGACGATGGCAAACTCGTCGATTTCATACCTAGCATTGCCACGACGAGAGAGCTCCAACAAAAGTTGCTCGTCGCGAATCCCGCACGTCTCTATTGGGAGGAGAAGTAAATCGTGGTCGATAACTCAGAGTTTGACGATATTCCCGGCACCACCGTCTTCACCGCCGTTCGCTCCCACCAAGGCTTCCACCTCAATCAGTTCTGCATGAGTCTGATGAAGCCCGAGAACCGAGAGCGGTTCAAGGGCGGCGAAGGGACGTATCTCGACGAGTGGGAACTCACCGCGGCGCAAAAACAGGCCGTCCTCGATCGCGACTACAACGCCATGATTGCCAACGGCGGCAACATCTACTTCCTGGCCAAGATCTTCTCCTCGGACGGGATCAGTTTCCAGACGGCCGCGGCGTCGATGACCGACATGAGTGTCGAGGAGTACGCCGCGATGATGCTGCACGGCGGACGCTCCCCCGAGGGCGTCCGCTCCATCAAGGAAGGTCGCTAGCGATGGCCCGGATCACCGCCGGCGTGACGACCAGTCACGTCCCCGCCATCGGCGCCGCGCTCGACCTCGGCAACGAGGGCTCCGACTACTGGGCCCCGCTCTTCGCGGGCTACGAATGGTCGAAGGAGTGGATCGCGAACGAACGGCCCGACGTCGTCGTCCTCGTCTACAACGACCACGCCTCTGCCTTCTCCCTCGAGGTCATTCCCACGTTCGCCATTGGCTGCGCGGACGACTTCGCCATTGCCGACGAGGGCTTCGGACCTCGACCCGTACCCAAGGTCATTGGTCACCCGGACCTCGCGTGTCACCTGGCGCAGTCGCTCATCCTCGACGAGTTCGACATGACGGTAATCAACGAGATGAAGGTGGACCACGGTCTCACCGTGCCGCTCTCGTTGATGTTCGGCCAGCCCGACGAATGGCCGGTCAAGGTCGTACCCATCGTCGTGAACGTCATCCAGTACCCCCCACCCACGGGAGAACGTTGCTTCAAGTTGGGCCAGGCGCTTCGTCGGGCGATCGAGAGTTACGACGAAGACCTCAACGTCCAGATCTGGGGTACGGGCGGCATGAGCCACCAGCTCCAAGGACCCCGAGCGGGTCTCATCAACCAGGAGTTCGACAACGCCTTTCTCGATAGGATCACCGAGGACCCCGACGACCTGAGAAAGATTCCCCATATCGAGTACGTGCGCGAAGCGGGGTCCGAGGGCATCGAACTCGTCATGTGGCTCATCATGCGTGGCGCCTTGGGTGACGCCGTCAAACTGCTGCATCGCTTTTACCACGTCCCGGCGTCGAACACGGCCGTTGGTCACCTCGTCTTAAAGGCTGGAGCGTAACTCGACCTCCATGCGAATCGCTCTCGCCGGCGCCGGCGCTTTTGGGATCAAGCACCTCGACGCGCTCGCGCGCATCGACGACGTGGAGGTCGTATCCATCGTGAGTCGCACCCTGGTTCAAGCCGAGGAGGTCGCCCAACAGTACGGCGCTCGTCAAGCGACCATCGACCTTCAAGACGCACTCGACAACCTCGAAGTTGAAGCGGTCATCTTGTGCACGCCCACCCAGCTCCACGCCGAACAGGCGATTGCCTCGCTGGAAGCCGGCAAACACGTTATGGTGGAGATTCCGTTAGCGGACAGTTGGTCGGACGCCCGAGAGGTAGCGCGCGTCGCCGCGTCGCTCGACCTCGTCTGCATGATCGGCCACACCCGTCGGTTTAATCCTTCGCACCAGTGGATTCACCAGCGCGTCGCCTTAAGTGAACTCGTCCTCCAACAGATGGACGTGCAAACGTACTTCTTTCGCCGCTCGAACAAGAACGCCTTGGGCAATCCGCGAAGTTGGACCGACAACCTTTTGTGGCACCACGCCGCGCACACCGTTGACCTCTTCGCCTACCAATGTGGCGAGCCCATCACGACGGCCAATGTCCTCGCGGGGCCCGTGCACGCCGAACTAGGTATTCCCATGGACATGTCGATCCAACTGCAGAGCGCGTCGGGAAAGATCTGCACACTGTCGCTCAGTTTCAACAACGAAGGACCATTCGGCACGTTCTTTCGCTACATCGGTGACCGCGGTACGTACCTCGCTCGCTACGACGACCTGACGACCGGCAACGGCGAAGTGATCGACGTCTCCAGGGTCGCGGTGTCCCTCGACGGCATCGAACTGCAAGATCGCGAGTTCGTCGACGCCATTCGCGAAGGTCGAGAACCGAACTCGTCAATCACGTCGGTTCTCGACTGCTACCGAGTGCTCGGCTCGCTGCAGTCACAACTCGACGGCTGAGCCCACCAACGAAGCGGTAACTACAAGGGCGTGCTGGTCAGGTACTGGACCACGACGTCACCGATCAGTTGGCGGTACATCGTTCGACGACTTGGTTCGACGAGGTTGCGACCAAAGTTCGCCGAGAAGGTGTATTGGTTATTGATCCGAAAGAAGCAGAACGAGCTGATCAGCATGTGCACGTCGAAGACGTCGATGTCACGACGAAAGACCCCTTCGATTCGACCCTGCTCGAGCGCTTGCTGGAGCATCTTGATGACTGGTCGATCGAGTCCGGGAAATCCCCCACCGGCGGTGATGAACTTCGCGCGCTGCATGTTCTCGTGACTGACGAGTCGACTGAAGTTCGGGTTCGCCTCGTGTCGGTCGAAGGTCAATTCGGCGAGCTTGCGCACCGCGGCGACCGGATCGAGGTTGTCGATGTCCACGCTCTGTTCGGTGATGCGAATAGCCTCGTACGCCTTCTCGAGAGCCGCGATGTAGAGAAGTTCTTTCGATCCGAAGTAGTAGTAGATCATCCGTTTCGTCGTGCGCGTCTGGGCCGCGATTTCGTCCACCCGGGCACCGGCGAAGCCACGATCGGCGAACTCTTGC
>DATKSO010000021.1:0-3149 GCA_035531635.1 Acidimicrobiales bacterium | reverse complement strand
CGCGCTTGGCGTACTCACTGGTGAAGAGCGTGGACTTCGCAGTGAAGTACTCCTCCATGGTGCCGTGATAGTCGAGGTGGTCGTGACTGAGGTTGGTGAATGCGGCCACGCAGAAGCGAAGACCGTCGACGCGATGTTGATCAAGCGCGTGGCTCGACACCTCTAGAGCGATCAGTGAGTCGTTGGTCGCGGAATCGAAGTTCGCCACGATTGACGCAAAGGTGCGAAAGAGCTCGGGCGCCGCCGGGGTCGTTCGCTCGTTCGTCAACGTTCCGATGCTCGCGGTGTTCCACCTCAGCGCGCGTCCGAGCGACGCGACGATGGACGTCACACTCGTCTTGCCGTTGGTACCCGTGACGCCGACCAACTTCGCCTTCGTCTCGGGATGGTCCGTGATCGCGGCGCTCGCGTGTGCCAGCAGTGCTCGTAGCTGGGTGGTGGGCACGACCACCACCGGCACCTCGAGTTTCAAGTCCTCGTCGGCCACGACGCAAATCGCGCCACGCGCCACCGCTTCGCGCGCGTAGCGCGCGCCGTGTTGGGCGGTGCCGGGCATCGCGAAGAACAGTGTGCCGGGCGTGCAGTCACGAGAATCGTTCTCGACGCGCGTGATCTCCAGGCTGCTCGTGGCCACGTCGATCGACAAGTCGTCCAAGATGTCGCCGAGTTGCATCACGTCACGTTCGACGAAACGCTGGCGGCCGCGCCCGTCAGGGGTTTTTGTACCGTGCCGTCAGACGGTATGCCGTAGTGATGGAGGGCGTAGGACATGACTTGCTGGAAGACCGGCGCGGCCACGGTCCCACCGTAAATGTTGTTCAGTGGGCGCTCAACGACCACGATCATCGACAGTACCGGGTTGTTTGCGGGCGCGAAACCAACGAACGTCGCGTCGTAGTTTCCCGTCAGTTTGTCTTTACCAGGGTACGGAATGGTCGCCGTGCCCGTCTTGCCGGCGACGCTGTAACCCGGAATTACGGCGTTCGTCCCGGTGCCGGCGAGAACGACCTGTTCGAGCATTTTCACCATCGTGGCGTCGACACTCGGCGAGAGCACCTCGCGCTTCGCGCTCGGCGCGGTGGCCTTGAGGGTGCCGTTGGCGTAGACGTAGCCGCGTACGAGTTTGGGTTCGACGAAGACACCCCCGTTCGCGATGGCGTTATAGGCATCCAATACTTGGATCGCCGGTACCGCGTCGACTTGGCCAATGGGTAGCGCCACCTCGTCGCTCGCGTACCAGTTAGCGGCGTTCACCAAAAGCCCCTGTGTTTCGCCAGGGAAATTGATCGCGGTGGTCTGACCGAAGCCCAAGCGTTGAACCTGCGCCAGGATGCCTGACTCGCCGACGCGCGTTCCAATCTCGTAGGTACCGATGTTCGACGATTGCGCCAGAACCTGTGTCGCGGTCAGGTGTTCGAGAGGGTGACTCTCCGCGTCGTGAAAGAGTCGCCCACCCACGACGACCGAGTACGGGACCGGAAACACCGTCGTCGGCGTGATCAGGCCCGCTTGCAACGCGGCGGAGAACGTGACGACCTTGAAGACCGAACCTGGCTCGAACGCCTGAGAGAAGGGCAAGTTGTTGATCGTCTGGTCGATTCCCGGGTACCCGACGCTCTTTCCCCAGGTCGGGATGGGCCCAAGCACCCCCGCGGTGGTCTTGGTGTTGGCTAGGGACGCGTCGGCGAGGATCTCGCCGGTCTTCACGTCCATTACGACCGCAAGACCCGTCAGCGCGTCGTACGTTTTGAGATCACGCGCGAGCGCCCGCTCGGCCACGTACTGCAGCGAGGAGTCGAGGGTCAATTCGAGTCCGACCCCGGGTTTGGCCTTCTTGATCACGGTGGAGTGCGAGGCCGGAAGGTTGACTCCTGAGGCGGACACGAACTCGCGCGTCACCCCGGTCTGTCCGGCCAAGAGATTCTGAAACGCGTACTCGATGCCCGTCGAACCCATGCCGGCGGCGTTCACGCCACCGAGGAGTGACGTACCCAATGTCCCGTCGGGGTAGGTGCGCACCGACGAGTCCTGCACGACGATCCCTGGAAACACGCGCGATGAGACCTTGCGCCCGTCGACGAGATCGAGTTTGTTGTTCACGACGACGTAGCCGCTCTTCTTCGACAAGAGCGCCGTCAGTGCCACGACGCTCACGTGCACCAACGGCGATAGGGCCCTCGCTTCCGTGGCTGGGTCCTTGATCTGAAAGTCGTCCGCGATCACGAGTGACGTCGGACGCGACACAGCCAGTGTTTGCCCGTGTCGGTCGTAGACGCCGCCACGAAGGGCGGTCGTGGTGAGATTGACTTTCACCTGAGCGACCGAAAGTGCCGTGTAGTGCGCGTGGTCGAGCACTTGGATGAAGACGAGACGAACGCCGAGCGCGCAGAACGCCAGCGCGAGCAGCGCGCGCAACAGCAACAAGCGACGGGGTCCGTGGGACCTACCCTGCGCGGCGCTCTGTTGAACTCTGGTACGACTGTGCGTCGACGTGTTGTGCGAGGTCACCGAATCGTCCTTGATGTCGCCGGTGCGTAACCCAAGAACTTCGGTAGTGGCAGAGGAGCATCAAGAGACGTTGACGGGACTTGGGTGACCGCGGTGGGATCCACCAGATGCAGTGCCCCGGCCTGCGTCGCGATCTGACTTGGCGCGGACAGGTTGGTCAACGATCCCGCTTGGACGGCGTACGTCGACTGCTCTTGCAGCAGTTGGCTTTGGAGTGTGTGAATCTCAATCTGGCGATTGGCCTCGAACATTGATCCAGCGAGCGACAATATGAGGGCGAGCACCACGATCGTGGCGGACTTTCTAGACGAGGACGTGCTCCGCCAGCGCTTCGCGGCGACGTCGCGCCTCGGCGCCTCCGCGCGGCGCGAGGCGGGACGGGTTGACGGGGTCTGACGCGTCGGTGGTCGACGGGTGTCGACGCGACGGGGAAAACTGATGACGCTCACGGCGCCACCTTCCTAGCGACGCGTAGTCGGGCTGACCGAGCGCGAGGGTTTCGCGCGATCTCCGAGGGACTGGCTAGTTGGGCGCTGGCCTTGGCGACCTTGACGCGCGCAATCGCGCCACAGACGCAACCGAGTTCCGGCGAGCATCGACATCCCCCGCTCTGCTGTTCGGCGAAGAATGACTTGACCACC
>DATKSO010000020.1:0-86618 GCA_035531635.1 Acidimicrobiales bacterium | reverse complement strand
GGTGGCGACATAAGCGAGGGGATAGAAGAGTAGGTAGAAGACGTCGGCGCCCGAAGGCGACGGCGGCGTGGCGCCACCGATTGACTCAGTGGTGAGGACGATGTCGCCAAGTGACCACGACAACAAACTGAAACCGAGGATCAACGGCATGGCGCTGCCGGGACGCCGCGCCAGACCCTTGTAGAGGCAGGCCAATGACGCCAAGAACTCAAATCCGGCAACCGACCAGCCGTCGAGCCAGAGCCAGTGCTGGTCTGAGTGTCGCACCAGCAAGGAGATGAAGTACGCGACCAGCAGCACACCGAAGAAGACGTACCCGGCCCGAACTCTGGCCTGCTGGCGACGTGTTTCGGCCGCGTCGATCGCTAGTTCAGGCTCCGGCACCGACGGGCCCCTCGATGAACCCGCCGTTTGGCCAATAGTGGAGCCGATTTCGAAGCGAAGGCGCCCACCGTGTCGCCTTTCTTCGGTTACTGGCACCATTAGACCCCCCGTCACGCAGTGTCATCCGCAAGAAATTTTTTTCCCGACATCTTGGCTAGTCTTTCGAGTCTGCATCACAGTGCCCTCAACAAGGTGCCAACGCGAACCCATTTTAAGACGCACTCACTAGAAAACGTGGCATTTGTACACTCATTGTTCAACCTCTTGAACAGGAGTTTTCTAATGACTGACCCTCGACGAGTCGGCCGAATTGCGAGCGCTCGGTCGCAACCTCACATAATTTCTCGGCGAAAGTTGTGATCAAGAAAAGTGAAAGAGGCGGTCGGCGTCAGAGACCAAACGCCGTGAAACGACGCAATTGACGGAGCTATCTCGCTGCGGCGTTGTACGCCTCGGCGTCTTCTCGACTCTCGAAGCCCACTATGTCGCAGACGCGACCATCGCGCACCGTCAACAGTTGCCAACGAAGCGACTGATCACGTTCCGGGTGCGATTCCTTCACGTCGCGCACGACCAGACCGACGAGCAGGTGATCTTTGACAACGGTGACCTCGGAGACTGTGGCCGTGGTGCCCGCCTCTCGTCCTCGTTGGTACCAGGCGAGGACCTGGTCTCGATTTTGACACGGCGGCGAAGAACTCCCCGGGGGACCCCACCGGACGTTGGGGTCAAGTAAATCGCGGTAAGCGCCGAGGTCGGCCGATTCGAGCGCCAGTTTCACCTGACGACCCAGTTCCTCCATCGCTTCCGGATTTTCCATCACGCCATCCTGTTCGCCAACGCGCTGATGCTCCTACCGGCGGATTGTACCGCCCAAGGACGTCGCCAACAGAAGCTCCGAGATCGTGGTGAGGCACGGGGCGTTGAACGGGTCGCTCGACGTCAGCTCGTGTGGCGTCGCCATCGCACGTCGAATCAGCTCCACGTTTGTTTTAACATCGCCGGCACGCTGTCGCTCGCCACCGCGGCCGACCAGAGGAATCCCTGACCTAGTTCACATCCGAAACCACGGAGTCGCTCGAGTTGTGTGCTCGTCTCGATGCCTTCGGCGAGCATTGTCATGTTGAGTTTGTGTCCGAGCGAGATGATCGCCTCGAGGAGAGCGTCATTGCGAGGATTCTCGAACGAGGGACTCACGAACGATTGGTCGACCTTGATGATCTTGGGCTGAAGGAGGGCGAGGTAGGAAAGTGAAGAGAATCCGGTGCCAAAGTCGTCAAGGGCAAAGTAGATGCCGAGTCTCCCCAGCTGTTCCATGACGTTCAAGGTCTCGGAGATGTTGAGGAGAGTCACGCTCTCAGTGATCTCGATGACCAGTTGATCTCGCGTGAGTCGGTGTTGGGCGAGGACCGATTCGATGATGGGCACGAGACCCGGGTCGTGAAACTGGCGCGCCGAAAGATTGACCGCGACGTAGAGATCCTGTCGCACGTCGCCCGACTGCATCCACGAGCTGATCCCAGCCACGGCTTCTCGAAGTGCGAAGTAGCCCAAGTCCAAGATGAGATCGCTCTGCTCCGCGGCGGGGATGAAGACGTTTGGAGGCACCCAACCCCGGATCGGGTGGTGCCAACGCATAAGGGCCTCAAAGCCGACGATTTCGGCAGACGCGAGGTCGATGATCGGTTGGTAGTGCATTGCGAGATCGCCGGAGTGCAACGCTTGGCGGAGTTCACGAACGAGTTCGAAGCGATCAACGGCCTGTTGGTGCATGCTCGGCGTGAACAAGACGAAGCGACCTTTGCCTTCACCCTTTGCTTCGTACAAGGCCACGTCAGCGTTCTGGACGAAGTCAGTCGTCTCGGACGTCGTCACGTCCGAGACGGTGATGCCAATGCTGGCGTGCTGTTCCACCTGCGTTCCCGCCACAGAAAAGGGTTCGGCGAGGGCGTTGAGGAGGCGCGTCGCGGTGAGTTGCGCGTCGGTCGGCGACCGTAGACCCTCAGCTAAGTAGAGGAATTCGTCACCGCCAAATCGGCACAGCGTGTCCGTCGCGCGCGTCACTTTCTCCAAGCGGCGAGCGACCAACTTCAACAGCTCGTCACCGGCGAGGTGACCCAGCGAGTCGTTGACGCCTTTGAAGTCGTCGAGGTCCAACAGGAGAACGGCGAAGAGCCCGCCGTCTCGAGCGATCTTGGCGTGCGCTTGCTCGAGTCGATCGTTGAACAGTGCACGGTTCGAAAGGCCCGTCAAGGTGTCGTGCAGCGCTTGGTGGGAGAGTTCCGCGGCGAGTACTCGTTCATCGGTGATGTCGCGCTCGGAAATTACATTGTAGAGAATCGTTCCGTCCTCGTCGCGTGCGGGCGAGCGCAAGACTTCGACGTAGATGAGTCGACCATCCTTGCGGACGTAACGCTTCACGTAACGCGATTGGCCCACTTCGCCACCAAGGATGCGCCGGTGAGACTCTTCGGTAATGCCGATGTCTTCGGGGTAGGTAAACGGCGTCGAGTTTTGACCGAGCACCTCTTCACGTGCGAAGCCAATCATGGTACAGAACGCGTCGTTGGCGGCAAAGACTCGGTCGTCGAGATCAGTGAAGATCATCGGGGCCATGTTGTCTTCGAACGCCAGGCGAAATCGCTCCTCGAGCGCCTGGAGCTGCTTAACGTACTTGGTCTGTTCGCTGACGTCTCGTCCATTGACGATGATCCCGGCGACGGCGTCGTTGTCAAGAGCGTTCGTTGAAACCAATTCGAGTTCGCGAATCTCCCCGTTGGCCGCGATCGTCCTCACCGTGTCGCGAATCGATCCTCTCGGTGTTTGCATGAGTTCCACGAACCGCGTGAAGACTCGATCAACGTCATCGGGATGTAAATACGTGAAAGCGTCCGTGCCGATACTCTCTTCCAGTGAGATTCCGAACGTCGTTAGTGAAATCGGATTCGCGTAGGAGACCTTCCCTAGTTCGTCGATCACCAGCAAAAGGTCCAACGAGTTCTGGCCCACGGCCTTCAACGCCGCGAAGTGTTCGTCGCGAGCTCTCTTCGATTTCGACACTTTGGCCCTCGACGTGGACGCGCCCTTGCGATCCTTTGGCCGAGAGACGCGAGCAGACCTCTTTGCTTTGTCGCTCTTCTTCGGCCTGTCGGACGTCATTCGAAAATTTTACTTGGCACGACTTGACGTCGTCGGCATGGGAAGGTTGACCCAAAGGGGGAAGGTCGTCGAACACGATCGCGGCGCCCACACGCGTCGGCGAAAGAGAGTTCCTCGAGTAGCCATTCGTTGTCTATGACGCGTGATGTGCAAGTATGCGCAGTTGAACCGCTGGAGGAGATCACGTGTCGTACTGCACCAACTGCGGGACCGAAGAACGCGATGGCCAACAGTTCTGCGGGGTCTGTGGCGCTCGCAAGTCCGGTTCGTTCGCCACGACGCCGATGCCCCCGTTATCGACGGTGGCCTTCGGCGCCGGCGCCGAGGTCCGAGTCGGGATCTCGTTGCAACCGCCGCGTCAATCGCGCTGGTCCGTCGTCTTTCGCGTACTTTTGGTGGTGCCCCTCTATCTAGTCATCGTCGGCGTAGGGTTCGTGGCATTTTTTGTCACCATCGCGGCTTGGTTTTGTGCGTTGTTCACCGGCCGAGTGTCCGACGGCCAGCAGCGATTTCTCACCAACACGTTGCGACTGTACGCCAACACCCAGGCCTATTGGTATCTCCTCGTTCGCCGTTGGCCCGGCATCACGTTCAGTGCGAAGCCCAACGATCAAGTGTCGATTGACGTCGACCACGTCCGCCTACGACGGACGTCCGTCTTCTTTCGGTTCGTCCTCATGGTTCCGGCGTCGCTCGTGGGAAACGCCCTCAATCTCGGCACGTTCCCACTCGTCTTCGTCGCGTGGGTGTGGGGCGTGCTGGGTGGTCGAGAGCCGCGACCACTCCATCAAGCCCTCGCGCTCGTGCTTCGCTATCAACTACGACTGCAGGCGTACTGGACGTTACTGACGCCGACGCAGCCGTTTCAAGGTTTCTTAGGTGACGGACTCGAAACGCGGCCGAGAACGTCGGACGTCGCCGTCGTGCCGACCTCCTCAACCCTTGGTGGCGCGTCTTCGTCGGGCGTCGAACCCGTCGGGACCGAGGGTGCTTCGAGAGACCCGGCGGCTCCCGCTGCACTAACGACGCGATGGTTCGTGTCGAAGGCGGCGAAGGTGTTGACGGTGCTCACGCTCGTTTCCGGAGCAGTCCTCTACTTCTTCGCACCTGCCTTCGAAAATCCGTTCATCATCCGAGTGCAAGATATGATCTCGCGCAGCGTGGTCACGACTTCGCACACCGTCACCGTGAGCGCTCTCGGTCAGTTCGAAACGTCGACGGCATCCTGTCGGGGCGCCTACGTGCTGGAGTGTCAACAGCGAGCTGCAACGCTCGCGTCCCCACGCGTGAGTGAACAGTCGTCGTTGCTCCTCTCGAACAACGTTTTCGTTCCAACGGGGGCGTTGGCGTCGGTCCGCAGATACGAGTCAGCCATTGACTCATTGGCGAACGAACTCTTCACCGTGCAGACGTCGAACTCCTTGACACTTCAAACGCGTGTCGTAAAGGTCGACATTCCCTCGACCCTGGTCCTCGTGAATCGTGACTTTCACGCGGCTGAGGCGCGACTCGGCGGATAGCGTCGCTCGCGCGATCGAAGACG
Organism: Acidimicrobiales bacterium; assembly: GCA_035531635.1. Classification (GTDB taxonomy): domain Bacteria; phylum Actinomycetota; class Acidimicrobiia; order Acidimicrobiales; family RAAP-2; genus RAAP-2. The sequence goes on along the minus strand of DATKSO010000020.1, from coordinate 81,532 downwards.
TCCTCGCCCGGCGATCGCCGTTGCGCTCGTGTGGTGATCGCGGGATGTGGGTCGTTCATCACTCGCTACGACAGACTGGTGACGTGAGAGCGAAGCGCGACGAAGCGACGATGGTTGGCCTTGAGCTGGGGTAACGCGCGACAAACGGGGGTGAACGCGCTGCTCGGATCCATCATTGGCTCGACGTTGGTCCTCGTACTCGGGGTCAGTGTTGGAGACCTCGTCAGCGCGTCGAGCGCGATCTCGTGGACCGTGTACCACGGTGACGTCGCCGGTACCGGAGTCTCCACAGCGTTCTCGAGCGTCGACACCTCGAAAAGGGCGTGGACGTCGCCGACGTTGAAGGGCCAGATCTTCGGCGAGCCTCTCGTCTTTTCAGGGCACGTCTACGTCGCGACGGAGAACGACGTGGTGTACGCGCTGTCGTCCACCAACGGGAGCGTCGTCTGGTCTCGACACGTGGCCAGCGCCGTCCCTTCGTCGAAACTGCCGTGTGGGGATATTTCGCCGTCGGTAGGAATCACGGGCACGCCCGTGATCGATCCCTCGAGAAACGAGATCTTCGTGGTCGCCGAGGCGCTCGTCAACGGGAGTCCCGTCCATGAACTGTTGGGACTCTCCGCGACGTCGGGCGCGCTTGAGCTCAAGCGGCGTGTCGATCCACCCGGTGCCGATCCTGCGGCCCTCCTGCAGCGCACCGGACTCAGTCTCGACGCTGGTCGCGTGGTGTTCGGCTTTGGTGGCAACTACGGCGACTGTGGTTCCTACCGCGGTCGCGTGGTCTCGCTGAAGGAGACGGGTTCGGCACCGTCGTTCTTCACGGTCGACGCCAACAGCGGGGACTCCGAAGGTGCCGTGTGGATGGGAGGCGCCGCGCCGGTGGTGGACTCCGTGGGCAATATCTGGGTCAGCGTCGGCAACGGCTCGGTCCGTTCGAGTGGTCGGGCCTTCGACGACAGTGATTCGGTACTTGAACTCTCCGCGACCCTTCGACTGAAGCAGTACTTCGCGCCGTCGACGTGGGCCCAGGACAACGCAAACGACCACGATATGTCCACGTCGCCGGCGCTGCTGACGAACGGTCAGGTCGTCGTGGCGGGAAAGTCTCCGACGGTCTATCTCTTGAACGGCGCACACCTCGGAGGTATCGGTCGACAAGAAGCGAGCTTGTCGGGTGTCTGCGGCAACGACACCGACGGCGGAAGTGCCGTCGTCGGCACGACCGTCTATCTTCCGTGCCTCAACGGGCCCGTCGCTCTTCGCGTGACGTCGTCACCTCCAACCCTCAAGGTTCTGTGGCAGTCGAGCGTGGGCGGGGGGCCCGTGATCGTGGCGGCCGGTCTGGTGTGGACCATCGGACAGAGCGGTGTCCTCTACGGACTCAACCCTTCGACGGGCCACGTTCGTCAGCAGGCGTCGGTCGGTGTGCCGTCCAATCACTTTCCGACCCCGAGCGTCGGCGACGGACTCCTGCTCGCCGCGTCCGCGACCCGAGTCGTCGCGTTCCACGCGAGTGCCGCTTCGTAGCAGCGGTCTGGCGGTGAAACGTCTCGTCGCGCCCCCGACTTTCAATCGGTAGACCGTTTAGCTACGACACATTCGGCGTGTCCTTGCAGCGCGCCCCGGTGAGTCATCGGGTTTCACCCGAACAATGGGGTGCAGCGAGCGGGCTGAGAACGGTCATAATTGAACGCTTGCCAATACATGACTAATCTGATAAGAATTGTCACCTATAGGGACTTCTGAGCTGAAAGGAGCGTCGTGACCCCGGAAACCAAGACCGAGACTGGCGTCGAAGCCGTCAAACGCGCCAGCAACTACCTTCGGGGCGACCTCGACAGTGACCTTTCGAACGAGCTGCCGAACGTCTCGAACGACAGCGAACAGCTGCTCAAGTTCCACGGCATCTACGCCCAGGACCAACGCGACGTCCGCCGAGCCCGGGCCCTGGCCGGCGAAACGCTCGACTACATCTTCATGATTCGCGTCGTCATTCCGGGTGGGCGACTCTCGCCCGACCAGTGGCTCGGACTCGACGAGATCTCGTCGACGATCGCCGACAGCTCCATCCGCCTGACGACCCGCCAAGCGGTCCAGTTCCACGGTGTGGTGAAGGGCGATCTGCGTGACCTCGCGACGGACCTGGACCGCCAGTTCCTTTCGTCCTTTGGTGGTTGCGGCGACGTCGTGAGAAACGTGGTGACGTGCCCGAATCTGCACCTCGAGAATGGACGCGGCCACTTAGAAGGCATCGCGCGTCAACTGCGAGAGACGTTTCGGTCGACCTCGGAGGCGCACTGGGAGATCTTCGTCAACGGCGAGAAGGCCGCGTCGCGTGAAGAGATCGAGGAACGACCCTTTTACGGCGACACCTACTTGCCGCGCAAGTTCAAGATCGCGGTGTCGCACCCGCGCGACAACTGCGTGGACGTCTTCGCGCAAGACGTGGGACTGATTCCGGGCGACCACCCCGACGTCGGTGCGGGCTTCACGCTCCTCGTCGGCGGGGGACTCGGACGTTCCTACGCGAACACCGACACCTTCGCGCGCCTGGCCGAGCCGTTGACCTTCGTGACCAACGAAGAGGTCGAAGAGGTCATCGCCGCCATCATCGCGACCTATCGGGACCTCGGCGACCGTACGGATCGTAAGCGCGCGCGAATGAAGTACGTGGTCGCCGACCTCGGGCTCTCGGCCTTCCGGGTCGAAGTGGAGCAACGGCTCGGCCGCGCCCTGCGCGCCCCGCTCGATCTCCCGGAGGACTTCGACGCCGACGATCACTTGGGATGGCGATCCCTACCGAACGATACGTGGCAAGTGGGCATTCGCGTGGGCGCGGGTCGCGTGAAGGACGTGGAAGGCGGCGTCACCCTCAAGAGCGCGCTTCGCGAGATCGCCGAACGTTACGCCGTGACCTTCTTCATCACCCCCCAGCAGGATCTCATCGTCAGTGGTGTGCTCGCGAGCGACCGTGACGCCATCGACGCGCTGCTTCGAAAGCACCACGTGCGACTCGACGACGAGCTCGGCAACGTCGAGCGCCACGCGATGGCCTGTCCCGCGCTGCCCACGTGTGGTCAGGCTCTTACCGAGTCGGAGCGCGTTCTTCCCGATCTCGTGAGCGGACTCGAGGACGCGCTGCAACGACGCCAACTCGGGCGACGACCACTGCAGCTTCGCTTGACAGGGTGTCCGAACGGTTGTGCTCGACCAGCCATCGCCGAGATCGGCGTGGTGGGTCGAACGAAGTCGACGTACGACGTCTACGTGGGCGGTGGAACGAAGGGGAATCGGTTGGCCGCTCTCTTCCAGGAGAAGGTGAAGCTCGAAGACATCCCCGAACTCCTCGGACCGCTCTTCGATCGTTGGGGCAGCGAAGCCGACCCCGAGGAGACGTTCGGTGATTTCGTGACGAGAGTCGGCTTCTCATGACCGTCTACCTAGTGGGCGCCGGCCCTGGCGACGCCGACCTCTTGACCGTTCGCGCCGCGCGACTGCTCGGAGAGGCCGACGTCGTCGTGCGCGACCGACTCGTTGATGAATCCGTCATGGGTTTCGTGAATCCCGACGCGGAGATCGTGGACGTCGGTAAGGGCCCCGGCGACTCATCCAGCCAAGAGATGATCAACGCGCTGCTCGTCAGTCTCGCTCATCGCTTCGAAACCGTCGTGCGACTGAAGGGAGGAGACCCCTTCGTCTTCGGTCGCGGTGGTGAAGAGTTGCTCGCGCTGCACGAAGCGGGTGTGGCCTGCGACGTCGTGCCCGGACTCAGTTCGGCCCTCGCGGGACCACTCGCGGCGGGAATTCCAGTGACCCATCGTGGCGTGAGCCGAGGCGTGACGATCGTGAGTGCGCGCGGCGCCCACGGCGACGTGACGGACTTTCGCTCTCTCGCACATCGCGAACTGTCGCTCGTCGTCTTGATGGGCGTCGAGTACCGACGGACCATCGCTCGTCAACTCATCGAGGGCGGCCTCTTCGCTCGAACGCCCGTCGCCGTCGTCGAACAGGCGTGGACCGGTCAACAGCGCACGACGCGCGGAGCACTCGAGGAACTGGCGAACTTCGACGTGCGCCCTCCTGCCATCATCGTGATCGGGGGAGTGGCCTCGTTCGACCTGCGCTCGCTGTACCTCTTCGACGTCGCTCTGTTCTGAGATGTTGCCTCTCGCCTTCAAACTTGAATCGGTTCCCGTTCTCGTCGTCGGGGCTGGTCGAGTGGGCGCGCGAAAGGCCGAGCAGCTGATCGACGCGGGAGCGACGGTTACGATGATCGCCGAGACGTTCATCGAGCCAGCGCCCCCGGGTGTCCATCGCGTCGAAGGGCGTCGCTACCGGCGAGGCGACCTACGGGGATTCCACCTCGTGGTGTCGGCGACGGGTGATCTCGGTGTCAACGACGAAATCGTCGACGAAGCCCGTGACGAGCGGATCTGGCTCAACGTGGTGGATGACCCCGATCGATCGAGTTTCTACTTCATGGCGTTGCACCGTCAAGGAGAGGTGACCATCGCGGTCACGACCGAAGGCGCCGCGCCGGCGCTGGCCCAAGAGATTCGTACGCTCGCCGCGCAGCGACTTCCGAACAATCTCGCTGAAGTGGCCGCGACGTTGCGCGAAGAGCGCCGTGCCGTGCACGAGCAAGGCGCGAGCACCGAGGACGTTGATTGGCGAACTCGCATCCGAGAGCTGCTCGGCACTGACGCCTCGCGTTGATCGATTGCCGGCGAATCGTCTAGGCACGTAGACGCTTCGTCACGGCACGTGGTGCCGAAACGAACACGACAACGTTGATCACGTGATGAAGAGTTGTGTGAGCGTTGAGAATAGACCGGAGATTGCACTGCGTCGAGAACATTCGCGTGACGAGGACACGCTCAATTGCAGACGAGACCAGTCATGTTCAGCGTTACGGGGATTATTGTTGCTTAATGACTAAGCAGAGTCGATCAGCTCCCGTGATGCAGGCCGTTCTTGAAGCAGTTGGGGAACGACTGATGGCGGGCGATGAGATGCTGATTCGCATACCTGAGATATGTGAGGCCACCGGCGTCAACTACGGCTCGGTGTATCACCACTTCGGCTCTCGCGAAGGTGTCATCGACGCGGCCTATGACATGCTCTTCACCCAGCTCGTCGACGAAGACCTTCGAATGTTTCAGCAGGTCAACGACTCGGTGCAGTCGGTCGACGAGTACATCTCGGTGATGCAGCCGATCGTCGCCTCGTTGTCGTCGGGACCCGAACGAAGGAAGCGTCGTGCACTACGCATGAGGATCGTCGCGGCGGCCTCGACGCGACCAGAGCTCAACAAGCTCATCGGCGCTTCACAGACGCGCCTCACGAATGACCTGGCAAGTCTGACGGAGTTCGCCCAGCAACAACAGTGGCTCCGTGATGACGTGCCCGCGAGGTTCTTCTCCATCTTGTTTCAGATTCTGATTTTTGGGCGGTCGCTCGACGACGTCTCGACCGATCCGATCGACGAGACGGTGTGGGGATCGTCCCTCAGCGTCCTCTTCGTGGAGCTGTTGAAGCGTTAGCCAGCGAACCGCTCGCGATGTGCTGAACTGCGAGTATGAACTGGCCCCGCCTCGTCGCCGTGGCACTCCTCCTTGTGGCGTTGGGCTTTGCGGTGGCCAAGACGTCGTCATCGTCGACCGCGTTCCCTGTCGTGGCGCCGTGTAGCGCGTCAGCGTTGGCGGCGCCGTTCACCGGTCCTCTCAAGGTGCAGAGTGTTGACAGTTTCGGGTGCGTCGGTGCTTGGGGCTATCTCTGGGCAACGGTCGGCACGGGCGTCCAAGAGGTTGGCGTCACCGAGATCGTGCACTACGACGTCGCCGCGGGGGCGTGGCGGAGCGCTTCTCGTCTGAAGTACTGTCACCCCCACCTCCTGCCGACCTACGTCGAGTTTTGGGGCTGCAACTCCAACTAGTCGCGGTCCCATCGGTGCGCCGCCCTGGCGCGCCGCCCCTCCGATGGCCGCTCACTTCATTGGCTACGAGCGGACGACCGTAACGACGCTGAGGGTCCTCCTTCGTTGCGGGCCGTGTGAACGGTGTCGCTTGGCACTCGTGGCGAGAGTGAAAATCACGAGGAATCTCGTCATCGAGCTTTCTATCCGTATTCGCGTTCGCGTCTCATCACCTACGCTCATCACGTGCGAGCTCGAGGATTCGTCTCTTTAGCGCGGGCCTCCGCGCAAGATCTCTTCGACCAGAAGACGGCGTTCGGACGTCTCGCGCTGGTGCACGTCATCATGTTGGCCGGCGACACCTTGGTCACCGTCTCGCTCGCAGGTTCCCTATTCTTCTCGGTCTCACCGACGGAAGCGAAGGGCAAGGTGCTGTTGTACTTGCTCTTGACTATCGCGCCCTTCGCCGTCGTCTCGCCGGTGCTCGGACCCCTGATCGACCGATCGGCCAACGGACGTCGTATTCTCGTCGCCCTCTCCGCCGGTGTTCGCGCGGTGTTGTGTTGGCTGATGGCCGAGCATCTCAACTCTCTTTGGCTCTTTCCCTTGGCGTTTCTCCTTCTCGTCTCGTCGAAGCTCTACGTCGTCACGCGCGGCGCGTTGGTGCCAGAAATGGCCCGCACCGACCAGTTTCGTGAACACGCCGATCGAGTTGGCGACGCTGGTTGGCCGAACGAGAAGGTCGGCGAAGAAAAGGGCTTCGCGGGATTCAACGCGCAACTCACGTTGCTCGGCACGCTGGTAGGGCTCGTCGCGGGATCACTGGGTGCGGGCATCTTGAAGGGCCTCGGTGCCACGAGTGTCCTCGTCGTGGCGTCGTTCGTCTACGTGGGCGCGACGGTCGCGAGTGCTCGTTTGCAGCGGCCAGCCCAGATCGTGCGCGACCAAGTCGCCGGGCTCACGCAGACTGAGCGCGATCTGAACGCGCTCAATCCACTGGGTGACGTCGAGGTCGCGTGGGGTCTCGGCGCGGCCGCTCTCATGCGATTCAGCGCCGGATTCGCGACGTTCCTCCTGGCCTTCGGTCTTCGCCGCGAGTCGGCCGGCCTCGGCTGGTACGCCTTGGCGCTCGGCATCGGTGGTGTCGGCGCCCTCGGGGGGCTGGCGTTCGTCACGCGGATGCGCAACGTCCTCACCGAGGCGACGTTGCTCACCATCGCGCTCTTCGCCACGGGCGTGGGCGCCGCACTCGCGTCCACGCACCCCGTGCTCTGGGTCCAAGTCCTCTTCGCGGGATGGCTCGGGGTGACGGGCGCCGTCGCCCAACCGAGTTTTGACGCGATCACTCAGAGGAACGTCGCCCCGGGCGCGCAGGGTCGCACGTTCGCTCGGTTCGCCGTTCGTCAACAGCTTCTCTGGGTACTCGGCGCGTTGATCCCCGTCGCGATCGTGATGAGTTTCTCCGCGGGCGATCGACTCCTCGCGGTGTTGATGATCGTCTCGAGTTTCGTCTACCCGATTGGACGTCGCGCCGCGAAGGCATGAGTTGACTCGGTCTGCGTCGCTTGTGCTGTAATTGACTATGGCGACGTCCCCCCGCGTTGAGTACGCACTCGAAGAGTTGGTCACCTTGCCCCACGTGGTCGTGGTCGGGGGAGGGTTCGCCGGACTGGCCACGGTTCGCAAACTCATGAACCGACCCGTTCGCGTGACCATCATCAACAAGCACAACTTTCACACCTTCTTGCCTTTGCTCTACCAGGTGGCGACCGCCGGTCTCGAGCCGGCGGACGTCGCCTATCCCATTCGCACCGTCTTCGGTCACGCCAAGAACGTCAACGTTCGTCACGCCAGCGTGAAGGACGTCGATCAATCGCGCAACGTCGTCATCCTCGACACTGGCGCCGAGATCGAGTACGACCACCTGGTCGTGGCGACGGGCGCGACGGCGTCGTTCTTCAACATCCCCGGCGCCGCGAGGTACGCCATGCCGCTCTACACGTTGTCGAACGCGCGACGACTACGTAATCGACTGCTGCGTGCCCTCGAAGAGGCCGAGGTCGCGTCCGAGACTTCGGAGGTTTCGCTCAACTTCGTGGTGGTCGGGGGCGGACCCACTGGCGTCGAGACGGCCGGCGCGTTGTCGGAACTGATCGACATCGCCATCAGGCGCGACGGCCTTCGCCTCGACCCGGCGAGGGTGCGTATCGAGCTCGTGGACGTCGCGCCAAGGCTCTTGACGGCGTTCCCGGAGTCGGCGAGCCAGTACGCGAGGAAGGTGCTCGAGAAGATGGACGTCGACGTCGAGTTGGGTCGATCCGTCGTGGAGGTCGGTGATCGCTCCATCGTCTTTTCCGATGGTGAGCGTTTCGAGACGGCGGCGGTCATCTGGGCGGCGGGGGTGACGGCGAGCGGCACGTTGGCCGACGCGCTCGACGGTCCCAAGGGTCCGAGCGGCCGTGTCCTCGTGCGCGCCGACCTTCGACTCGTCGAGAGCGAGAAAGTCTGGTGCGTCGGTGACGCCGCCGCTATCCCTGGAGTGGAGAACGGCTTCTATCCCCAACTCGCGCCCGTCGCGATTCAATCTGGTCGCCACTGCGCCACGCAGATACTGCGCGTGCTCGCGGGCGAGCCCACGCTGCCCTTTCGCTACCACAACAAGGGCATCATGGCCACCATCGGCCGTCGCGCGGCGGTGGCCAAGTTGCCCCACGGGGCCGTCGTACGCGGCACCATCGGTTGGTTCGCCTGGCTCGGGCTGCACCTGTGGTACCTCGTGGGTTTTCGAAACCGCCTGCGGGTGATGATCAACTGGATGTGGCGCTACTTCGACTGGCCCTCGGGCCCCCGTCTGATCGTCGCGGACGCCGAAACGGCGGAGTAGCTAGGACAGTCGAGCGTCGAGGTCGTCGACCAACGCCGCGAGCTTCGCCGGGAGGTGATCGTTGAACTGGGCGTAGTGTTCGCGGATACGAGGCACTTCTTCGCGCCACTCGTCCTCGTGTACCGTCAGGAGTTCCTTCATGTCGGCGGCCGTCACGTTGAGACCCTCGACGTTGATGGCGTGAGGGGTGGGCACGTAGCCAATGGCCGTCTCGTCGGCCTCGCCGCGACCAGCGGTGCGCTCGAAGATCCATTCGAGGACGCGCGAGTTCTCGCCAAATCCGGGCCAGAGCCAACGACCGTCCTCGCTCTTGCGGAACCAGTTGACGTAGAAGATCTTGGGCAGTTTCGCCTCGTCGAATCGCTGTGAGAACGTCAGCCAGTGGGCCCAGTAGTCGGCCATGTTGTAGCCACAGAAGGGCAACATCGCGAAGGGGTCTCGGCGAAGGTTGCCCACCGCGCCGGTCGCGGCGGCGGTCGTCTCCGAGGCCATGATCGAACCCAAGAAGACGCCGTGGTCCCAATCACGTGACTGAAAGACCAGCGGGATGACACTCGCGCGGCGTCCTCCGAAGAGGATCGCGTCGATGGGCACGCCCGCGGGATCCTCCCACTCGGGCGCGATCGCTGGGTCCTGATCGGCCGGTGCCGTGAAGCGAGAGTTCGGATGCGCGGCGGGCGTGCCGAGCTCCTTGGACCATTCTTGGCCCCTCCAGTCGATGAGGCCCTCGGGTGGTTCGCCCATGCCCTCCCACCACACGTCGCCGTCCGCGGTGAGTGCGGTGTTCGTGAAGATGGTGTTCGCTTCGACCGAGTACATGGCGTTGGGGTTCGTGTCCATGTTGGTGCCGGGCGCCACGCCGAAGAAACCTGCTTCGGGGTTGATGGCGTAGAGGCGTCCGTCGGGTCCGGGCTTCATCCAGCAGATGTCGTCACCGACGGTCTCGACCTTCCAGCCCGGCAGGGTGGGTACGAGCATCGCGAGGTTCGTCTTGCCACAGGCGCTCGGGAAAGCGCCGGTGACGTAGCGTGACTCGCCCTGCGGGTTCGTCAACTTCAAGATCAACATGTGCTCGGCGAGCCAGCCGTCGTCGCGCGCGAGCACCGAGGCAATGCGCAGCGCGAAGCACTTCTTGCCGAGCAGCGCGTTGCCGCCGTAACCCGATCCGAACGAGACGATCTCGCGAGACTCGGGGAACTGCACGATGTACTTGTTCTCGGCGTCGCAGGGCCACGGTACGTCAGCTTGGCCCTCGGCGAGGGGCATGCCCACCGAGTGAAGGCAGGGGACGAACTCGCCGGTCTCGCCGAGCACCTCGAGAGCGCCCGTACCCATGCGCGTCATGATCCGCATGGAGACCGCCACGTAGGGCGAGTCGGTGATCTCGACACCGATGTGCGAGATCTTCGAACCGAGTGGACCCATGGAGAAGGGAACGACGTACATCGTGCGGCCCTTCATGGAACCGGTGAAGAGGGTGTTGAGGGTCGCGCGCATCTCACTGGGTTCGCGCCAGTTGTTCGTCGGTCCCGCGTCGATCTCGTTCGTCGAACAGATGAACGTGCGGTCCTCCACACGCGCGACGTCGCCGGGGTCGGACGCGGCGTAGTAGCTGTTCGGTCGCTTGGCGTCAGAGAGTTTGGTGAAGGTGCCGTTATCGACGAGCAGTTGGCACAACTCGTCATACTCTTCGGCTGAGCCGTCACACCAGTGGATACGATCGGGTGTAGTGAGCTGCGCCACTTCCTCGACCCATTCAATCAACTTCTTATTCGTGGTTGGGTACGTCACGACTTCTTCCTCTTTTGCGATCCTCACGCCGTCTTGTTACGACGCGATAAAAGTCCCCCCGCCATGAGCGCACCGACTGACCCAACCAAAGAACGAAGTCCGCACGAAGATGACGTATTGGAGCGTATAGCGAAAATCGTCACCCTGGACAACATTCCAAGGGGCGAACGGCACGTGGGCGACGACGCGGCCGTACTTTTGCCCTTCGTGGGTGAGGCGATCGTCAGCACCGACGTGGCCGTCCTGGGCGTCCACTTGGACGCCAGCCTCTTTCCGCTCATCGATCTCGGCTACAAGGCCGTCACGAGCGCGCTGTCCGATCTGGCCGCTATGGGCGCGCGCCCGCGTGGACTCGTGGTGGCCGTGACGGCGCCCCCCGGCACCGACCTTGACGCCCTGCATCGAGGTATCGCCGAAGCCGCCGCGTCGACGAACACGCCCGTCGTGGGCGGTGACCTCTCGGGCGGCCACGACGTCGCCGTCACGGTCACCGTCTTTGGCGAGTGTCCCGGTCGCGGCGCGGTGCTGCGCAGCGGGGCCCAGGAGGGTGACGAACTACTCGTCACCGGTCCACTGGGTCGCGCGGCCGCCGGCCTTCGTCGACGACGAGACGGCGCGCCACTGAGCGATGAGCTCGTGGAGGCCCACCGTCGTCCGTGGCCCCGATTGAGCGAAGGGATGGCGGCGCGCGGCGCGCACGTGCACGCGATGATGGACTTGAGCGACGGACTTGGCTTGGACCTGCATCGGCTCGCGGACGCGTCGAACGTCGGCTTCGAGCTCCGAGCGATTCCCGTCGCGGCAGGGGCCACCGAGGAGGAGGCGACGAGCGGAGGCGAGGACTACGAACTCTTGATCGCGACGAACGATCCAGGACGGCTGCGCATGATCTTCTTCGACCGCGGGCTTCGTGAGCCGATGAGCGTGGGCTTCGTCGTGGCTGATCGTTCGGTCCGCACGCTGGGTGGAGCGCCGTTCCTACGCCAGGGCTTCGAGCACGATCTCTAGGAGTTGCGCCGTTCAGGGGTTCGAGGGAACTAGGCCTTGATGCTCGAACGTGAGGGCTTGGTGATCTTGCCCGAACGCAGACATCCGGTGCACACGTTCACGCGCTTTGGCGTTCCGCCCACGAGCGCGCGCACGCGCTGGATGTTCGGATTCCAACGTCGCTTGGTGCGACGGTGCGAGTGCGAGACGTTCATGCCGAACGACGGCTTCTTACCGCAGATTTCGCAGACTGACGCCATGATGAACATTCTCCTTAGGCCCGCTCGCCCTGAGGCGCGGACTGGTTAAACCGAAGGTCCATTGTAGCATCGCTAACGATGACCAGTCCCTCGACGCTGTCGGCTCGTGACCTGCGTAGGGCAATTGCGACGTACGGAGAGCTCCTGCGCTCCCACCGAGAGGTCATCAATCGGTTGAACGTCTACCCGGTGCCCGACGGGGACACCGGGACGAACATGGCACTGACGATCGAGTCGGTGTCGGGCGCGCTGGCCGAGTTGGCCGACGACGCGCCCCTGGGCGAGGTCGCCGAGGCTATCGCCCACGGCTCGCTCATGGGCGCGCGGGGTAACTCCGGGGTCATCCTTTCGCAGCTCCTTCGAGGCCTGGTCGCCCACTTTCCCGCCGAGGGCGACGTCACGGCGAGAGAGCTGGCGGACGCGCTGGAACACGCAAACGTCCTGGCGCGTCAGGCCGTCGTTCGCCCGGTCGAGGGGACGATCCTCTCCATCGCCCGAGCCGGTGCCGAAGGCGCCAACGCGCACGCCGACTCCTTGGTCGCGCTCGTGCGCGGCGCGCGCGACTCGGCCACCGAGGCACTGGCGAGGACGCCCGACCAGTTGGCCGTCCTCAAACAGGCGGGCGTCGTCGACTCTGGGGGCGCCGGACTGGTGCTCTTCTTCGACGCGCTGTGCTTCGTCGTGGCGAAGGATGAACTGCCGACCGCCCCGGACGCCGACGCCATCGTCGTGCGCGTGCACGAGCAGCCCAGAGAGGACGCCGCGCTCGCCGAGTTGCGCTACGAAGTCATGTACTTCCTCGACGCCGACGACACCAAGATGCACGCCTTTCGAGAAGTGTGGGCGGGCATCGGTGACTCCATCGTCATCGTCGGCGGCGACGGTCTGTACAACTGCCACATCCACACCGACGACGTCGGCGCCGCCATCGAAGCATCCCTCGACGCGGGCCGTCCGCGCGAGATACGCGTCACCGACCTGGCCGATCAGGTCATCGAAGAACGCTGGGTTCGCGAGGCGACCGTGGCGTCACGTGAGGACGAGCGTGAAGCGCCGCCCACGACCGCGGTCGTGGCGGTCGTCGTGGGCGAGGGGATCGGCCGCATCTTTCACTCGCTCGGCGTCCGTCAGCTCGTGCTCGGTGGTCAGTCCATGAACCCCTCGACGGCCGACCTCGTCGAGGCCGTTCGCGCGACGGGTTCGTCGCAGGTGGTGCTGTTGCCGAACAACAAGAACATCCAGCCCGTCGCCGAACAGGTCGCGGGTCTCGTCGAACAACGGGTGAGCGTCGTGCCCACGAACTCGATCGTCGAGGGCTTCGCGGCCCTCCTCGCGTACGACCCCGACGCGTCCGCGGAGCAGAACGCGTCGGCGATGAGGGCCTCGGCGTGCAACGTGGTCGCCGGCGAGGTGACGCAGGCCGTGCGCGACGTGACGACTGACGCCGGGCGCGTGCGCGAAGGCGACTGGATTGGTCTCGGCGCGAGCGGGGTCTTGTCAGTGGCGGACTCCATCGCGGGCGCGAGCAACCAACTCCTCGCGCTGCTCGTGCGCCCCGAACACGAACTCTTGACCATCATCGAAGGCGACGGGTCGTCGCCGGCGAACACGCGTCGCGTGACGGAGTTCCTCGCCGAGGAGTACCCCCGGATCAGCGTCGAGGTGCACCACGGCGGTCAGCCGCTCTACCCCTACTACTTCGGCCTCGAGTGAGTGACGCGCCGGCGCGGCGACTTCGCCAGTTGGGCGACGTGTCCGTCAGCCAGTTGCGCAACATCGGCGAGAAGCGAACCGCGGCCCTGGCGTCGCTCGGCATCGACAACGTGTTCGACCTCTTGACCGTCTATCCCCGTCGGTACTTGGACCGAACGAAACGCGTCGACCTCTCCGATCTCAACGTCGGCGACGAGGCCGCGGTCTACGGCGAGGTCGTGAAGTCGAACAGTCGTCGCACCAGACAGGGCAAGGTCATGGTGGAGGTGACCGTGAGCGACGACGGCGACTCGCTCAAGGTCGTCTTCTTCAACCAGGCGTGGCGCGAACGACAGCTCACGCCCGGCGTCCAGGCGCTGTTCTTCGCCAAGGTGAGTGAGTACAGGGGACAACGCCAGATGACCAATCCCGTCGTCGACGTCGTCGTGGGCGCCTCGGGAGAAGAGCGTGACCCCTCGAAGGTCGGTCGGGTCGTGGCGATCTATCCGGCGTCGGGAAAGGCCGGTCTCACCAGTTGGGAGATGGGCGGCTTCATCGAGGAGTCGCTGCGCCGCGCGGGTCCCTTCTTCGATCCCCTCACGGAGAGTGAGCGCCAAGCGTTGGACCTCGTCGATCGCACGCGGGCCTACTGGGGCATCCATCTCCCCGAGGAGGAGAGTGACAAGGTCCCGGCGCGACGTCGACTGGCCTTCGACGAGTTCTTGCGATTGCAGTTGTTGCTCGCGCTACGACGTCAGCGCGTCGAGGCGTCGTCCGCCGGTATCCAGCACCCCTTCGACGTGAGCGATCTTGACGTCGCCCCCGGAGCGATGGTCGCGCCCTCGTCCTCACTCGTTCGCCGCTTCCTCGCGGGTCACCGGTACACGCTCACCAGCGCGCAGCACCGCGTCCTCGAAGAGATCGCGCACGACATGTCCTCCTCACTGCCCATGCACCGACTCCTCCAAGGTGACGTCGGCTCCGGCAAGACGACCGTGGCCCTCGCGGCGATGCTGGCCTCACTCGACGGTGGCCGTCAAGGGGTGCTGATGGCGCCCACGGAAGTCCTCGCCGAACAGCACGTGGCGTCCCTGCGGCGCGATCTCGAGGGACTCAGCGTCGCCGACGCCACGGTGCTCGGCGGCGAGCGTCCCCTGTCGGTCCAGCTCCTGACCGGACGAGTCCGAGCGAAGGAACGCCAGGTCGTGCTCGACGGCCTGTTGAACGGCTCGGTGGACGTCGTCGTGGGCACGCACGCGTTGTTGAGCGAGGATGTTCGCTTTCGCTCCCTTGGCGTCATCGTGATCGACGAGCAACACCGCTTCGGCGTCGAACAGCGAGCGGCGCTGCGCGATCAGGGACGGGCTCGCTCCGACGAAGGCGCCGACCCCGACGTCCTCGTGATGACGGCGACCCCCATCCCGAGAACAGCCGCCATGGTCCTCTTCGGTGACCTCAACTTCTCCGTGCTCGACGAGTTGCCCGAGGGACGTCGTCCCGTCGAGACGACGTGGGCGAAGGACGATGACGAGATCGAGTCGTGTTGGCGTCGGGTGCGCGACGAGGTGGCGGCCGGTCGCCGGGCGTACGTCATCTGCCCGCTCGTCGAGGACTCGGAGAAGATCGAAGCGACGAGCGCCGTCGAAGAGCGCACGAGGCTCGCGCTCAACGAGCTTCGTGGTCTGGCGGTAGGGCTCTTGCACGGTCAGATGAAGAGTTCGGAGAAGGAAGAGGTCATGCGACAGTTTCGATCGGGCGAACTCGACGTGCTCGTGGCGACGGTGGTGATCGAGGTGGGCGTCGACGTGCCCGAAGCGAGCGTCATCGTCATCGAAGACGCGTGGCGTTTCGGTTTGGCTCAGTTGCACCAGTTGCGTGGTCGCGTCGGTCGCTCGGACCAACAGAGCTACTGCTTCTTATTGGGCACGCCACCGACGCCCGAAGGCGAACAGCGCCTCAACGCGCTCGTGAGCTCGAACGACGGTTTCGAACTCGCTGAGATCGACCTCGCGATGCGGGGCGAGGGAACGCTGCTCGGCTCACGTCAACAGGGTCGCAGCGACTTGAAACTCGCCAAACTAAAGGACGACGAGGACTTGCTCTTGAGTGCGCAACGTCTCGCTTCTTCGATGGTCGAACGCCACGACGACGCCCTCGTCGAGATGATGGACGAACTTCGTCTGTTCGTCGACGACGAGGAAGCCACCTACCTCTTTAAGTCCTGACCTACCCTGGAAGGGTGCGAGTAATCGGTGGTGTGGCCCGCGGGCGTCGGCTCAAGGCGAAACTCCCGCCCACGGTTCGCCCGACCACGGACTACGCCCGTGAGGCGATCTTCTCCATGCTCGAGAGTCGAGGGGGACTGGGCGATCTCGTCGTCGCCGATCTCTACTGCGGCTCGGGCGCCATGGGGATTGAGGCGCTGTCGCGCGGCGCGGCGAAGGTCTACTTCATCGACACCGATCCGGCGTGCCTCGCGGCCGCGAAGACGAACTTCGAGCCCCTACAGCTGAGTGGCGAAGCCGTGTTCGTGCGGGCCAACCTGCCCGTCTGGAGCCCGCCGCACGACCTCGATCTCCTCCTCGCCGATCCTCCGTACGGGCCACTGGACCTAGCGAGCGTGCTCCACGGCGTCGTGGCGCGACGCGTCATCATCGAAAACGATCGCCATATGGACGCGCCCGAGGGTTGGAACGTAACCAAAACCAAGCGCTACGGCACTACGCTCGTAACGATGTTAGAACCCAGTAAAGGGGACGGCGAGTGACGGTTGGTCTCATCCCGGGCTCCTTCGACCCCTTCCACAACGGGCATCTCGAGATCGTCGAGCGCGCCGCCCAGATCTTCGACGAAATCGTCGTGGCGGCGATTCGCAATCCCCAGAAGTCCGAAGCGCTCTTCGACCTCGAGGAGCGCCGCGACATGATCGCGGAGTCGCTGGTGCACCTCGACAACGTGCGCATCGTCTCGATCTCGACGTTGCTCGTCAACGTCGCGCGTGACGTGGACGCGACGGCGATCGTAAAGGGACTCCGCGCCGTGTCGGACTTCGAGAGCGAGCTGCAGATGGCCCAGATGAACCGGTCCTTGTCGGGGGTGGAGACGTTGTTTCTACCCTCGAGTTCGCATCACTCCTTCATCGCGTCCAAGTTGATCCGCGAGGTCGCTCGCTACGGCGGTGACGTGGCGTCGTTCGTGCCAGCGTCGGTGGCGAAGCGCTTGGCCGACAAGTTTCCGAGAGGAGCACAGTGACCTCGTTCGACGGCTACGACGGCGAAGAGTTCGATGACGGCGCCGCGCGCCACGTCCGTCGGGACATCGAGGCCGACCTACGTGAACTGTTAGACCTAATCGCAGGGGCGAAACAGATGCCGCTCTCCAACTCGGCCCTGGTGTCGCGTGACGAGGTCATGGGCCTCTTGGAACAGGCCCTGCACAGCCTGCCCGACGAGATTCGAGAAGCGCGCTGGGCGCTGCGCGATCGAGAGGAGTTGATGGCGGGCGAGGTGCAAAAGGCCCAACAGCTCATGGACCAGGTGCGCGCCGAGGCGTCGCGCATGGTCGACAAGACCGAGATCGTGCGCCAGTCGCGCCTCAAGTCCGAACAGATCATCGCCGACGCGCACGCCCAGGCCCGTCAGATGATCAACCAGTCGGAGGACTTCATCGACGGCAAACTCGGCGGCTTCGAGATCGTCCTCGAGCGCCTGTTGAAAACCGCGCGATCGGGTCGAGAGCGGCTGAGCGCCCAGGGTCTGCCGACCTCGATGATCAATGACGAGCAACTCAGCGACGACTTCCTCTCCCCGGCGCCGGCGCCCTCGCCGTCGCCGCTGCACGAGTACGTCGATCCCCGCGAGCCCGAGAGTTCCTTCTTCGATCAGGACTCCTTCTAAATACCGTGTCCTCGCCGTATCTTGTCCCGGTCGCGCGCATCTTGCGCCAGGTCCCGTCCTCGTTCGACGTCGACTTCGAGGCGCCCTTTGACGAGGAGCACGAGTTCGTCGCGCGCGGTCCCGCCGAGACTGACGTCTTTCCCGAGGCTGTCGTGCGCGTCAAAGTCCGTCTCGAGAGCTTCAGTGGGGGTCTACGCGCGAGGGGCCACGTTGAGGCGCCCTGGCACGGGGTGTGTCGACGGTGCTCGGCGCCAGTGCTCGGCTTCTCGAACGTGGCGGTGAACGAGCGGTTCGTCGACGAACGAGGTCCCGGCGACGAGGAGACCTATCTCGTGGCGCACGACTTCGTGGATTTGGCACCCCTCGCGCACGACGCCATCTTCTTGGACCTGCCCCTCGCGCCGCTCTGTCGAAGTGACTGCCGGGGACTCTGTCCGTACTGCGGGATCGACCGCAACGAGGCCTCGTGCACGTGCCAGGCGCCCCTCGATCCACGTTGGGCTACACTGGACGGACTCCAATTTGCGGACCCCGAGTCCGAGGGATTCAATGAATCGTGACGGGTGAGCCCGTTTCAGGTGAAAGAGAAGATCGATGGCAGTTCCAAAGCGCAAGACCAGCAAAGCCAAGACCCGCAGCCGTCGCGCCGCCAACTGGACCCTGGAGCGACCCGCTCGCAGCGTCTGCCCCCAGTGCGCGACCTCGAAACTTCCCCACGTGGTCTGCCCGAACTGCGGTTGGTACAAGAACCGCGTCGCGGTAGAGGTCAACTGAGTTGACCCTGCCCATCGCCCTGGACGCGATGGGTGGTGACTTCGCTCCCGGAGAGATCATCGCGGGCGCCCGTCGCGCCGTCGATGAACTGGGACTGAACGTCATCCTCGTCGGCGTCCTCGAACTCATGGGCGACCCGCTCGGACTCGAGGTCGTGGCGTGCAGCGAAGTGATCGCCATGGACGACGACCCGGGGACCAGCGTTCGAAAGAAGAAGGACTCCTCGCTCGTGCGCGCGGCCGAGCTCGTACGTGACGGCCGAGCGAGTGCCATGGTCTCGGCGGGCAACACCGGCGCGACGATGGCCTCGGCGCTCTTGCGCATGGGGCGCCTCCCCGGCGTCATCCGTCCCTGCATCGCTACGCCTATTCCACGTCCGAACGCGACACCCATGATGCTCGTGGACGCGGGCGCGAACGCCGAATGCAAGCCCGAGATGCTCGTGCAGTTCGCCCAGATGGCCTCGACCTACGTCCGAGCACACTACGGCGTCGACGTGCCGAAGGTGGGGCTGCTCTCCATTGGTGAGGAGCCAACGAAGGGCACGCCGCTGGTGAAGGAGACCCACCGACTCCTCGCCGCGATGTCGACGCTCAACTTCGTTGGCAACGTCGAAGGTCGCGACCTCGTTCCCTCACCCGTCGACGTGATCGTGACCGACGGTTTCACGGGCAACGTGGCGCTGAAGACGCTCGAGGGCGCGCTGAAGTTCGTCTTCGCGACGCTCCTCGGCGCTATCGCCACGAACGAAACCACGCGGGCGGCCGGTGACGTGCTCCTCGAGTACGTGTTGCCGGTCGCGGCCGAACTCTCCGCTGAGAATCAGGGCGGCGCGCTCTTGCTCGGCGTCGACGGCATCTGCGTCATCAGTCACGGGGCGTCGAACGCGACGGCCATCATGAACGCGCTGCGCGTCGCCGACGAGATCGACCGCGGCGGCGTGACGGAGAAATTGCGGACTACCATCCGACCTGATGAGGCGGCATAACCGAGAATTCCGCGTTCCCTCCTCGGTAGTGTTGTTCAGCAGTCAAAGGAGGGGACATGAGCGCTGACACCGTCGCACCGCTGAGTAGAGCCGCCATTTTGGAACTCGTTCGCGATCAACTCGCTGAAATTCTTGAAAAGACGCCCGGCGATATCGCCGAGGACGTCCCGTTCGTGGATCTCGGCGCCGACTCGCTCGCGTTGATCGAGCTCGTCGAAGCGCTCGAAGAGAGTCTCTCGACGTACGCGGCCGGCTTTCACATCGACGACGAGGACCTCGAGGGACTCACCTCGGTGCGCGACGCCGTTGACTACGTCGCGGTCAAGCTGCAGGTTGCCTAACGGGGCACGTGCGCCTCATGATCTCGACTCTCGACACTGTCGCTGAGCGTGTGGGTCTCGCCGCGTCGAGCCCCCTACTTCTTACGGCCCTCACGCACTCGAGTTACGCCGCCGAGCACGACCTCGAGTCCAACGAACGTCTCGAGTTCCTCGGTGACGCCGTCGTGGACCTCGCGATCGCCGACCTCATCGTGACGCGGTACCCCGAGCTTGACGAGGGCACCGGTTCACTCGTGCGCAGTCGTGTCGTCAACGAGGGAGCGCTCGCCGAGGCCGCGAAGAGTCTCGGCCTTGGTGACGTGATGCGCGTGGGCCGAGGCGTGAAGAAAGAGAACGGCACGGAGCGGCCCTCGTTGCTGGCCGACGCGTTCGAGGCCGTGGTGGCGGCGCTGTACCTCGAACGCGGCTACGACGTCGCGAGGACCTTCGTGCACGACGCGCTCGAAGACGAGGTGCGCCGGGCGTCGAAAGTGCCCGGCGACGTCGACCCGAAGACCCAACTTCGCCAGTGGGCCGAGGCGACGGGACGCGGTACGCCGGTCTACGACGTATCGTCGAGTGGCCCCTCGCACGACGTGACGTTCACCGCCACCGTGCGTCTGGGTGACGCCGTCGTGGCGTCGGGCGAGGGTCGATCGAAGAAGAGCGCCGAGGCGCAGGCGGCGCAGGTGGCGTGGCGAGCGCACTTCGATGCCTGAGCTCGCCGAAGTCGAAACTGTCCGGGCGTCGCTGGCGCGCGACCTCATCGGCAAGAAGATCAAGAGCGCGTCGGTCACCAACGGACGCGCCGTACGCCGCCACAAGACGGCGAAGGACTTTCGCGCCCTCGTCGAGGGCCACTCCATCAAATCCGTGCAGCGTCTCGGCAAGAACCTCGTGCTCGGCCTCGACAACTCGACGCACCTGGTGATCCATCTCGGCATGAGTGGTCAGTTGCTACGGGCCAAGGGCGCGAAGGATCCCAAGCCCAAGCACACCCACGTCGTCTTCACGTTCGTCCAGGGCGGAGAACTGCGTTACGTGGACCCGCGGACCTTCGGTGAGCTCTACGTCTCGAAGGCGCCGAGCGAGAGCGATCCTCCGGTCGAGATCTCCAAGTTCGCCCGTCTCTCTATCGGCGGCGAAGGATTGGCCCTTCGAAGGGCCGTGCCCGAACTGGCCCACCTCGGCCTCGATCCCTTCGAGGACCAGATCGGCTGGGACCGGTTCGCGGCCATCCTTCGCAGTCGCTCGACGCCCCTCAAGGCCGTCCTCACCGACCAGGACATCCTCGCGGGCATTGGCAATATCTACGCCGACGAGATTCTCTTTTCGGCCGGACTGCGCTTCGACCGTCCGGCCGAGTCGCTCTCCACGATCGAGATTCGCCGACTGCACCGCGCGATCACCGAGGTCTTGACCGAAGCGATCAAGCACGGCGGTTCGACGCTCGACGATGAACAGTTCGTTGACCCCGACGCCAAGCCTGGCAACTTCCAACAGTTCCATCAGGTCTACAACCGTGAGGGTCAGGCCTGTTATCAGTGTCGCCAGGCGATCCGACGTGAGAGCGTGCGAGGGCGCTCGACGTTCTTCTGCGAGAAGTGCCAGGCGTAGGGCCGAGACGACGACCAGAAGGTTGCTAGCGTCAGTGCGTGTTTCTTAAGCGATTGACCATGAAGGGCTTCAAGTCCTTCGCCGACACCACGATTTTGGAGTTCGAGCCCGGTGTCACGGCGGTCGTCGGACCCAACGGTTCGGGCAAGTCCAACGTCGTGGACGCCGTCACCTGGGTCCTCGGTGCGCAGAGTACGCGCGCGCTTCGCAGCTCGAAGATGGACGACGTCATCTTCATGGGCACGTCAAATCGAGCGGCGCTCGGGCGCGCCGAAGTAGCGCTGACCATTGACAACTCCTCGGGTCGACTGGCCATCGAGGGCGCGGAAGTGACCATCTCGCGCACGCTCTTTCGAAGTGGCGACTCCGAGTACGCCATCAACGGCACGACGTGTCGCCTCCTCGACGTCCAAGAACTCTTGGGCGACTCCGGCGTCGGGCGTCAACAACACATGATCATCGGTCAAGGACAACTCGACTCGATTCTGTCGTCCAATCCCGAGAATCGCCGCGCGGTCATCGAAGAGGCGGCCGGGGTCCTCAAGCATCGACGCCGCAAGGAACGATCCGAACGCAGACTGGCCTCGACGCAGGAGAACCTCGAGCGACTCGGCGACCTGGTGCGCGAAGTGCGACGTCAGATGCGACCACTCGAACGTCAGGCCGCGTCCGCGCGAAGCTACTCCGACGTCGAGAGCGAGTTGCGCGACGCTCGTCACGCGCTCTTCGCGTCGCGCTTGCATCACTTCGATCAGCGTCGACGCGAACTCGAACACTCACTCGAAGAGTCGTCCATCCGAGAGCGTGAACTCCGCCACGAACTCGTCGCCTTGGACGCCAGGGCGACGGCCGCGGCCGCGGAGATGGCGTCGCGGCGCGAAGAGATGCTGGCGTCGACGCTCGGCACCTTGCAGGGACTGGCCGAACGCGCGCGTGGCACTTCGTCGGTCATCCAAGAGCGTGAACGTTCGCTACGCCAGGCGCTCATCGCCTCGGCCGATGAAAACGTGATCGCGACCCTCGGGGCCGACGCCGCGAGACTGGCCGCTGACCTCGAGGGTCTCAGCGTCAACGAACACTCGTTGAACGAACTGCGTGAGGCGCTTACTTCGTCGCGTCGGCTCTTCGCCGAGGTTGAGGCCGACTTCGAAGCGACGTGGGCGTCGTCGTCCACCGAGAGCGACGAGGCGGCACTCGCCAACGCTCGTGAACAGATCGCGCTCCTCGAGCGTTCGTTGGCCTCACTCCAAGAGAGTGAACGGCGCGCCAGCACTCGACTCGCCAGCGCTCGCCTGCGCAGTAGTGAGATCAAGTCGGGCCATGAGCAAGCGGTGAAGGAGAAGGCCGACGCCGCAAGCACGCTTGAGGCCGCCCTGAAGGAGTCCGCCGAGGCGGAGGTCGCGGCTGAAAGCGCCCAGAGTGAACGGCGCCAAGCCGACGTCGCGCTGCGCAACGGCGCCGACCTCGCGTCGAGTACCCAGGCACGCGCGTTGACGCTCGCGCGAGCGCTCGACGAGCTCTCGGGCGCCGGTGGGCGCGCCGTCATCGGCGAACTCGAAGGCGTACTCGGTGCGTTTCTCGACCTCATCGAGGTGGACGAGGGCTTCGAACGCGCCGTCGAGGCGGCCGCGGGCGCCTCCGTGGGCGCGATGGTCGTTGACGGTCGTCGCTCGGCGCGCGCGGCGTTGGCCGCCCTACGGCGAGAGGGCGAAGTCGGGCTCATCCTTCCCGTCGCGGAAGGTGACGTCGCGACGTTGGCGACACCCGAAGGAACGAAGGCGCTGCGCACACTCGTGAAGGCCCGTCGTGACGCGCCCGCCCACGTGGCGCGGGTGCTTGACGCGTTGTTGTCGCGAGCTTTCGTCGCGAGCAACTGGGAGTCGGGCATCGAGGTTGCGATCGCCAACCCCGACCTCGTTATCGTGACGTTGGAGGGTGATCGATTCGCCTCGTCGGGCTGGCGTGTGGCGTCGGGTCTCGCGATGGTGACGCGCGCCGCCGTGGAACAGGCGCGAGAAGACGCCGAGCGCTCGAGTCGTGAGCTCGGACCACTTCGCCAGCGACTCGTCGACGCGGACGCGGCGCTCGGCGAGGCCCTCCAGCGATACAACCTCGCGACCGCCGCCCTCGCGACGGCGCGCGGTGAAGACGAGCGACTCGTGGGCGAGATCGCTCGTCTCGCAGTCGAGGGTGATGAGTTGACCGAGACGATCGAACGACTGAGTGTCGACGTCGCGGACGTCGCGGTCCAGATTCAAACGGTAGACGTCGACCTCGTAACGCTGCGGACGCAGCTCCCAGCACTCGAGGTGGCCCTTCGCGACGGTGCCGAACGCGAACACCGTCGCAGCAGTGCACGCGCCGAACTTGAAGCGAATCGACGCGCGGTCGACGACGAAGCGACGGCGCTCTCGCGCCAAGAGGCGCAGTTCGCCGAGCGACGTCGCCTCATCGAGCAGCGTCAAAGCGAGATCGAGTCGCGCCTCGAGGGCCGCTCGGGTGAACGTCTCGAAGCGGCGACCAAACGCCAGACTCTCGAATTCGACCGCCAGGTGCTCGGGCGTCTCACCGAGCTGGTCGAACGAGCCGCCGGGGAGATCCGCGTGGCACAAGGGGCCCTCGACTCAACGTACCGTGAGCAGCTTGAAGCGACGCGCGCCAGCGCCGAAGTCCTCGAAGACGTGCGCCGAGCTCGCCACGAGGCGGACTCGAGATTGAGTGAACTCGGCGAGGTCATGCGCCGTCACGAGATCGAACAGGCCGAGCTGGCCGTGAAAGTCGCGAACGTCCACGAGGTCATTCGTCGCGACCTCGGCGTCGAGCCTCACGAGATGGGCCCCGCGCCCCACATCGAACTCTCCGACGGAGGCTCACTCGACACGCGCGTCGGTGAACTCGAAGCGCGGATCACGTCGCTCGGCCCCATCAACCCGTTGGCCCTCGATGAACTCGCGATGCTGGAAGACCGTTACAAGGACCTCGACGCCCAGGTGAGCGACGTCCGCCACGCCCGGCGCGAGTTGCAGGAGGTCCTTCGCGCCCTCGACGAAGAGATCATGGAGACCTTCACGACGGCCTTCGCCGACGTGAACGAGCACTTCTCGTCACTCATCGCCATGCTCTTTCCGGGCGGTCAGGGTCGACTCAACATGAGCGAGCCAGACGATCCGTTGAATACGGGCGTGGAGATCGAGGTTCGACCAATGGGTCGAAACGTCCGTCGGATCTCGCTCCTCTCGGGCGGCGAGCGTTCTATGGCCGCGCTGGCCTTCCTCTTCGCTGTGTTCCGTTCGCGTCCGTCGCCCTTCTATCTCATGGACGAAGTGGAGGCCGCGCTCGACGACGTCAACCTGCAGCGATTCTTGAGCCTCGTCGACGAGTTCCGTGAAGAGGCGCAGTTGCTTATCGTCACGCACCAAAAGCGCACGATGGAAGCGGCCGACGCGTTGTACGGGGTGACCATGGTGCCGGGCGCCTCGTCGAAGGTCGTCAGCCAACGCGTGCAACGGGTGCGCGAAGTCGAATCCGCGTGACCGTTCTCTACGTCGTCCTGGCGGTCGCCGTCGTGCTCGGCCTTGTGTTCGTAGGGACCCGACGCCGTCGCCGGCGCGGACGTCCGGCACTCGTGGCGCCGCCGCGCGCCGCCATGCCCGAGATCCTCGTCGCCGAGACGGCGCCGATGCCGTCGCTCGAACGCGTGCCGACCCTCAACGAGCGACTCGCGTCGTCGCGGGGTGTCTTCGATCGCGTGCGTTCCATCGCGGGCACGACGGAGCTGAGCGGCGATCAGCTCGCGCTCGTGGAGGAGGTCTTACTTCGAAGTGACGTCGGCGTCACGACCACGAGCGCGGTACTCGAGGAACTGAGAGCGAAGGGCGCGCCCAACGGTGTCGCCGCCGCGTTGCGAGTGATCCTCCTCGAATCACTTCGTGGCGAGCGCTCCACGTCGACCGCGGCCGACGAGGGCCGCGTGCCCGTCTGGTTGTTCGTCGGGGTGAACGGCGTCGGCAAGACCACGACGATCGGCAAGCTCGCGAAGCGCCACCACGACGCGGGTCGGTCGGTGATGTTGGCCGCGGGCGATACCTTTCGCGCCGCCGCGGCGGACCAGCTCGAACAGTGGGCCACGCGGACGGATTCGGACATCGTGCGCGCGAACGAAGGCGCGGACCCTGGATCGGTGGTGCACGACGCCATCGGACGGGCGAGTGCGCGCGGCATCGATCTCGTCCTCGCCGACACCGCGGGCCGTCGCGCGAACAGCACGAATCTGCTGGACGAACTGTCGAAGGTCCGTCGCGTCGCCGATCGGGATCCGGGACAGGTTGTCGAAACCCTCTTGGTCCTTGACGCCACGACCGGACAGAACGCGCTCAGTCAGGCCCGCGAGTTCTTAGCGGCCTCGGGCGTGACGGGGATCGTGTTGACGAAACTTGACGGCACCGCGCGAGGCGGCATCGTCGTGGCGATCGAACGCGATCTGGGCATTCCCGTCAAGTTCGTCGGCGTGGGCGAAGGCGTCGATGACCTCATCGTCTTCGAGCCGGAGATCTTCGTCGATTCGTTACTCGGGGCGTGACGGTAACCTTCCTTCATCATGTTTGACGCCCTCAGCGAACGCCTGGAGCGACTCAGCACCTCACTGCGCTCGCGGGGGCGCCTCAGTGACGCCGACCTCGACGAGGCGTTGAGCGACGTCCGCTCCGCCCTCCTCGAAGCGGACGTCGAACTGGGTGTCGTGCGCGCGTTCGTCGAGGCGGTGCGCGAACGGCTGAGTGGCGAAGTTCTCGCCCAGAGCCTCACGCCGGGTCAGCAGGTCATCAAGGCCGTCCACGAGCAACTCATCGAGGTGCTCGGTGCGTCGCCACTCAAGGTCACCTTCGCCGCGAAACCACCGACGGTGGTGCTCCTCGCTGGTCTTCAAGGAGCCGGTAAGACGACGGCGGCCGCGAAACTCGCGGCCTGGTTCAAGCAACAGGGTCGCCAGCCCTACCTCATCGCGGCCGACTTGCAACGCCCGGCCGCCATTGAGCAGTTGAGGGTCCTCGCCCAACAAGTGGGCGTCGACGTCTTCTCCGAACCTTCGAATCCCCTGGACGTGGCGCGCCACGGCCTCGCCGAAGCGACCCGACTCGGGCGCGACGTCGTCATCATCGACACCGCCGGACGGCTCGCCATCGACGAGGCACTGATGGACGAAGTGCGCGCCATCGCCGACGCGACCTCGCCGGACTACACCTTCTTGGTCATCGACGCCGTCACCGGCCAGGACGCCGTGCACACGGCGCGGAGCTTCCACGAGGCGCTCGAACTCTCGGGACTGATCGTCACCAAGCTCGACTACGACGCGCGAGGCGGCGCGGTGCTGTCCGCGCTCGGTGTCGTCGGACGACCGGTGGTCTTCGCCTCGAGCGGCGAGAAGATCGCGGACTTCGACCTCTTCTACCCCGAACGGATGGCGTCGCGGATCCTCGGCATGGGTGACGTGCTCTCGCTGATCGAGCAGGCCGAGCGCACCATGGACGCCGACGTCGTCGCCGAGTCCGCGGGGCGCATGATGAGCGGCACCTTCACCTTGGACGACTTCCTCGCCCAACTGGGTCAGGTGCGAAAGATGGGGTCGCTGGGTGGACTGATGAAGTTGATGCCCGGGGTCACGAAGGAGATGCGCACCGCGGCGAGCAACGTCGACGAGGGCGAACTGGACCGCGTCGAGGCGATCGTGCGATCCATGACGCCGAAGGAGCGTCGCGATCCCGCCATCATCGACGGCTCGAGACGCACGCGCATCGCTAAGGGCTCCGCGACGAGCGTCAGCGCCGTGAACCAACTGCTGAAGCAGTTCAACGAGATGAAGAAGATGATGCGCCAGATGGGCGGCGGCGGTGCGCCCGCGCTGCCGGGCGGACTCGGTCGCATGGCGGGACTGGCCGCGCGCGCGTCGGCCCGCAACGACCAACTGCCAGCGGGCTTTGAGGCGCTCGGGGCGGGTATGGCGAGCGCCGCGTCGACGCCACGCGGCGGCGGTGGAAAAAACAAGAAGAAGAAGGGCGGAAGGGTTACTCCTCCCAAACAACGCTAAACTTGGACGCTCGGGTATATCGCCCCGTTCCGACACGGAACAAAACAGGTTCGAAGGGAATTTCGTTGTGGCTGTAAAACTACGCTTGGTGCGAATGGGCAAGAAGAAGCAGCCCACCTATCGCGTCGTGGCCGCTGAGAGTCGTCGCGCCCGGTCGGGAGCCTTCCTCGAGATCGTCGGGACCTATCAGCCCCGTGGCATCTCCACGGCCGAGCCCGAAATGGTCCTCAAGATCGATAACGACAAGGTGCTGCACTGGTTGCAGCACGGCGCTCAGCCCACGGAGCGCGTCGCCAAACTCTTAAAGGTCAGTGGCGCACTCGAAGCCTTCGAGGCCGCGAAGGCCGCCAAGTGAGCGACGCGCACGACGACTACGTCGCCGGCGACGTCAACACCATCGACGACGACCACGAGATCGACTACAACGACGCGGGCAACGACGTCAACGACCACGATGACGACGCGGGCAACGTCGACAAGGCCGTGACCGCCACCGCCGCGCTCGAGTTCATCGCGAAGTCCCTCGCCGAAGATCCCGCTGCCGTCTCGGTAGAGGTGAACGAACGTCAGGGCAAGGTCATCCTCTCGCTCAGCGTCGGTCCGAACGACATGGGTCGCATCATCGGTCGTCGCGGTCGCACCGCGCAGGCTATCCGCGCGCTGGTTGGCGCCGCAGGAGCGCGTGACGGGGTCACCACCTCCGTCGACATCGTCGACTAACCGTGGCCGACGAGCGCGCCACGCTCGAAGTCGGGCGCATCGTGAAGGCCCACGGTCTGCGTGGCCAAGTACAAGTGGATCTTTGGAGTGACCGTGTCGAGCGCCTGGGCGTCGGCGTCTCGCTCGAAACCGAACGCGGACCACTGGTCGTCGTTGCCTCCGCGGCCCACCAAGCTCGCTTCATCGTGACGTTCGATCGCATCGACTCGCGTGAAGAGGCGGAGCGCTGGCGCGGCGTCGTCCTGTCCGCTCCTCGCATCGACGACGGCAGCGTCATCTGGATCGATCAGCTCTACGGCGCCGAGGTCGTCGACACCGCCGGCGTGCTTCGAGGCGTCGTCGTCGACGTTGAGGCGAACCCCGCGAGCGACCTGATGGTGCTCGACACCGGTGCGCTCGTTCCCTTGACTTTCGTGGTCACCCTGGAGGCCAACCGACGCGTCGAGATCGACCCGCCCGACGGACTCTTCGAATGACCGTACGCGTCGACGTGCTGACCCTCTTTCCCGACGCCGTCGCCCACTACGCCACGACGTCGGTCTTGGGGCGGGCCGCGGAGCGTGGCGTCTGGTCGCTGCACCTGCACGACTTTCGTGACGCCACGACCGACGTACACCGGAGTGTCGACGACACGCCCTTCGGCGGCGGCGCGGGCATGGTCCTTCGGGCCGAGCCCATCATCGCCACGATCGAGTCGGTGACGAATCTCGCCAGACCCGTCATCGCGCTGACGCCGTCGGGCCGCGTGTTCAACCACGCGGTGGCGCGCGAGTTGAGCGCCCTCGCGGGCTTCACCCTCGTGAGCGGTCGCTACGAGGGTTTCGATCAGCGAGCCCTCGACCTGGTCGTCGACGACGAGATATCCCTGGGCGACTTCGTCTTGGCCGGGGGCGAGCTTGCGGCGCTCTGCGTGATCGAGTCGGTGGTCCGACTGCTGCCCGGGGCCCTCGGTAACGACGAGTCCAGTGTGGACGAGTCCTTCAGCCAGGGACTCCTCGAGTACCCCCAGTACACGAAGCCCGCCGAAGTGCGTGGTGAGCACGTGCCGGCGATCCTGCTCTCGGGCGACCACGGCAAAATAGACCGTTGGCGTCACGCGCAGGCGTTGCGACGCACCATGGAGCGTCGACCGGACCTCATGACCCAACGGGGCGGTTTGAGCGCGAGGGACCACGCGATCCTGGCCGAATTCCCTACGTTGGATGAGATCGAGCGAAACGGCTAAACTTCTAAAGCCTGTGATCCGAAAGGGACCGCTCTCATGAACCCCACTGACCTCGTCGACCGCGACTCGCTTCGCGACGACATCCCCGCTTTTCGCTCCGGCGACACCTTGAAGGTGCACGTCCGCGTCGTCGAAGGTACTCGCCAGCGCGTCCAGGTCTTCCAGGGCGTCGTCATTCGCCGTCAGGGTTCGGGTCTCCAAGAGACCTTCACCGTGCGCAAGATCAGCTTCGGCGTGGGCGTCGAGCGCACGTTCCCCGTCCACACCCCCACGATCGCCAAGATCGAAGTGGAGTCCTACGGTGACGTTCGACGCGCCAAGCTCTACTACCTGCGTGATCTCCGCGGCAAGGCCGCCAAGATCAAGGAGCTGCGCGTCACCGAGCGCGCGTAGTCGCTGGTGGGCGAGGAAGAGCTCGACGACTACGAGTCGACACTGGAACTGGCGCTCGTCCAGGAGTACAAAGCGGTCGTCGGAATGTTCGACTTCGCCGTCGAGACCGACCGCCGTTTCTACCTGGCGAACGACGTGGCCGTTGAAGTTCGTTCGAACGCCACGCCGACTCTGCTCGAGGTGACCTTGCACGACGCGTGGGTCTGGGACATGTACCGCGCGGCGCGCTTCGTGCCCTCGGTGCGCATCCTCACCTTTCGTGACGTCAACATCGAACGCCTGCCCAAGGAAGATCTCCAGCCCTCGTAATGGAACTCGTCCACTTCGCCGCTGACATGTCCGAGCGCGACGAGGTCGTGCGCGCGACGCGTGATCATCTGATCATCTTCCAGTGCACTGACGCCGAGACCGTCCTCGTGGCGGCGTCCCTGGTTGACCGGGTGACCAGTGACTTTGGTGTCTGGCTCTCGGTCACGGACGCCTACCCGGCCCAACTAGCGGCGCGCGACGTCGCCACGTTGTCCGCGATCGTGCCCCTTCGTCACGTCGTCGTCGAAGCGAGTTCGCGTTCGAAGGACCACGCCGACGTCCTTCGGGCCCTCCTCACCAACGACGAAGTGAACTTCACCAACGACGTCGCACGGATCAGCGGTGCTTACAACCGACCCGCACCACCGAAACCGGTGACGGTGTGGAGTTACGGCCGCGATCGACTGGTCGACGGTAACGACGTGTTGACCAAGGTGCGCCTCGAAGAGCGCGCCGAAGGCGCACTGACGTACTTCGCTTGAACTACGACGGCTGGGTGGAGATCCGGTCGGGGTGGATTTTGACGGTGACACGAATCTCGCCCTCGCGTCGCATGGGGTAGGAGTCGACGTTGAGGTACTTCTTCGCGAAGCGGTCAATGACCTCGTCCGCGCCCTCGGTGGTGAAACCCACGACGGTGCCACGCACGGCGATACAGACGTAGGGGTCGTCAGGATCGGTCAAGGACACCGCCACGCGCGCGTCGGCGGCGAGGTTACGGGCCTTGGCGCGCCCGAGCGCCGTGTTGATCACGATATCGTCACCGTCGAGCTCTACCCACACCGGCGTCACGTTCGGTCCGCCGTCCGCGTCGAGGCTCGCGACGTGCGCGAGGACGTTCTTGGCGAAGATGGCCCGAGAGGTGGGGCTAAAGGTATCGGTCACGGTGCTCCTGTCGTTGGGTCGTTTTGGGCCCACTAGTTTTACTGTAATGAACATCGGTGCGCACGTCCGCGGTGGCGGCAAACTCATTCCATCCCTCGAGGCCGGCGTGGAGATCGGGGCAACCTCTATTCAGGTCTTCACCCAGAGTCCGCGTATGTGGAAAGCCTCGCAGTACGCGCCGGAGATCCTGGCGGCGTTCCGCGAAGCGCAGGCGACGCATCCGACGATCACCGACACCTTCTGTCACGCGACGTACCTCATCAATTTGGCGTCGGCCGATCTCGAACTCTACGAAAAGTCCGTCGCGTGCCTGACGCACAACCTGTCCGTGGCTCGCGGCATGGGATCGTCGGGTCTTGTCCTGCACGTTGGTTCGCATAAGGGGGCCGGCTTCGACGACGTCGTTCGTCAAATTGCTGACGCCTTCGAGCGGGCACTCGCCGAGGCCGATCCTGCACCCGAAGGCGTTGCCGACTGTCCCATCCTCATCGAGAACGCCGCAGGTGCCGGAGGAACGGTGGGTCGCTCGCTCACGGAGATTCAATTTCTCATCGACGCCTGCAACGGCGACGATCGTCTCGGCCTCTGCGTGGACACCCAACACCTCTGGGCGAGCGGAGTCGACTACTCGAGCGTCGAGGGTGC
The DNA here is from genome assembly GCA_035531635.1 of Acidimicrobiales bacterium. Lineage (GTDB taxonomy): Bacteria > Actinomycetota > Acidimicrobiia > Acidimicrobiales > RAAP-2 > RAAP-2. The sequence continues at coordinate 50,150 of DATKSO010000020.1, read as the reverse complement.
GGAGAGGCTGATTAGCGATATTGACAACAGCGTGGGTATGAGCCGCCTTCGTTGTTTCCACTTGAACGACTCCAAGATTGAACTCGGCGGCAACCGAGATCGTCACGCCAACATTGGCGAAGGCACCATCGGAGCCAATGGTCTCGCGCCATTGGTAGGACACCCCCAGATCCGAGATCTACCACTACTTCTTGAGGTCCCGGGAACTGGTGAAGGCCCTCGGGCGGAGGACGTCGCGGCCGCGCGAGCGGTCGTCGCGGCTGGCATCACGCTGTACGACGGTGGCTCCTCGAGTGCGCCGTCGATGAAGAAGTCGACACCGGCCAAGAAGACCGCGAAAAAGTCAACGCCGGCCAAGAAGTCCACGAAGAAGTCGACACCGGCCAAGAAGTCGACACCGGCCAAGAAGTCAACGCCAGCGAAGAAGTCCGCGCCAGCGAAGAAGACCGCGAAAAAGTCAACGCCGGCCAAGAAGTCCACGAAGAAGTCGATACCGGCCAAGAAGTCAACGCCAGCGAAGAAGTCCGTGCCAGTGAGAAAGACCGCCCAAAAGTCCGCGCCAGCGAAGAAGACCGCGAAAAAGTCAACGAAGAGGAATTAGGGGATCTGATGTCGAAGGTGCGCGTCGAGTCCGACACCATGGGCTCCATTGAGGTTCCCGGTGACCACTACTGGGGAGCCCAGACCGAGCGCAGTTTGCACCACTTTGCAATCGGCAGTGAAACGATGCCCGACGCCGTCATCCGCGCTTTCGGTGTTCTGAAATTTGCGTCGGCCCAGGTGAATCAAGCACTCGGAAAGCTCGCCGACGAGCAGGCTTTGCTCATCGAACGCGCCGCACAAGAGGTGATCGACGGTGACTTGGCGGGGGAGTTTCCGCTCCGAATCTGGCAGACGGGATCTGGCACGCAAACGAATATGAACGTCAATGAGGTGATATCAAATCGCGCCATTGAACTCGCGGGCGGTGTCCTCGGATCCAAAGTGCCGGTGCACCCAAACGACGACGTGAACATGTCACAGTCGTCCAACGACACCTTCCCGACCGCGATGCACATCGCGGCGGTGATGGAGATCACTGATCGACTTGTACCGTCAGTGACGCGTTTGCGTGACGCCCTTGACGAAAAGGCGAAGGACTTCGTCAACATCACCAAGATCGGCCGGACGCATCTCATGGACGCGGTGCCGTTGACGTTGGGTCAAGAGTTTTCTGGCTACGTCGCGCAACTCGACGCCGATCTCGAGCGGCTTCGTCTTGTGCTTCCGGGTCTTTGCGAACTCGCTGCGGGTGGCACCGCCGTAGGGACCGGGCTCAACACGCATCCCGAGTTCGGCGTGCGCGTGGCGCAGGCGATCGCTGCGTTGACGGGCAAACCATTCGTGACCGCGCCGAACAAGTTCGCCGCGCTCGCGGCCCATGACGCGCTGGTATTCGCGCACGGGGCGATCAAGACGCTGGCGGCCAGTCTGACCAAGATTGCGGACGATCTACGTTGGCTCGGTTCGGGGCCCCGTTCGGGTCTCGGTGAACTGCAGTTGCCCGAGAACGAACCCGGCAGTTCGATCATGCCGGGCAAGGTCAATCCGACGCAGAGCGAAGCGATGATCATGGTCGGCATTCAAGTCTTTGGCAACGACACGGCAGTCGCGATCGGTGGGTCCAGAGGGAATCTTGAGTTGAACGTCTGTAAGCCGGTGATTATTTACAACTTCTGTAACTCGATTGATCTCCTCACCGACGCGTGCGACCGTTTCCGTGAGTTCTGTGTTGAAGGCCTGGCGCCTGACTATGAGCAGATTCAGAATCACCTCAATAGCTCCTTGATGTTGGTGACCGCACTGAATCCGATCATCGGCTACGACAAGGCCGCCCAAGTCGCCAAGAAGGCCCACAAAGAGCGGTCGACACTTCGCGAGGCAGCACTCTCGTTGGGTTTCTTGACGGCGGAGCAGTTTGACGCCGCGGTTGTCCCCGACGAGATGACGCATCCCTAGTTCACGGTCGGTGCGGGGCGTCCCCGTTCGCCCTCGTGCTGACTTTCGCGACGTCCACGCTCCACTAAGTTCGTTCCGATGACGCTCGGACTTGGCAATCTTGACCCGGCACTTCGACGAGCTTGGCATCCCCTCTGTCGTGCGAGTGATGCCACGACGACGCCTCGGGCGTTCAAACTCCTCGGACAGAACTACGTAGTGTTTCGCTCACCGGAGGGCGAGGTGCGCGTCTTCGTCGATCGGTGTCCCCATCGCTTCGCGCCCCTCTCGCTCGGCGCGTGCGAAGGCGAATCCCTCCGATGTGCCTACCACGGGTGGGTCTTCGACAAGGACCGCGTCTGCGTTGAGATTCCCGCGTTGGGCCCGGACGCGACGCTTCCTCCTAGGGCCAAACTCGAAGCACCGGCCGGCGTGATCGAATCGCACACCATGATCTTCGTGGCGCCCGATTCGCCGTTGACGCCGGTGCCGACGGTCTTGGCGGCGAGCGATCCGTCATTCCAACGGGGCGACTTGCCCGTCATTGAGACGCGCGCCTCGGCGGGTCTCCTCGCGGATAACTTCCTCGACATGGCGCATTTTCCCTTCGTTCACGCCGGAACCTTCGGCGCCGGTGAAGCGCGAGAAGTACCGAACTACACGGTGACGCGAAGTGGCTACACCTTCGAAGCCGTCTACGAACACGACTTCGCTCATCGAGAGGATCCTGGCGTGGTCGAGGGAGTACGCCCTCTGATCCAGCGACGTCGCCTGACCTATCGCTACGTCGCTCCGTTTCACCTCGAACTGGCCATTGAGTTCCTCGACGCCGGGGGCACGAACGTCATTGGATTCTTCATCGTGCCCGTCGACGACGAGAACGTGCGTGTCTACTCGAGTCTGTGGCGAAATGACCTTGAGGGATCCGAACAGCGCATGGGCGAAGCCATCAAGTTCGAGATGGCCGTCGTCGACGAAGACCTCTCCCTGCAGTCGCGCTTCGCCGTCCTCACCCTGCCACTCAATATCACCGACGAGGTCAACACCCGAGCAGACAAAATCACGGTCGAACTGCGTCGAGTTCTGAGCGACCTCGTCGCCGCGGCAACGGCCGGCGCGGACTAAACCTCTTGACGCTGGTGGTTGGTCGCGTTCAGGCCAGGGAGAGGAAACCCGACGTGATGCAGAGACCGAACGCGCCAATGATAAGGAGACCGGCGACGAGCGTACCCACCACGACTTTCGTGCCCTTCCCACGGCCAGTGGCGATGGGGCGTGGCATGTACCAGTCCGGCAACAAGCTCCGTTCGAAACCGAAGCCCCAGGTCCAGGGGACGGCGTCGTCATCGATGGGCGTACTGTAGTCGGCCGCCATCGCAAGATCCGCCAACTCCTCATCGCTGAAGTGCTCTGGCGTAAGACGCTCGTTGGCTGAACTGCGCTTTGGGTGGTTCACCACGCTCCTCTACGTTCGCGAGTGATGACGATCTGAAGGCCAACCTACACCTGGGCGATCGATCCCTTTCGTCGGGGCGTGCCCTGTCACTTCCGAGGGCTGCACGGTAGATTCTGATTCATGAATCCAGTACTCCAGCGACTGGGTCTGACGGAACTCGACAACCTCGACGAGGCCGCCGGGATGAACGTGGGCCGAGTCGTCATCTCACACGGCGCCAGCGCTGACGTCGTCTGGGTCGACGACGGCGATCTCGAAGTCGAAGCCCGGTGCGAGTTCGAGGCCAACCTCGACCTCATCCCGGTCGCGGGGGACTGGGTCGCTATCCGCGACGAACGCGTGGCCAAGGTCTTGCCTCGTCGAAGCGAGTTGCGTCGACCTCATCCCAATGGTCGCGACGTGCAGATTCTTGCGGCGAACGTGGACCTCGTCTTGATCGTGGTGCCGATCGATCTCGCGTTGAACGCTCGACTCCTTGAGCGACTCTCCATCATGGCTTGGGACAGTGGCGCTCGTCCGCTGGTCGTCGTGACGAAAGTCGACGGTGTCAGCGACGCTTCCTCATTTGAGGCGGACATTGAAGCCGAGCTTCCCGGCGGAGACGTCCTCATGACGAGTGCCGTCAACGGGCTGGGCATCGAGGCACTCGGTGGTCATCTCGGCCCAGGCGTGACCGCAGTGATGCTCGGCGCGTCGGGCGCTGGCAAAACGTCGCTCTTGAACGCGCTCGAAGGAAGTTCCGAGCTCACGCGGACCGTCGGGCGCAGTGGGGAGGGACGCCACGCCACCACCACGCGCAAGCTCTATCGCCTCCTGGCGGGTGGGGTGTTACTCGACATTCCCGGTATTCGACTGCTCGACGTGATGCTTGACGAAGAAGGTCTCAGCCAAATGTTCGAGGACGTGGACGACCTCACCGATCAGTGTCGCTTTCGGAACTGCCGACACCGAGGCGACGACGGCTGTGCCGTCGAGGCTGCCGTCGAGTCCGGCAACCTCTCTCGTCAACGCCTCGAGACGTGGCGCCGAATGCGACTCGAGCTCGCCTACCACGAACGCTTGCGTGATCCCGCCGCGATGGCGGCCCAACGAAAACAGTCAAAGACCGTTACCAGAGGCGCTCGCGACAAGCCGTGAACGCGTCGCGGACGTCGGGTGACGGGAGCCGAATGGCGAGGGCAGCTACCTCACTGGAAGGTTCCACAGCGCCATCCAGCGTGAAAGGTCCTTCTCGATAGGTAGATCCGTGCCAAGAAATGACTTCACTCGCAACTCGAGCTCATTATTGCGCTGCGAGGAGCCGGTCGGCGCGAATGGGTAGAACGTGCCTTGCTTCATGAGGTAGACCATACGAACCGATCCCTCGCCGGGTGGTGTCTGGGGCACGAATCCAAAGACGGCGCACAAGAGACGCGGTCCGAGACCGTGTTCGACCATCGAGGTGTTCGCCGCGTGCACGCGCGTCACCAGCGCCTCGAAGTCGGGGTCGGTGACGACGAGCCACTCGAAGCCGAGGTTGTCGGTCGTGAGCGTGACCTTGTTGGTCGCCTCGTCAAAGTTGAGGAGCTGTTTGATGTCGTCGTCGGTGGTGATGGTGCTTTCACCGCTGCCGCCCTTGAAGCAGAGACCGGCTTGGCCGGAACTGACGAGGTCCAGTTCGCTCGCGAGGGTTAGCGCGGCGGTCGGCAGGGCGAACAGGTTGTCGAGATTAGGTGCTACTTGCTTGGTGCGTCCAAACAGCGCGTCGCGCAGTCCCACTAGCCGTTGAGTTCCTTTTCAAGTCTGTTCAACTGGTCAAGACGCTTCTCGAGCGACGGGTGCGACGAAAACAGCGTGGCCGCTGTACCGCCGGCGAGGGCTGGCGCGAAGAAGAAGGCGTTCATCCCTTCGGACTGGCGAAGGTCGGTGCGCGGGATCTTGCCGATGTCACCCGTGATGTGCACTAATGCCGCCGCGAGGACGCTGGGCTTTCCGATCAGAATGGCGCCCGAGCGATCTGCCGCGAGTTCGCGGTAGCGAGAGAGCGCCATCGTCAAGAGGTAGGCGATCACGTAGATCACGATCGACACGAGCATCGTCACCATTTCCAAGAGAACGATGTTCTGATCACCGCGCCCACGGCCGCCGCCGCGTCCGCCGAACATCGCCCCGAACATGGCGATGCGACTCACCAGTCCCGCCAACATACCGACGCCCGAGGCGATGGTCATGATTGCGACGTCGCGGTGGGCGACGTGGCTCAGTTCGTGCGCGAGTACCGCTTCGAGTTCTTCGTCGTTGAGTCGCTGCATGAGGCCACGGGTCGCGCAGACGACGGCGTGACTCGGGCTTCGACCGGTGGCGAAAGCGTTGGGCATATCCAACTCCGAGATGCCGACCCGGGGCTTCTTCATATCGGCGAGTAGGCACAATCGATCGACGATCTCGTGGAGTCGTGGCTCTTGTTGGGCGGTGACCTCGTGCGCGTGCATCGAGAACATCGCTATCTTGTCCGAGAAGTAGTACTGGGAGAAGATGAGCGCGGCCGCGATCACGATTACCAACACCGTCGAAACGCCCAGACTCAACATCACCGAGACGACGATCGCGTACAGCGCCACGAGCGCGGCGCCGGTAATGAACATTCGAACGTTGAGTTTGTGGTCCGTTTCGATCTTGGTCTTGGCCACGGCTAGTTTCCTTCGCTGGTGGGCGCCGAGTTCGACGTCGTGCTCGTGCCGGCGGGCAGTTCGCTCGTAGTGCCGTTGGCCTTCAGCGCGGCGAGTTGGGCGTCGATGTCCGAGGTGGCCGAAGCCTTGTCGAGTTGAGCCTGAATGTCGTCGTTCGTGGACGTGAGGTCAGTGAGAGCGCCGGAGGCGAGCAGTTCGTCCAGTGCCCCGCTTCGAGCCTGCATCTGGGCCACTTTGTCCTGCGCCCGCTGCATGGCGGCGCCGGCGTCACCCATCGACTCGGAGATGCCACTGACGGCTTCGTTGACGTGCGCGGAGGCTTCAGCGGCGGTATAGGAGGCCTTGATCGTCTCCTTCCTCATCCGGAAGGCCTCGACCTGGCTCTGGAGCTTGGTCGCGGTGGCTTCGAGCTTCTGCTGTTGATCATCGATGGAGGCGTGCTGGACCTCGAGGTCCTTCAACTGCCCCGCGATGGCTTCACGTCGGGTGAGGGCCTCTCGAGCAAGTGGCTCGTTACCTTGGGCGAGCGCGGCCTTGGCCTGCTCGGCGAGCTTGTCGCCTTGGCTCTTCAACTGCTCGGCTTGGATCTCGACGCGCTTACGCGCGGTGGCGACGTCGGCTACGGCGCGCTTCACTTTGGTGACGTTCTCGAGTTGCTGTTCGTACGAGAGGTCGAGGGTCTGCCGAGGATCTTCGGCCTTGTTGAGGGCGTCATTGGCCTTCGCTTGGAAAATCGTCTGGACGCGCTTCATAATGCCCACGTGGGCCTCCTTTTGCTACACATCCAGACTAGATGGAACCAACGAAGCGGGAGTCGACGCGCGCGTCGGTCAACCGTCTCGATACCTTAATTTCCGGGTAAATCTTTGTCCTGAGCGCGGGCGGCAGCGCCCAATTCTTGGCGATACGACTCGAGTTGGTCGCCGAGTGCGTCGTTGGACGACGCCAGAATTCGCAGCGCCAACAGTCCCGCGTTGGTAGCTCCGTTGATCGCGACCGTTGCCACGGGCACGCCTCGGGGCATCTGGGCAATGGAGAGGAGCGAGTCGAGACCGTCAAGGCGAGCCAGCGCCACCGGCACACCGATGACCGGAAGGGTCGTCACCGCGGCGAGCATTCCCGGCAGGTGCGCGGCGCCTCCGGCGCCGGCGATCAACACGTGCAGACCTCGCGAACGCGCGCTCGTGCCGTAAGCGATCATCGCCTCGGGCGTTCGATGCGCCGAGACCACGTGCAGTTCGTACCCGATCTTGAAGCGCTCGAGGATCGTGGCGGCGTCGTTCATGACCTCGAGGTCGGACGACGAACCCATGACGATGCCCACCACTGGCTGCACTAGATCTCCCGGGTCACGGTGCCGTAGGCACGGGCACTGTCCCATGCTCTCACGTGAGGACTCGTCGGTTCGTCACCGAGCGCGGTGACGTGGCCGAGTTTTCGCCCCGGGCGCCACGATTTGCCGTAGTCGTGGACGAACGTGTCACCGACGCCGCGCGCCGCCTCGAGCGATCCGGGTTCGTCCGCGCCCACGACGTTCACCATGACCGCGCGGTTCGTCAGTGGCGTCACGTCGCCGAGCGACTGACCGCTGACGGCACGCAAGTGTTGCGCGAACTGACTCGTGGCGGCGCCTTCGATGGTCCAGTGTCCCGTGTTGTGAGGCCGAAGCGCGACTTCGTTGACGAAGAGTCCGCGCTCGGTGACGAAGTACTCAATGGCCATGACGCCCACTCCCTGGACGAGCGTCGCGACCTGTTCACTCAGTTGGCGCGCTTCGTCAATGAGAGCCGCGTCGACGTCACTCGGGAAACGTACCTCGACACACATGCCCTCACGTTGGACGGTGGTCACAAGTGGGTAAAAGACGAGCGAGCCCGCCACGGACGTCGCGACGATCTGGGCGACTTCACTCGTCAACTCGAGACGTTCCTCCACGACGACCTCACCGGCGCTGGCGAAGTCGTCGATGACCTCGTACGTCTCACCTCGGGTCGACGGAAAGGCCACGCCACGCCCGTCGTAGCCGCCACGAGCCACCTTCACGACCGGCGACGTGACCACGCTGTCGAGGAAGCGATCGAGTCGGTCGTCTTTGGAGGAACGAACGACGAGAAAGCGCGGGACCCTGATGCCGGCCTCGTCGAAGGCCTGGCGCTGGTACGCCTTGTCGACCGCGAAGCGTAACGCCGCACTACTTGGGCGGATGACGAAGCCCTCGGTCTCGAGCCGTTCGACTAGGTCGAGGTCGACGAGTTCGTGGTCAAAGGTGATCACGTCGACGTGACCGGCGAGTTCACGAAGCGCCCGCTCGTCGTCGGCCGCGCCGAGCACGACGGCCTGGCACGTCGCGACGGCGCTGTCGTCGTAGTACGTAGCGAGCACCGTGATCGTGACGCCCACGCCGCGAGCGGCTTCACCCATCATGCGCGCGAGTTGGCCGGCGCCCACAACACCGACGTGGGGTGCGACGGCAGGTTTGGTGGCATCGAACACGAGTGAGACGCTAGTGGTCTTGGAGGATCGGCGAGAGTGCGCGTCGTGACAGGACTGGACATTGCCCGACAACTCGAAAAGACGGTCAGTCGCCACTGTCGAGAACGCGTGAAGAGCGAGAAGGGGGATCGAGGCACTACTCGAATCCGAACGCCACACCTCACGACGTGTCGTTCAAACGTCATCTTCCGCTCCGCTAGGGTGATTCCCTACCGAGGTGTAAAAAACAATGTCTATCGTCGCGTCCCTTCTCTCAATTGTGCTCTTTTTGGCCTTCAGTTCGGCCGGGACCCAAAAGATCATCTTCAATCCGGTGATGTCCAAAGCAGCTGGTCTGCTGGGCTTCACGAAGCAGACCTATCGGACGATCGGCGGTATTGAAGTACTCGGCGCGCTAGGTGTCTTGATCGGTCTCGCCTCCAAAGGGACGTCGCTCCTCGCCCTCGTGAATGAGATCGCCGCCGGAGGACTCTTTGTGATGATGGTCCTCGCGATTACCCGTCACCTTCGAAAGGGCGACAAGGCAAAGTCCTTCGCACCGGCCGCCCTGCTTGGGGTGTCGGCGCTGGCGGAACTGATCCTTCGCCTGAACTAGGTGCTACCGGGGCACCTTGGTGTGCTTGAACTCATTGAGCGCGCTCTGGTTGCTCATCAAGTCGACTAACGACTCGATCAACGTGATCGACGCTCTCGCGTCTTCATTCGGCGCGTTCATGTAGCGAACGAACGTCGCGTCGTTCCCGACGACGAACGTGGGGACGCCAAAGGCTTCGTATCGATCGAACTCCCGAAAGCTCTCGCCGATGACTTTGTGGGGACGTCGTGACTCCACGTCGTCGAAGATCTGAGCGAGATCGACCCCGGTCGACGAAAGGACGTCGCGGATTTCCTTCGCCGTGACGAGTCGGATCCCGCGCTCGCGGCGGGCTCGAAAGAGCGCTTCGTGCGCGTCGAGGAAGAACTCTGGCTGGGAATCGCGTATGGACGTACTGACGGCGAGCGCCAAGAGTTCCTCGTCGCGCCCCGGATCGTCCCAAACGTCCGGGGCGTCGTCGGCCTTGTAGCCCTGGCTCATCGTCCAGGGTACGAAGGTGACGTCGAAGTCAGCGCCTGCGCGAAGTGCGGTGACGGCGTGGAGGTGGATGTTCTTCGCGAACGGGCAGCGATAGTCGTAGGAGAGTTGGAAGGTAAGCACGTGGCCAGCCTAGGAACTACCTCGAGGGAACGGGCACACCCTGACTGCGGCAGAGGTCCTTGAAAGAGCAGAAGCGGCACGCGTTCGACGAAGGCGTTGCCGGAAAATCTCCGTCGTCGTAGTAGCGCTTGATCTTCGTCCACGCGCCAGCCGCCGCGTTCGCGCGCGCTTTCACGACGACGTCCGTCACGCTTCGCTCGATCGACTGACCGTGCGCCACGTACATCAAGCGAATCGTCGCGGGACGCTCGCCGAGCTTCGCCTCACAGAGCGCCGCGTAGAGCTCAGTGTTGGCGAAGGTCATGCTGTCGTAGTTGCGATTGGGCAGTTTCCCGGTCTTGTAGTCCACGATGGTCAAGGAGCCGTCGGGGTCCCTATCGAGGCGGTCGAGGATGCCGTAGAGCGGTGTGTCGTTGACCTCGACGCCGAGCCGGAGCTCGACGCCTTCGCTCGTCACGGTGGTGGGATCTTCCATCTCGAAGTAGCTCACTAGGATGGCCTCGGTCTCACTCACGAGCCGAGCCAGCACAGCGTCGTCGAGACCGATGTCGAGGCGCACCTCATCGGTGAGAATTGCCTCGATGGCCGGCGTCACGTACTCACGAGCCCTCCCAATTGTGCGCTGGTCCGCGTCGAGGAGGAGGAGGTTCTCCAAGACGAAGTGAATGAAGCGACCCTTCGCCGTAGCGTACGAGGCCGGTTGGGGTAGGCGTTCGATCGAGGCGTGCTGGTAACGGCGCGGGCACGTCTGAAAGTCGGACAGTCGCGAGGGAGAGAGCGACTGCGGGAGTGGTTGTTCAAAGGCCATGGCGCCACGCTAGGTCAATGATGTGACGTACCACTTCAGCGCTCTGGGTAACAATGGAGAGATGGCACGCGACACGACCGTCACTCGCCGCGGCCAGATCGTGCGAAGCGCAGCGTGGCACGGGGTGCGACTCGGGGACCGAGTTGTCGTCAACGCGCCGAAGGAACTCAAGCACCAGTGGACCTTCGTCGCGCACGTCCTCAACGAAGCTACCGGTGACGAGTGGATCGAAGTGCGAGGAGGAAGGATTGGCGAATCGAAGGGTCGGTCGTTTCGCTGTGACTTGATCTACCCGAGCGGGGCGAAGAAGGGCCCGCGCGTCGTGGGTCTCTCTCTCGCTACGGCACCGCAGTTGGCGCTGGGTGCACCCGCTTCTCGTCGATCTCGTTGATGCGCCTCGATTTGAGGATGTAGAGACCGGGCAGGACGCAGATCAGGCTGAGCATGACGAAGTACGTACGTATTCCAACGTAGTTCGCGATCTCGCCGGCGACGACGAGTCCCAAGGGAGCGACACCGAGCGACACGAACCAGTCCACCGAGCCGGCGCGACCCAAGAGCTCACGCGGCACCTCACTCTGCATCATTGACTCCCAGATCACGTTGCCAAAGATCATCATGGGCGAGGCGATGATGGGAAAGAAGATGATCTCCCAGAAGTTGGTGGCGACACCCATGATGAGCGCCGAGAGCGTACCTATGGTCCAGTAGATCCACATCACCCGGACGCGACGCTTCGGCGAGGGAAGGTTGGACATGATGAGGGCGCCGATGACGCCCGCCACACCTGCAGCGACTTGCAGGAATCCCACGTAGACCTTGGCGTAGTGCAAGTTGCGCAGCAAGAAAAAGGGTATGAGGACGAACATCGGGCTAAAGAGAAACGCGTTCACCAGCGCTACGGCGACCAGCGTGGTCCACAACCATCGAGCCCGGCGAACGTACTGGACGCCCTCCCTGATGTCGTCGATCATGGAGTTCTCTTCGTTGCGAGGTGGCTTGGGGGTGGGCTTCATCACCAACAGTGCACCGGCGCTCACGACAAAGGTCGCGCAGTCCACGCCCATTGCCCAGCTCGTGCTGTAGGAGGCGAGGAACCCGCCGACGGCCGGGCCAATCATTCCCCCCATCAAGTTGTTGGAGAGTGGGCGCAACGCGTTCATCGCGGGCAGGAGATCTTCGGGCACGATCTCCGGGGTGAGCGCGGAGATCGCGGGAAAGAACAACGCGTCGAAGCAGCCAAAGAGCGCGCCGAAGACCATGAGTTCCCAGAATCGTAAGAGACCCGACGCGATCATTGCGACGAGGACGCCGGTCAAGACGGCGCGGGCCACGTCGGAGATGATGAGCAACGTTCGCCTGGAGAACCGATCGACGATGGCGCCGCCCACGAGGAGGAATACGACGAGAGGCGTCATGCGCGCCGCGGCGAACCACGCGAGCTTCGTCAGACTTCCGGTCGTGTCGTACACCAAGAGGGTGAGGGCGACGAGGGCGACGCCGTCGCCGAAGTTCGACACCGTCTGTCCCGTGACTAAGAGCGCGGGCTCCCGGTGCTTCAACAAGAGCACGAGCGCCAACTTCTTTTTCATCGCCCCACAGTAGGCGAGGCACGTCACAGCTCATTGGACGCGCGTATCCCTTTCGCCGGCGCGCGACGAGCGACGCTCGCTAGGGAACGTTCAGCGAATGCTCGAGTGAAGTCGTGATCTCCTTCGGTGTCACGCGATCGATCGTGACGGTGTCGCACCCGACCCACGTCGCGGCGTCGCGCAGCGCGGACGTGATCTGGTCGATCGAAGCGGCCTCATGAACAACGACGTGGCGTGCGTGCAACGTCGTGTCGATCCGCTTTGGATCGACCAGACCGACGATACGTTCCTGCGAGAGAACCGGCATCGCGAAGTAACCCACGACACGCTTGGGGGCCGGAACGTACGCCTCGAGACGATAGGTGACGTTGAAGAGTCTCTCCAGTCGGGCGCGATCCCATAGCAGGGAATCGAAGGGCGACAACATCACGTTTCGCCCTCGGAGTTTCGGTTTCAACCCCGCTTCAGCGTTCTCGGACAGATACGCGGTGTCGCGCCAACCTTCGACCTTGATTGGTCGAAGGTTGGTCGAGGGCAGAACGGACTGGACGGTCTTCACGGCGAACCCGTGGTACGCCGCGATGTCCTTGGCCGTCGCGACACCCATCGCACTTGCGGCGGACTCCACGAGAAGGCGAGCACAGGACTCATTGTCCAACGCTTGATCGAGAAGGGACATTGGCACGGCACGCTCGGCTAGGTCGTAGACGCGTTCGAATCCGCGCCGTTCGCGACAGACCACCGTTCCCACGTCGAGGAGCCATTCGACGGCGATCTTGACTTCGGACCAGTCCCACCAGATGCCGCCCTTCTTCGCGCCGCCGAGTTCGCGCGACGTGAGTGGCCCTTCGTCGCGTAAGCGTCGCTGCACGTCGGCACAACTTCGTTGCTGGTCTTCGAGTTGATGCCATCGGAACCCTCGCTCGACCCTCGAGCGGCGCTGTGCCGCGAACGCCGGCCACATCGCCAAGGGCAAGACGCACGCCGCGTGGGACCAGTATTCGAACGTGTCCGCCGCTGGTCCCCAGTAGGCGGCCTCAATCTTCTTACGGGCAGTCGCCCCACAACGCGCGTACGCGACGAGTTCGTGCGAACGCGCGAGCACTGAGATCGTGTCGAGTTGGACGCCGCGAAGGCGCGAGACGAGTGTTTTGACGCCACCGTCGACGCGAGGTCCTCGTAAGCCTTGTGCGTACAGTGCGACACGTACCGCTTCGCGCGCCGACAACGACTCGCGCGCTTCGGGCAACGGCCATGATTTCACCACGGGCTGATCGTATCGTTCGCTGACGGTCGCCCTGAAGTGAAGGCGTCGTTGCACGTTGTCGACGCGCGATCGACAACCACGTTGGGGTGGCTTCGATGAATCTCTTGCCGTTGCTTCCTCACGACGTGATCATTGATCGGGGCGACAGTTGACCTGGGCTGAAAGGTCACGAGATAGAGCGTTCGAGTTCGGTGCCGAGATCGCTGGCGCGACGAGCGTGAACACCGCAAGAACGAAGCGCGGCGAAAGGGGAAAGTCACGCGAGCGAGGTCACGTCTCTCTCGGAGTGCCTAGAGGTCTCCAGTGGCGAACTGGTGACACCGATAACAAGTCACCGGACCCTCGACGACGAGGGGAGCCGCCTGCATGCCGCACAGGGTTGTGTCGGGAGTAGCTGATCCGCGATAGTGGACGTTCTTGTCGACGTCGTTGAGCGCCTTCACCTTCACGTAGCTATCCACGTCCCTGACTGTACACATTGGGTAGGGGTGTCGCCCATGGGTCGAGCGACTGGTCGGGCGAGACAACACTCGAAGACGTCCGCGCGCGCACCCTGACGCCCGCGTCGCCACGGGGAAACGTAGATGACAGTCGCGTCATCGAGACGCCCTTAAGCCTGCCGATCGCGTCCCGTGGCGGCGGGTGGGTTGTCGGCGAACGTCGCCGCGCAACCTTCGCAGCAGAAGAAGTAGTCGAGTCCGTCGTGCGTCACGGTGGCCACCGCCTGCGTTATGTCTACCGTCATCCCACAGATCGGATCAACCGCGTGGCTCGTATCGTCGCTCGCCATCGAGTCGCTCCCGTGATCGCTCGCCACTACCTTGTGCGACGGTTCGTCGCTGGAGGCTGACGTCGTGGCTTTCATGAACTTCATGGGATCGGCCTCGAAGCGCTTCGCGCATCGATCGGAGCAGAAGTACACCCGGACGCCGTCGTGCAGGAGTGACGCGGGGGCGTTTGACGTCTGCACCTGCATGCCACAGACTGGATCGAGTGCGTAGCCGCTGCCGCCGCCTAATCGAAGGCGATTACGGTACGTCCAGTAGAGAAGCCCGAAAATTACGAGGAAGATGATGTTGAGGTACGTGGTGTAGTTCCACGAGAAATGTGCCGGAGCGATCTGGACGGGACGAGTCTTCGGTATCAAGTGCGTCACCGAGAAGAGCCCCTCAGTGGCGAGGCCCGCGACTGACATCACCGCCCAGAAGAGCGCGAGCATCTTGAGGGTGAGTTTCGTACCGTAGTAGCGGCGGTAGGTGAGCAACAGCGGGAACGCGATCAGGTCAGCGAAGATGAACGACACCACGCCACCAAAGGAGATGCCGCCACGCCAGAGTGCGGCGGCGAGTGGCACGTTGCCGATCGAGCACACGAAACTGATGATCGCGATGAATGGTCCCACGACGACGTTTTCGAGACTTGTCCAGAATCCATGTCCGTGAATGAAGACGAGATTCCAGAAGTGGACCGGCACGAGGGCGGCGAGGAACCCGGCAATGGTGTATCCCAAGAGAAGCTCGCGACGAAGCATCGTGAGATCAGCCATCGTGTACGTCGCGGCGTTCGCCCAGCCCCCCTTCGAACGAAGCTTCGTCGACCAGGACTCGCCCTGGAGTTCCAATTCCGCGTGATGAGCGTGCTCGTCGTGTCCGTGAGCGTCGGCGCCCTGCACTTCGAGGCGGTCCCGTGCATCTTGGATCTGACGTCCCCGGAACCAGAGTCCCCCGAGCGACGCGAGGAGAACCACCATGACCGCGCCACCGACGAATTCGCTGACGGCGAACTGCCAGCCCATGAGGACGACGAGGATGATGCCGAGTTCGAGCACGAGGTTGGTGGAAGCGAACATGAACACCATCGACGAAGTGAAATCCGCACCTTTGGCAAAGAGTGACTTCGACATTGCCGACGCGGCGTAACTACACGAGGATGAGATCGTCCCGTAACCCGAGGCGCGAACGACCGCAGCCGGTCCGTGATTGCCGAGCTTTCGTTGCATCGACTGGCGACTCACGAAAGCCTGCACGGCGCCCGAGAGTCCAAAGCCGAGGATCAACGGCCACAGGGTCTCCCAAAACATGAAGAAACCTTCACGGACGCTGCGTCCGAAGTCGTCGAACCAGCCAATGGAAGCGAGCGACGAGATCGTCACGAGCGAACGAGGCGTGCGATCGCCGAGGAGGCTTCGTTGAGCTTGGCAGTGGCCTCGCCGCCGCCAGCCTTCACCGCGTTGGCCACGCAGTGGCCCAGGTGGTCGTCGAGGAGAACGAGAGCCACCGACTGAAGGGCGCGAGTGGCCGCCGAAACCTGTTCGAGAACGTCGATGCAGTAGCGGTCTTCCTCGACCATTCGCTGAAGGCCACGAATCTGCCCCTCAATCCGACGGAGTCGCTTCTGAACGACGTCCTTGTCCGTGGTGTATCCCGGTTTCACTGGCATCTCACATACCCCCTATGGGTATAGAGCATAACGTCACTATCCTCCGGTCGTGCGTCGGGTGAGACAGTCCAACTCTCATTTGAGGACTGACACACCAGACACACTCGGAGCATCCGATAAATGCTGCCTACTCGACGAGTAACTCAGCAGGTGATCACGAGTTTCACAATCTGCTCGCAGATCCACCACCCAACCCTTATCGGTTCATCACGCGAGGGTGAGAACCACTTACTAAGTTGAGTAGGTGGCGTAAACCACCACCGAGATGACCTTGGGAATCGAGCTGGTGTTGAAGTCTCCGCCGCCGTAATTGACGGACCCGCGCGCATCCACGGACACCTGTCCCACCTTGATCGAAATCGGCTTCCCCAACTTGACCTGTTTGCCCAACGCGGCCTGAGCGCGCTGTCGAGCGTTTGCGGCCGCCTCTGCCGTGAGAGCGGGTCGCAGTTTCTTCAATCCGTTGAAGGTGTACTGGGGTGGTTGGGCGATGAACGGAACGTTCTTGGCGAGCAGGAGATTACTGACGCCCAGAACACGTTGCATGGCGGTCAGGCGAGAGGACTGCACGGTGACGGTTTGGCTCATAGTGAAACTGGTGACTTGACCGGTGGCCTGTGTGTTGGGTTGCACATTTGCCGTGCCAAATGAGATCTCGTCGTTGAAAGCTCCGGCGGCGATAAGCGCGTTGCGAATCTGGGCCGTCCACCCATTCAATTGCGCCAGTGCCGCCGAGGTTGTCGGCAGCGTGCTGGCCACACTTGCCATCCATTGGAACGTGTTGGACGTGACTGCCTGTTCAGCAGAACCGGTAATCGTGATCTGGTTGGTCTGCGGCAAATTTCGGTTTCGGATCCCCGATGCTACCGATAACGATCCGATGATGAACGCCGCCGAGAGGATGATCATTCCAATCAACTGCTCATGTGACCGAATCGAGCCTTTCTTCCGGGACGCTGGCTCTTCGCCCTTATTCTCGATGCCGATGTCGGCTCCCTCGTCGGCACTCACGGGTTAACGCTATCCCAACTCTTACCCCATTATTCTCACCGATACACCGCGAACTGCCGGGCGCGTCAGCTGTGCCAGCCCCCTAACTCGACCGTCGAACGTGCGCGTCGCCACGCGAAAACGCCCTCGACACTGTTGAAGACCGAAGCGTCGTCGGCCCGTGCGACAGCTCTCTGGAGCGGGTGACGGGGATCGAACCCGCATATCCAGCTTGGAAGGCTGGAGCTCTACCATTGAGCTACACCCGCGTGTCCCGAAGAGTCCGGGAGAACCATTGTAGGCGACGCGATTAGCGTGACGGAGTGGAAGAAACACTCTTCGAACAGGTCGGTGGCGTACCGTTCTTCGAGCGATTGGTGAACGCGTTCTACGACGCGGTGGAGTTGGACGAGACGTTGCGCCCTATGTATCCCGAGGATTTGACGGAGCCGAGACGGCACCTGACGCTCTTCTTTGTCCAGTACTGGGGTGGTCCGCGCACCTACCAGGAAGAACGGGGCCATCCGCGCTTGCGGATGCGTCACGTTCCCTTTCGAATCACGAAAGGTGCTCGCGACGCGTGGCTCGTGGCGATGGGCAGAGCTCTCGATAGCGTGCGCGACCAACTGACTGACGAACAGTACGAAGAGATGACGGCCTACTTCCTCATGGCGGCGAACCAAATGAGAAACGTCTAGCGTCGGCGCTCCGCGCGGCCTAACGACCCCCTCCGCGTAATCCCTCCACGGACTCCTTACGCTGGAGGGATATGGGCAGGCGGGACCTCATTCGCGAGGGCGAAGTGCGAGTCATTTCGGTTACGCCGGTTTCACGCGGCGTGTTGCGACCTTTTCTCGTCACGTTGACCACGATTGCACTCATCGTCGAGAGTGCGTCACGATACGCGTTAGTCCACCGATTCGAAGATTGGTTGATTCTCGTCCTCGTCGGACCTCTCGGACTCGTGACCCTCACCAGGATTTGGCGCTGGCGATCGCACAAGGTCCACGTGACCAACGACCGCGTCATCATCGAAGGCGGCGTCCTTCGACATCAGCGCACCTCGATAGAAATGCGCGACGTCCTGGCGACGAGAGTTGATCAGCGCGTCAGCGAACGACTGACTAGACGTGGTTACGTCTATCTTGAGACGTCCGCGGGACCTTTGGCAGTGGGTTTCGTACGCCACCCGGCCGCGCTCTGTCGACTGATCGACGCCGAACGCCGCGAAGGTGAAACGTACTCGGTTCCATTGGACACGATCTATACCTACGAAGACCCAGATCCCTACCAACTCGAGGTCCGTCCCGACGAATGGCAGCGCCGTCGTCACGAATGAGCGTTTCAAAATCCCGGTAACTTGAGGTCGTGACCAACCGGTATCGATGTACTGCGTGCGGTAACTTGACGCGTTTTGACGTGGTGGAAACCACGTCGGTTCGGGCGTTTCATCACTACAGCGTCGGCGGCGAACTGAACGTCGAAGAACCCGAGGTCATCGCGCACAGTGTGGAGTCGGTCACGTGCCGCTGGTGCGGTCACGGCCGCGGCGTCGAGGTCTTCAACGAAATCCCGTGAGTGACATTCGCGTCCACTCGTTTGACGCGCCGCGCGAACGCTCCGCGCCGCAGTCGATTCACGGGCTGTCGTTGAGCGGCGAACCGGTATCGATCGATTTCGAGGGACTTACGCTGATCGTCGCGGTGAAGCCACACTGTGACGGTTGCCAATCCTTCATTGACGGCGATCTGCACGATCTGGCCAACGTCCGGGTGGTCGTCGTTAGCGCAACGTTGGGTGACGAAGACTGGAAGGGCGCTCGTCAGACGGTCGTCGTGGCGCCTGAGTTCATGGACGCGCTCGACATTCGCTCGGCCCCGTACTACGTCGTGATTGATTCGATGAATTCGAAAGTGCTTCGTGAGGGCGCGCTCTTCAGCCCTGAACAGGTCGCCGCCGAGATTGCGTCGTTTCTTACTTCGTAATGTCACACTGCCTTGCGAGAGTGTCCATATCGGAAAAGAGGGACACCATGGCGAAGGAAATTGAACTTTCAATCAGTTGTCACGACTGCGTTCGGCGCGGCACGCCCGACTGTTCGGACTGTCTGGTCTCCTTCGTACTTGGCGGCACACCTGACGAGTTGGTGATGACGTCGAAAGAGGCCGAGGTCGTGCAGCTCTTTACTGCCGAAGGGTTGTTGCCGACGTTGAAGTTCCACCGTTCGGCTCACTAGCCAGCGCCTTGCGCGAGATGGCTAGCGTGGTTCCATGGCCCGCCACCTTTTGGTGACCAACGACTACCTCCCGAAGACCGGCGGTATTCAGGTCTACCTTCACGAACTCTGGCGACGCCTCGAAGACGGTCGTGCGGTCGTCGTGACGGCTTCGTCGCACGAGAGGGCCAAGGACTTTGATGCTTCGAGCGACGTGGTCGTCGAACGTGTCGAGGGATCAACTCTGTTTCTGCCTACGTTTCGAGCACTACGTGCTATTGAAGCGGCGATCGAGCGCCACCAACCCGATCTGGTACTACTGGATCCAGCGTGGCCCCTTGGGCTCTTGGGTCCGCGTCTTTCACGTCCGTACGGCGTCGTCCTGCACGGCGCCGAAGTCACGATTCCCGGGCGACTACCCGTCGTCGCGTCGTCGCTCCGCTACGTCTTGAGGAACGCCTCAGTCGCGATCGCGGCCGGTTCGTACCCCGAGAGCGAAGCGGCGCGCAACGCCGCCGAACTCCTCGGTCCGGTCCTTCAGATTCCGCCTGGCGTCGACACGTCGCGATTCACCCCTCTCGTTGGCGCCGAGCGCGCCGGGGCTCGAAGCGACTTCGGTTTCGGCGACGATGAGTTCGTCATCGCCTCGTACTCGAGACTCGTGCCGCGAAAGGGCATGGACACGCTGATCCGCGCGAGCGCGCTCCTTCGCGGCGCGTACCCCAGACTGCGTGTCGTGATCGGTGGGACCGGTCGCGATCGCGCTCGGCTCGATCGCCTGGCGTCGAAGTTGGCGGCGCCGGTGACGTTTCTTGGCCACGTCGACGACGAGGCGCAGCCTCGTTGGATCGGCGCCTCGGACCTGATGGTCATGGCGTGTCGCAGTCGCTGGTTGGGCCTCGAGCAAGAAGGCTTCGGCATCGTGTTCGTCGAAGCCGCGGCGTGTGGTCTCGCGCAGATCGCCGGACGCTCGGGCGGAAGTCACGACGCCGTTCGCGACGGCGAGACGGGGATCGTTCTCGAGCACTCGAGAAGCGCGCGAGAACTCGCGAGCGCGATCGAAGACTTGATGCTCGACGACGAACGTCGAGCCCGTTACGCGCGTCGAGCGCGCGCGTTCGCGCTCACCAACTTCTCGTGGGACTCGCTGGCGCTCGAGCTCGCCGAGGGGCTCGAGCCCTTCGATCACTTCAAACCCGCGAGTTCACTGGCCTAGGGTGGGCACGAGGGAGGTGGAGTGACACAGCGTGCGACGGAGTCGATAACAGTCAGCGCGCCACCGTCGGTGGTCTATCGTGTCGTCACCGACTTTGAGCACTACACCGACTGGGTGAGTGATCTGAAGAGGATTGAAGTCCTCGAACGCGACGCGTCGGGACGTCCCCTCGACGTCGAATTTCGCGCCGCCGCCTTCGGGCGCTCGACGACGTACGCGCTTCGCTACGACTACACTCACGCGCCCGAAGTCCTTACGTGGCACCAGACGAGTGGCGACCTCACCGCGACCCTCAACGGCGAGTACCGATTTAAGCCTCAGGGCGAAGACACGCTGCTCACCTACGATCTCGAGGTCGAGCTGCTCGTGCCGATTCCCACGTTTATCAGGTCGAGAGCGGCGCATCGAATCCAGAGTCAGGCGCTGCGCGAACTCAAGGCGCAAGCCGAGCGAGCCCGATGAGCGACGTCGCCATCGGCGTGGACGTCGGTGGTACCAAGGCGCTGGCGCTCCTGGTGGCGCGCGACGGCCGAGTCTTGGGAGAGATGAAGTCACAGACGCCCCACGACGAAGGTTTCGGCGCCGGCGAGGCGACGACGAAGGTTCTCGTCGAACAGGTGCACGAACTCTGCGACCGCCAAGGTCTCGATCCGGCGCGCGTTCCCGTCGGTCTCGGGCTCCCCGGGATGATGCGACGCGACGGGCACCTCGCCTTCGCCCCGAATCTCCAAACGGCGTCGGGCGCCGACCTCGGCGCGCAACTGAGCGCGGCCCTCGGCAATTCGAGTGTCTTCTCGGAGAACGACGCGAACTGCGCGGCGCTCGCCGAACACGAGTGGGGTGCCGGACGAGGCATCCGCGATTTCGTGATGGTCACCCTCGGCACTGGTATTGGCGGCGGGGTCGTCGCGGACGGTCAACTCGTTCGTGGACGTAGTGGTTACGCCGGCGAGATCGGCCACATGGTGGTCGAAGCGCGCGGCGCGGCGTGTCCCTGTGGAGGACACGGGTGCTGGGAGCGCTACGCCTCGGGTGGGGGACTGCATCGCATGACGAGAGAGGCGGCTCTGGAGGGGAGACTGGCGACGCTGGTCGAGCGTGGTGGTGGTGACCCGCGCCACGTCCGCGCGGAAGACGTCACGACCGCGGCGCACGAAGGCCTCAACGAAGCGGTCACGTTGTTGCGAGAAGTCGGCTGGTGGCTCGCGCTCGGACTTTCGAACCTGGTCGCGATCCTCGACTGTGGCCACTTCGTCATCGGCGGCGGACTCTCGAGCGTGTCCGATCTCGTGCTGCCCGCGGCGCGCGAGTACCTCGTCGATCTCGTGGAGGGGTACGACACCCGTCCGACGATCACGGTGACGACCTCGATGTTCGGGCCGCGCTCGGGCGCGATGGGCGCGACGCTCGTGGCCTTCGAGGGCGCGTGAAACTCGGCGTCCTGCTGCCGACGTTTCGCGACAACGCGAGTGACGCCTTCGCCGTCGCGGACGAGGCCGAACGCGCCGGACTCGACGGCGTCTTCGCCTTCGATCATCTCTGGCCCATGGGCTCACCCGAACGTCCCGCGCTCGCGCCCTTTCCCGTTCTCGCGGCCATCTCGTCGCGCTGCCCCTCGCTCTTCCTCGGTCCGTTGGTGGCGCGCGTCGGACTCGTGGGGACGCGGAAACTCGTAGAGCAGTTCGAGACCTTGCACGCACTCGCGCCCGGACGAGTGATCGCCGCCATCGGCACGGGCGACAAGCTCTCCGAGGACGAGCAACTGGCCTACGACCTCGGCTACCCCCCGGCGGACGAACGTCGCGAGCTTCTGCGCAACGCCCTCGTAGCGCTGTCACCGACGATGGAGGTGTGGTGCGGCGCGGGCGCGCCTGAGACTGATCAGCTCGCCAGAGAACTCGGCGTCGTATTGAATCTTTGGGGCAAGGGGGCGTCCGTCGTGCGCGACGTGGCACGAGCCGGACCCGTCAGCTGGGCCGGGCCGCTCAACGAGGACTCCTCGCGGACGCTCGACGAGTTGGCGACCTCGGGCGCCACGTGGGCGGTGGCGAGCGCGCCACTGAACATGGATCTCTTGGAAGAGTGGCGTCGCGCGCACTGAGTCACTACGGTTTATTGATGGAGTTCCGCCGCATCACGGGTCTGCCACCCTACGTCTTCGCTCAGATCAATGGCCTGAAGGCCGACGCGCGCGCCCACGGCCGTGACGTCATCGACTTCGGTTTCGGTAATCCCGACCTGCCGAGTCCCGACGTAGCCGTCGCGAAACTGGCCGAAGCGGCCCACAATCCGAAGAACCACCGCTACAGCGCCAGCCGCGGCATACCGAACCTGCGACTCGCCATCGCGACTCGCTACAAGATGCTCTTCGACGTCGACCTCGATCCCGACACCGAAGTGGTGACGACGATTGGCGCCAAAGAGGGGCTGACGCACCTGATGTGGGTGCTGCTCGGACCGGGGGACTCGGCCATCGTGCCGAGTCCTAGTTATCCGATCCACTTGGCAGGACCGGGCTTCGCCGGCGCGAACGTGATCACGGTGCCGATGGTGGACCCCGGCCAAAGCACCAACGATCCCGGTGACGACTTCTTCGCGGGCCTCGTCGACGCGTGGGAGAAGGCGAGCGTCAAGCCCCGCGTCATCGTCGTGTCGTTTCCCCACAACCCGACGAGCGCCTGCGTCGACCTCGCCTTCATGGAACGCCTCGTCAACTTCGCCCTCGAGCACGACGTGGTGATCTGCCACGACTTCGCCTACGCCGATCTCGGCTTCGATGGCTACCGTCCGCCCTCGATCCTTCAAGTTCCGCGCGCGAAAGAGTGTTGCGTCGAGCTCTACACCCTCACGAAGTCCTTCTCGATGGCGGGCTGGCGCGTTGGGTTCTTGGTCGGCAACGCCGAGATCGTCGCCGCGTTGACGAAGCTGAAGAGCTATCTCGACTACGGGACCTTTCAGCCCGTGCAGATCGCCGCGATCGTGGCAATGAACGAGGCCGTCGACTACCCGGAGCAACTGCGGGTGATCTACCAGTCGCGACGCGACACCTTGATCGATGGTCTGCACCGTGTGGGTTGGGACGTGGTCTCCCCGCGGGGCTCAATGTTCATCTGGGCGCCCATTCCCGAACCGTACCGCGAGATGTCGTCGTTGGAGTTCTCGAAGTTCTTGATCGAAGAGGCCGACGTCGCGACGAGTCCGGGCGTCGGCTTTGGCGACGGAGGCGACGGACACGTCCGTTTCGCCCTCATTGAGAACGAGTTGCGCACGCACCAAGCGGTGCGTAATTTGAAACGCGCACTGACGAAGCTCGGCTAGTCCCTAGGGAAGTCCGGCCCCGGGCACAGGAACGTCGACGACTTCGATCAATCCTGGCGTCGTGCCGGCGACTTTGAAGCGGTCATTGGTCGGGGCGGTCATGACGAACAGCGTCGAGCGATTCGTGCCGCCGAGTGCGCACGCGAACGCCCGCTGGGTGGTCTCGACGACGCCAGTGACCTCACCGCCCTCACGAACGCGAAGACACTGATTCGTGAGGGAGTTCGCGAGCCAGATCTGACCTTCGGCGTCGAGGCACATGCCGTCGGTGGTGACGAAGTCCAACTGAGCCCAGACGCGGCGGTTGGTGAGCGTACCGTTGGTGTTGACGTCGAAGGCCGTGAGTCGAAACGTCATGGTCTCGCCGACGATGAGCGTCTTTCCGTCCGGGGTGATCACGGTGCCGTTGGGAAACGCGAGGTCGGGGACGACCTGGAGCACGTCGCCCGTCGGACTCAAGACGACCAAGTTCGTCGTGGGCGGAGGCGACGCGAGCATTCCTTCGACGCCCACGTCGCGCAGCATCACGTCGAGGTCGAATCCGAAGTTGCCCACGTAGCTCACGTCACTCGACGAGACCACCATGTCGTTGGCCCAGAAACCGCAGTACGGCGAGACGTCGGCGAAGAGGGTTTCCGCTCCCTCGTGAAAACGAAGGACTCGGTGATCGGTCATCGAGACACAGAGCAGGTCCCCGTTCGTCGTCCACCCAAGTCCCGAGGGTTGACCAGGGACGACGTGTTCGAGTCGCTCGTCGTCACCTCGTTCGTCGACGGAGTACACGCCGTGACGAAAGAAGTCCGAGTACCAGAGTCGCTCCTCGTGCCAGCGCGGCCCCTCGCCAAAGGCGAGTCCTTCGCGCAAGACGCGCGTGACGTAGTCCTCCATCATCCCCCGATTCGCTGCGTCGAACCTATCCCTTACGCGCGATCGATCGCGCGACGCCAGGCGTCGTAGCCGGCGTCGACGGCGACGGGACTCTCGGGGTGAAAGCGCGCCACGCCACGCCACTTCTCACTGAGCTCGTCGAGCGACGACCAGAGTCCGACTTCGAGACCCGCGACGCTGGCCGCTCCGCGCGCCGTGGCTTCGAGCGTGGAACTTCGCACCACGTCCACTCGGGAGTTCGTGGCCTGCAGTTGGAGCAACAGATCCATCGCCGCGGCACCGCCGTCGGCGCGAAGTTCCCTCAGCTCGAGTCCGCCGTCGCGAAAGGCGTCGGTCATCGCGCGCACCTGGTAGGCGAGTGCTTCGACGAGCGCTCGCGCGATCTCACCTTTGCCGACGCCGCGACTGAGTCCCGAGATCGCGCCGCGCGCGTCGGGGTCCCAGAACGGCGAGCCGAGCCCGGTGAAGGCCGGCACGAACTGCACCCCCGCCGAGCCGTCGACCGAGAGGGCGAGCGACTCAAGTTCGCCGGAGGAACTCACGAACCCGAGGTCGCGCAGCCACTGCACCGCGGCCCCCGCGACGAAGGCCGAACCCTCGAGCGCGTAGCTCGTGGGTCCGAACGCGCCGAGGTCCCACGCGACGGTGCTGAGCAGGCCTTTTACGACACTCGGGACTGTGTTACCGGCGTTCGCGAGGAGGAACGCGCCCGTCCCGTACGTGGCCTTCACCAGTCCCGGTGAGAAGCAGGCTTGGCCGAAGAGTGCGGACTGTTGATCGCCCAAGACGCCCGTAACCGGGACGCCCGCGAGCTCGGGGACGACGTCGCCACTCACCACGCAGAACGAACTCGCCGACGCTCGAACGTCGGCGAGCATCGAACGTGACACACCAAAGATCGACGTCATGGTCGCCGACCAGTCGAGCGTCGCGAGGTCCAAGAGCAACGTGCGTGACGCGTTCGAGGGCTCGGTCACGAAGACGCCGCCCTCGACCCCACCCGAGAGGGTCCACAGGAGCCACGAATCGACGGTCGCGAAAGATGGTCGCCGCGCGTCGTCGGCGAGTCCGCGTTCGAGCATCCACTGCATCTTCGTGGCCGAGAAGTACGAGTCGAGGACGAGCCCGGTGGCGGCGCGAACGGCGTCGCCGTGACCTTGCGCTTCGAGTTCGCGACAGCGGTCGGCGGTGCGTCGGTCCTGCCACACGATGGCCCGCTGGAAAACGTCGCCGCGTTCGCGGTCGAAGCCGACCGTTGTCTCTCGTTGATTCGTAAGACCCAGCGCCGCGACGTGATGACCGGCGTCGCGCGCACGCGCGGCGACGTCTCGAAGGGTCGACACGGCCAAGCGGGCGATCTCGTGGGGGTCGTGTTCGACCTCACCCGGCGCCGGAAAGTACTGGGTGAGCTCGAGGTAGGCCTCATCGACGACCTCGAGGTCGGGATCGAAGGCCACCGTCCGCACGACCGAGGTACCCGCGTCGAGGGCCAGGATCAACTCCATCCGGGTCAGGCTATCGAGGGAAGAGGGGACGGTATCGGGGCCTAGACTGGACTTCCGAGGAATGTGAAAAAGTATTCAAAAAAGTAGTTGACAAGTTGTAATTACAGTGCTGTAATAACACAGCATCTTGCGATGAGAAGTGGCGTTGCCACTACATCTTGTGGCTAGGGGAGAATGGGGCCATTAACCTTGACTTCTCGACTCCACGTCGCCGGACGCGTGTTCTTAGTGTCGGTTACTGGAAAGAAAAGAGAGAGATATGGCCATCGCACCTCAGCGACTCGGGATTGGAATCCGTCGTTTTTTCACCACCGAGGACCGTCATCCCTATGACGAAGTGGTCTGGGACCGCCGCGACGCGCGCATCTCGAACTTTCGTGACGGCTCGGTAGCCTTCGAACAGCTCGACGTGGAAGTGCCCTCCACTTGGTCGTTCAACGCGACGAACATCCTCGCTCAGAAGTACTTCCGCGGCACGCTGGGCACCCCCGAGCGTGAGACCTCGCTCAAGCAGGTCGTCGACCGCATCGTCGACACCGTGACGTCGTGGGGCGTCGAGCGCGACTACTTCGTCGACGAAGAGGAGTCCGAGACGTTCCGTGCCGAACTCAAACACCTTCTCATAACGCAAAAGGCCGCCTTCAACTCACCGGTCTGGTTCAACATCGGCGTGAAGGGTGTTCCCCAGCAGGGCAGTGCCTGCTTCATCCTCGCCGTCGAGGACTCGATGCGTTCGATCCTCAACTGGTACACCGAAGAGGGCATCATCTTCAAGGGCGGCTCGGGCGCGGGCGTCAACCTCTCCAAGATCCGTTCCAGCGCCGAAGCACTCGAAGGCGGCGGCACCGCGAGCGGTCCCGTCTCGTTCATGCGCGGCGCGGACGCGTCGGCCGGCACGATCAAGTCCGGTGGCAAGACTCGTCGCGCGGCGAAGATGGTCATCCTCGACGCCAACCACCCGGACATCGAAGAGTTCATCTGGTGCAAGGCCAACGAAGAGAACAAGGCGCGCGTGTTGCGTGACGCCGGGTTCGACATGGACCTTGACGGCAAGGACATCAACTCGATCCAGTACCAGAACGCCAACAACTCCGTGCGCGTCTCCGACGAGTTCATGGAGGCGGTCCTCGCCGACGGCGACTGGAACCTGACGACGCGACACGGCAACGCGACGGTTCGCACGGTGAAGGCTCGAGACCTGTGGCGCCAGATCGCTCGCGCCGCGTGGGAGTGCGCGGACCCGGGTCTGCAGTTCGACACGACCATCAACAAGTGGCACACCTCGTCGAACACCGACCGGATCAATGGCTCGAACCCCTGCTCCGAGTACATGCACATCGACAACTCGGCGTGCAACCTCGCCAGCATCAACTTGATGAAGTTCCTCGGCACCGACGGTCACTTCCAGGTCGACGCCTTCAAGAGCGCCGTCGAGGTGCTCTTCAGCGCCCAGGAGATCATCGTGGGCGCGGCCGACTACCCGACCGAGAAGATCGGCGAGAACTCACGTAAGTTCCGTCAGTTGGGTCTCGGCTACGCCAACCTCGGCGCGCTGTTGATGGCCTCGGGACTCGCGTACGACTCGGACGCCGGTCGCGCGTGGGCCGGCGCGATCACCGCGCTGATGACGGGCCACGCCTACGCCACCAGCGCGCGCACGGCTGGCCGTATGGGTCCTCACGAGGGCTACGCGGAGAACGCCGAGCCCATGATCAACGTGCTGCGTATGCACCGTGACGCGGCGTACGAGATCGACGCCGACTTGGCGCCCGCCGACCTTCTCGAGGCCGCGAAGGGCGCGTGGGAAGAGGCCGTGGACCTCAGCGTGCGCCACGGCGTGCGTAACGCCCAGGCGACGGTGCTCGCCCCGACGGGCACGATAGGTCTCTTGATGGACTGCGACACGACGGGCATCGAACCCGACCTCGGACTCGTGAAGTTCAAGAAGCTCGTGGGTGGCGGCAACATGTCGATCGTCAACCAGACCGTGCCGCGCGCGCTCGACGTGCTCGGCTACAGCGAAGAAGAGCGTGACGTCATCATCTCCTACATCGACGAGCACAAGACCATCGTGGGCGCGCCCGCGTTGAAGGCTGAACACCTGCCGATCTTCGCGTGCTCAATGGGTGACAACACGATTCACTACTCGGGTCACGTGCGCATGATGGGGGCCGTTCAGCCGTTCATCTCGGGCGCGATCTCGAAGACCGTGAACATGCCCGAGGACGCGACGATCGAGGACGTGGAGAATCTCCACCTCGACGCGTGGCGCCTCGGGATCAAGGCCGTCGCCATCTACCGCGACAACTGCAAGGTCGGCCAGCCCCTCTCGACGGCGAAGAAGGACGGCGAAGGCCAGAGCGCGCCCGTCAGCGAGTCCGACGTCGACGCCGCGGAGATGGTCGAGCTCTACGCGCAGGTCGCGCGACTCGAGGCCGCCCTCGAGCACGCTCGCGACGAGGGCGCCCACGTGGTGGTGGGCGCCGTTCGTGAACGACTGCCTCGTCGACGCGTGTCGTCGACCTTCGCGTTCCGCGTGGCCGACTGCGAGGGCTACGTCACGGTGGGAGAGTACGAAGACGGGCGACCCGGTGAGGTGTTCATCAAGGTCGCCAAGCAGGGCTCCACGCTCGCGGGCATCATGGACGCGTTCTCGATCTCCATCAGCTTGGGCCTTCAGCACGGGGTGCCGCTCGCGACCTACGTGCGCAAGTACCAGAACATGAAGTTCGAGCCGTCGGGGATGACCGACGACGCCGACCTGCGCATCGCGACGTCGCTGGTGGACTACATCTTCCGTCGCTTGGCGCTCGACCACTTAAGCCCCCACGAGCGTGAAGAGATCGGCGTGCTCTCGACGAGCGAGCGAATCCAGCCCACGTTGCTCGGCGTCGCCGAACAGGCGACACCCACGATCAACTTGCCGATCCAGCAGTCGCTCATCGAGGTGAACGAGGAGCCCGCGGCGCCTCGTGAGACGCCGGGACTGATCAGTCGTTCGGAGCAGCGCGACGCGCCTATGTGTTACCAGTGCGGCAACGCCATGCAGCGCGCGGGCTCGTGCTACGTCTGTTCGACCTGTGGCGCGACGAGCGGTTGTTCATAACACTCGTCGGTCACGTCCGAGCCTGTCGAAGGAATCGTGAAAGGGGAGAGGCACGGTGCCTCTCCCCTTTCACTCTCAAGGAGTGCTGACGAGACGTGAGGGCGATTGGTATCTTGGCGTACGGGGACGAGTCAGTTCTCGAACACTGGGACGTGCCCGTTCCCGTCCCCGGTCCCTCGGACGTACTCGTTCGCGTGGCTTTCGCGGGTGTCAATTTCATGGACGTGCACACACGCCAAGGTAAGTACGAGGGGTCGAGGACGTATCCGCTGCACCTTCCGCTGACCCTCGGGATGGAAGGTGCGGGCACGGTCGTCGACGTTGGCTTGGACGTGACGGACGTGGGAGTCGGCGATCGCGTGGCGTGGTGCCTTTCGTGGGGGAGTTACGCGGAGTTTGCTGTCGTCCCGCTTCGCCGGATCGTGGAGGTCCCGCCCGACGTCGAACTCGCCGTGGCGGCCGCGTCACTCTTTCAAGGATGCACCGCGCACTACCTCTGTCACGACGTCGGAGGGCTTGGCCCCGAGAGCACGTGTCTTATTCACGCGGCGTCGGGCGCGATTGGCCAACTTCTCATCCAGTTCGCGAAGAAAGCGGGCGCGACCGTCTACGCCACGACCAGCACTACGGAAAAGGCGCAGGTCGCCCTCGAGCGTGGAGCGGACGAGGTCTTTCTCTACGACGACGACGGCTTCGCCGACGAGGTGCTGCGCGCGACTGTTGGTCGCGGAGTGGACGTCGTCTTCGACGCGTTGGGCGCCCCTACGCTTCGCGACAGTTTTCGCGCGACGCGCACGCGAGGACTGGTCGTCAACTACGGATCGGTGGCCGGACCGATCCACGACCTCGATCCCGTCGAACTCGGTGAGTCCGGCTCGCTCTGGCTCACGCGACCGCGATTGGCCGACTACGTCTCAGACCGAACGACGATCCAGCGTCGGGCGGACGCCGTCTTCGAGGGTCTCACCGACGGATCGCTCGTCGTGCAGAGGGCGGGCGAGTTCACGTTTGACGACGTGGCGCGTGCGCAGGCGGCGCTGGAAGAGCGGCGTCAGATCGGCAAGGCACTACTTCGAATCACACTCTGACCGTTCAGTGCCACGTGCCAGAACTCCCTCGCGCGAAAGGCGTGACGTCGACGCCGGAGCACACGAACGCAAACTGCGTGGTCTCCCAGAGGCGCGAGGTGCCCGCGATTCCCAGCTCCAACGTCACCGAGACGGGGCACGCCTTAGGACCTATCTCGGTCCACACCATGGTGAAACTCGCGGCGCCCGTTCGAGGTGCCAGTTGTGTCACTGGTAGCGCGACGCGCCCCGACGAGGGCGTCGGTCCGTCGTAGCCGCCGGCGTAGCTGTTGAGCGTGTTGCTCACCTTGGCAAAACTTCCTGGGGGCACGACACGTTGGAGACTGCGCTGCACGGATTGGTCGCGGCGGTCGTCCAAGGGGACGAGCACCCGCGGGTAGCCCGTGAGCGTACAGGCCGAGGAGCCGACGTTTCGTACGAGGACTCGGTACGCGCCGTGACCCAATCCACCATCCGGCTGAAGCGTGAAGCGCAACGTTGACAGCGAACAGGTGTTGAGGCGAGCCGACGCTTCGGCTCGTCGCCCCACAGACATGAGTAGGGCGACGACGAGAACGACGGCCAGTGGCGCCAAGATCACCGATCGGCGCAGGCTCACTCGGTAATGGCCCGACGTCGTACGTGTCAACTCGCTCACCTCACGTAGCCGTGCCGGCGTAAGAACGTCTGGAGTGCGACCACGAACTTTTGGCCGCTCGGCTGGATGGGGCTGAGGGCACTGTTGAGGTGGCCCGCTCGTTGCTCTGCTCGAAGGAATCTCTGTACGGCACTGACGTGTCCGAGCAGGTCCTCGTCGGCCGCCCACGCGGCCGCGAGGCCCACGGTGTCCTGGTAGTGAGACGACGCGGCACTGTCGAAGGCGCTAAGCCACTGCGTCGCGTCCTTCGCGACCAGTTGTGGATACGACCTCGTCACGTTGTGAAACGCGTCGTGGGAGAAGCTAAGGATCTCGAGCGGCATGCCGGACGCGGCGTAGTCGGTGAAGGCGTACGCGAAGCTGTCGTCGGCGCTGAGGAACACGTCACGTCCTCCTGGACCGAGCGGGACGAGTTTGGTCCCGGGATCGCCGAAGTTGTACTCGAACTTCTTGTAGGTACCCGACGACGCGTCGAAGGAGAAGACTTGTTCGACCGTGCAACAGTGGGCGCCGCCGCTGTAGAGGTCGAGCACGACGTCGAGGGGACCGTGTTGACGGAGACGAACGACGTGAAGGACCGAGTGTCCCGGAGAGACGTAATCGGGCCAACATTGGTGGCCGCACCACTTCGAGGTCACCGCGACGTCGTCGACCACCTTGCCCGCGCGAGAGATCGTCAGTCGTGGATTGCTGGACTGGGGGAACGTGCCGGTGTACGTGAACGTGGCGCTGACGTCACCCGACGTCGCGGCGGTGCTGGCGGCGAAGGCGTGTGGCGTCATGACCGCAAGCGACGACGTCACTATCGCGACGATGAACCCCGCTCGACACAACGTGGATGACCTGGACACAAAGGAACCTTCTCTCTTGGCTGACCGGAGGCTCGTCGCAGGGGGCGACTGCGCCCAGGGGAGTCTGCACCGAGTTCCGTGATTCACGTCGTTCTGTCCATTAGAGGGTTCAACTTACAGCCGCGCCACGTGAAAGTTCGCTTCAGGGGCCGGGGACCCAGACGCGTCCGTCGAACAAGCGTCGTGCCGTCCGGAAGAAGGTCCCGGCGTGCGCGACCCACTCGTCGTTCTCGTACGCGACGTCAGCGTCCACGCTCAACACCCCCGAGGGCATCCCGAGCCGCAGCGTCCCGCCGTCGCTCGACGACGAGAGCAGTTGCGCCACCACCGACCCACGGACGCGCGCCGCCACGGCGGTGCAGAGGGAAATGGTGAGCGGAAGCGCCCGGTGGGGCTGGCCGTTCGAGATGACCCGGGCGACCAGATCGACCTCGTGGCTGCGCACCATCTCGCCCGACACGCTCGCGCTGTCGGCGCGCGAGGTCACGACACAGACGAAGGGCACACTGGTGATCGTCGCCGCGCTCTCGACGTCGGGCGCGATACCCATGCGCACCGACGCGGCCCGGCGAATCGCCTCGAGCAGGGCCAGAGCCTCGGGACGTGCTTCGAGCTCTCCGGGAAGTTCGATACCCGTCAACCCCACGTCGCGTGCTCGAACGAACACGGCGGCGTTCGCGGCGTCGACGAGTGACACTTCAATCACTCCGTGACCGGCGACGTCGAGGTGATCGGTTACGTGACCGCTTGGCAGGAGGGCTCCCGTCGTCGCGCCACCGGGTTCCATGAAGTCGAGACGAATCGGCGAACCCGTCCCACTGACGCCGGGAATGACCAGGTCACCGTCGTACCGCGTGACGCCGTCGTCAACGGCGAAGGTGCTGAGAATGATCTTCTCGGTGTTCGTGTTGAAGATCCGGACGGTGGCGACGTCGCCTTCGACGGGTACCAGCCCCTCGTCGACGGCGAAGGGGCCTACGGCCGAGCTCATGTTCCCGCAGTTGCTTCGGTAGTCGACGCGCGCCTCTTTGATCATCACCTGCGCGAACGTGTAGTCGACGTCAGCGTCCGCGCGAGCGGACGGGGCCACGACACAGACCTTCGAGAGTGACGACACGCCACCACCCATGCCGTTCAACTGACGACCGTGGGGGTCCGGCGAGCCCATGGCCGCGACGAACAGCGCCGCCCAGTCGTCCTGGGCCGCTGGCAGGTCACGTTCGTGGAACATGAGTGCTTTACTCGTGCCACCTCGCATGAAGGCGGCGGGGAGGGCTCGTTGCTTCATGACGCCACCTTCCCTCAGTGCCCTTGTCGTTCGAAGAGGCCCGGGGTGAGGCCCGCGACGTCGAGCAACGCCGCAGGCACTTGGACGTTCAGTTCGCTCAAACGCCCCGGGGCGAGACTGGGTAACGCCAGCGCCACGTCGAGAAAGCGCCCTGCTTCGTCGGGCGCGGCGTGCAGGCCAGCGAGGTAGCGGAACTTTCGCAGGTAGTCGTCACGACCGAAGGGCGTGGCGCCGCGCGGATGGGCGTCGGGGACGTCGATCTCGTCGTCGACGGTGGTGCCGTCACGCAACGTCACGACGACGCGTCCGCCGAAGGAACGCTTGCCCGGATCCTCGTGGTGGTACTTCTCGTCCCATTCGGCTTCCTCGACCGTACGGATCTTCTGCCACAGCGCGACGGTCTCTGGTCTCGACGCCCGCTCCGGGCGGTAACTCTCGTCGTGGTGCCACCTCCCGTCCTCGAGGGCCACGGCGAAGATGTACATCAGGCTGTGGTCCAACGTCTCGCGACTCGCTCTCGGGTCGAACTTCTGAGGATCGCCCGAACCGCTGCCGATGATGCGGTGCGTGTGGTGACTCGTGTGGATGACGATCTCGTCGACTTGGGCGAGGTCCCCGAGCCGCGGGCGCAGACGAAAGGCCAGGTCGATCCACGCTTGCGCCTGGACTTCGGCGGAGTGGGCCTTCGTGTACGACTCCATGATGGCGCGCTTGGACTCGCCGGGCGCCGGGAGGAACACCGTGTACTCGGCCTCGGGACCGTCGAGCAGCCACGCGATGATGCTGTCGTCGCCCTCGTAGATCGGCGCGGGTGACGTCTCGCCGCGCAGGGCGCGGTCGATCGCTTCGACGGCCAGCTTGCCGGCGTGCGCTGGGGCGTTCGCCTTCCAGGTCGAGATCTCGCCCTTGCGGGACTGACGCGTGGTCACGGTGACGTGCACCACGTGATTGAGCGCCTGATAGATGGTCTCGACGTCGAGCCGCAACATCGCGCCGATGCCCGCCACCATGCCGGCCGCGACGTGCGTGAGGTGGTCGACGCGGTGGGTGTGCAACGCGATGCCCTTGGTGAGGTCGCCCGAGACCTCGTACGCGGTGGCGACGCCGCGAAGGAGGTCGGCCCCACTCGAGCCCAGCTGTTGGCCAACGGCGACGATCGGAGGGATCATGTCGCCCGGGTGGTTCATGTCGGCTGCGAGAAACGTGTCGTGGAAGTCCAGTTCGCGTACGGCCGTGCCGTTCGCCCACGCGGCCCACTCACACGACACCAGCGTGGTGTTGGCCACACCGAAGATCGTGGCCCCACCGGCGTGGGGATGCGTCAGCGCCTGGGCGCGGGCGTTGGCGACGGGCCGACGAACGAGGCCCGCGACGGCGACCCCCGCGTTGTCGATCACTCGGTTCACGATCATCTCGACGACGTCGGCGTCGAGGGGTGCGTCGTCGACGGCGACGGCCGCCAGCTTCCAGGCCAGGAGTTCACTTCGCGGGGGCGTCGAAGAGCTTTCGTAGACGCGCACGAGGTGTTGCTGCACGGGGGCTCCTCACGTCGACGCACGTCACCCGCTGGCCTGCGAGTCCTTACATTCTTGCGCATTGAGTGGAGTCCGAGAGACCCGTCGCTGTCGAAAGCGACGACGTCGTGGTGCCTAGCGCTGGTTGTAGTGAATCGTGCAGGCGAGGCCGTTCGACAGCGTGATGATGAAACGGAACACGCCGTTGCGCGATCGAGCGCGCGACGTGACCCTCACGATCAAGACCCGACCCGTGTCGCGGGTCACGAGCGCCGTCGTACCGGCGTGACTGGTGATGCTCGGGCGTCCGTAGAAACCAGTCCCGTGAATCGTGAGCGTCACGGTGCGTCCCGCGACGACGTGGCCGACGATCGACGTGGCCGTGGGGGGCACCTGTGCCGTCGTCACGTTCAACGTGAAGGTGAACGTCCCGACGTCACCTGAAGGATCGCTGACCGTACCGGCCGCTACGTACGAGCCGCTCGCCAGGGTGCCGTTCGTCGTGACGAGTCCGCTCGAGTTCACGACGAGGTCGGGACTACCGCGGTTCTGGACGAAGGACGGGGTACCGGTGTTGGCGCCGACGTCCAGTTGGACGCTGTACGTCGGCGACGCGGTCGTCGTGACCGACGCGCTCGTGGGCGCTCGCTGGACCAACGTGCCGACGGTTAAGGAGAACGTGAATCTGCCGACGTCGCCGCTCCCGTCAGACGTCGTGCCCTTCGCGACGTAGGTGCCCGCGGGCAACGCGCCGCTCGTCGTGACGAGTCCGCTCGCGCTTATGAGCAGTTGCGGCGAGCCGCTCGTCTGGACGTAGGCCACCGCGCCGTTGTTGCCGTTGACGCTCAGTTGGCTGGTGAAGGTCGCCGACGCGCTCGTCTTCACTGCGCCGGTCGTGGGCGCGTTTTGCAGCAGCTTGCCGACAGCGAGGGTTATCGAGAAGGTGCCGGCGTTGCCCTTCGCGTCGACGCTCGTGCCCGTCGCGACGTAGTTCCCCAACGGCAGCGCGCCGCTCGTCGTGACGGCGCCGCTGGCGCTGACGACGAGCTGAGGGGTACCGGTCGTCTGAAGGTAGGACACCGTGCCGTTGTTATTCGTCGTGACGAGCTGATTCGTGAACGTGGAAGAGCTGGCGACCGAGACTGCCGTCGACACGGGCGCGCTCAGGAGACCACACACGTAGTCGCCGTCGAAGCCGTTCAACCCGAACTGGATGAGGGCCACGCGCCCGCCGGTGAACGACGTCGAGCTACAACCGGCTTGCGCGGTTGGCACCGAGCCGAATCCGGGGATCCACACCGGAACCGGGGGAAGCGACGCCGGCGTGGAGACCGTGATGACCTTCCACTGTTGCGACGTGGAGTAGATCCCGAGCGACGTCACGCCGATATTCGTGAACGACGCGACCATGCCCTCGATCGCCGCCTCGTCGTACGTCCCGGTGGCCGCGCTTCGACCCATCTCGATGGTCTGCCATTTGTTGCCCGTCTCGACGTCGAGCCACCACGGAGCCGCGACCGCGGCGGACGTGGGTGACGAGGACCCGTTCGACTGTTCGGCGTTCACGGCGTTCGAGAAGGCGAGTCGAGCCGCGTTCCAGCCGTAGTCGTAGGAACAGGCGACGGAGTCCGCGCCCGAGCACGCCTTCGGGGTCTGTTGGCTGGTGGGCCAGTTCGTCGCGAACGCCGGACCGGGATTGTCGGCGTTGGCGTAGAAGCCCGGATTCGGGTTCACCGCACCCTGGGCCCACGCCAGTTCTCTCGCGAGACAGGGGTTGACGCTGAAGGGATGGCCGGCGTTGACGCCGACGATGCCGAAGCCGGGCGACGGCGGGAGCGACTCACTGCACTGCGGGAAGCTGATGTCGTAGCCGATCGACGTTGGAGGGATCGGCGTCGCGGGGAAGGCAAGGCCCGAGGTAGCCACGAGAACGACCGCGGCCACGACGACAACGAACGAGGACTTCGTCAGGAGTGCGTGCACGTGTGCCAAGCCTAGGAGGCCCGCGCGCGTCAATCCAAAGGACGGTCTTACAGAGTTCTGTGAAGGAGGCACTTTGCACTGAATGCATTGCGTTCGCCACGCGATACGTCAGTGAATCGCCGTCGTCAGCGTGGATGTTGACATTCTGTTTGCTTTAGTGCTTGCAGGGCGTCATCACGTCGTCATGTCGATGACGTGCGTCGGTGCACGCTCACGACGCTCATCGCGCCAGCGCAGGAGATGGGGAACGTCGAAAGAAAACGTGGACCTCCTCGTGCCTTACGCGACGACCTCGTTGCGACCATCGGCACTCGCGCTGATGTGACGTCGCAAGTTCATCATCATCGCGCCACCGACCAACGCGGTGATGCCGGTGCCGATGGGCCACCAGTTGCCGAGATGGATGCTGAAGTAGAGGGCAGTGATCGCTGGCGCGAGCGTCCCCGAGACGCCCCACGAGAGTCCGGCGGCGGCGTTGTAGCGACCGCGCAGGTGCTCGGGGGCGATGTCGTTGACGATCGCGGAGCCGACCGGCTGGAGCATGGTCTCGCCGATGGCGAAGACCACCATCGCGAGGCACAACATCGAGATCGACGCGGCCGCCGGCAGCGCCAGCGTCACTTCCAGAATCACCCAGAAGAAGAACCAGAACGCGGCCACGACGCCCATGACGCGCGTGCGGCTCTTGCCTTCGATGCGATTCAGTACCCAGAGTTGGGCGAGCACGATGGTCGAGGTGTTGAAGAAGAAGATGACGCCGATGGAGTGGACGGAGAGCTTCAGGTTGTTCACGACGAAGAGACTGAGACCCGCGTCGAGCGAACCGTACCCGCCGATCATGAGAAAGATCGCCGCCACGACGTAGCGCAGCAGTCGTCGGTCTCGCGTGACTTCACGCCAGCCCTCGGCGCTCTTCTCGGGATCATCGTGATGCTCTTTGACGGGTCCGCCGTGTCGGCGAAGGGTTAGGTAGTAGAACGCGGCGAGGAGCGTCACGCCGGCGTTGAAGACGTAGAGGGCGACGAAGGTCCCAGGGTGTCGGAGATTGACGACCGACGCGGAGATCAGTCCTCCGAACCCGATGCCGAGGTTGACCAACATGAAGTTGAAGCCAAACGCCCGTTGACGATGTTCGGGTGAGACGAGGCGGCTCAACATCGTGCTGGCCGGTCCCCAGCCAGCACCACCGAACACGGCGATGAAGATAGCGGCGAGGATGGCCTCTTCGCGCGTGTGCGCGACGCCCCAGAAGACAAGCGCGACCGCGTCGCAGGCGTAGGCGAAGAGGATGACGCGGATCGGGCCGAGTCGGTCGGTCATCGTTCCCCACAACGGCGCACTCCCGATACCGACCACGGCCGACATCGCGAGCAGCAGCGTGGCGAAGCTGGTCGAGAAGCCGCGCACGTTGTGTAGGTAGATGACGAAGAGTGAGAGAGTGAGTCCGTTGCCGACACAACCAATGAACGTGCAGAGGAAAAAACGGCGTAGGGGACCGCGAATGGACGACCGAAAGTCGAGGGGTACGAGGTTGTCGATGAGTTTCACGAGGTCATCAGGCTACTTGAGCCACTTTGTGCGGCCAATCACAAGAGTGACGAAGGCTTTTTCACGTCGAGAGTTAAGGTTGGATGGTTAGTCACCCACTAACGGAGAGGTGTGACGACTTGAGCACTCGATTGGCCAAGAGCCGCGTTGACCTTCTGGAGGAGATAACGCCCGACGTCGAGCGTCTTTTCAACCGTCACATGGAGGCACCGCGCCTGTGGTTCCCCCACGAGCAGATCGACTGGGGCGACGGCGAGAGTTTCTTGCAGCGCCCCTGGTCACCAGAGGACTATCCGATCGGCGACGGCGTGCGAAGTTCGATCTTCGTCAACCTCTTGACGGAGGACAACCTGCCGTACTACACCAGTTCGATCCTCGAACACTCGCCCAAGGGCCACCCCATTCGAGAGTGGACCTGTCAGTGGACGATGGAAGAGAATCGTCACGCCATGGTGATGCGCGACTGGGTCCACATCAGTCGATGCATCAATCCAACGACCCTCGAGGAGGGGCGTCGCGTTCAGATGCAAAAAGGTGAGGTCCCGCACCCGGCCACGTTCGCCGAGCTGATCGCGTACGTGTCGTTCCAAGAGCGCGCCACGCAGATCGCGCACCGAAACACCGGCGCCAAGCTTCCGAAGGATGACAAGATCGGCCGCAACGTCCTAGCACTCATCGCCGGCGACGAAACAAAGCACTACCTCTTCTATCGTGACCTCACCTTGGCGGCGTTCGCGATCGACCCTTCCGCGATGATGATCGCGGTCTCGAAACAAGTGAGCACCTTCGCCATGCCCGGCACCGGAATCCCCAGTTTCACCCGTCACGCCGTACGGATCGCCAAGGAGGGAATCTACGGCCTGGGCCAGTACTTGGGAGACGTGTTGACGCCGGTGCTCGCCCTGTGGGATATCGAACACCTGAAGGGTCTCAACAAAGAGGCTGAGATCGCCCGCGTTGACCTCGTGAACGTGAAGGCGAAGATCGCTGAGTCCGTGGATCGCATGGCGCACAAGGCGTCGCTCATCAAGACGTCACTCGGCGCGTCGCACTAACGCACGACCTCACTCCTTCGTACTCGCAACCGCGCGGATGTAGTCCTCGAAGGCCTTCTGTTGCGACTGGACCGCGCGGACGCGTCGTTGGTGCATGTCGCCACCTCGCGCGAGGACGTAGACGAGGCAACCCACCACGGGAAGTATGAAGATGAAGAGGACCCACAGCGCCTTGGCGGGTCCACCCAGATCGTGACTATTGAAGACGTCGAGCACGACGTGGAAGACCAGAATCATCCAGAAGATGAAGAGGGCGAAGTACAACGTCGAGACGAATACGTCGAGCAGGGGATAGTTTGAAGCCAACACGGCAGTCCTTTCAATA
Source organism: Acidimicrobiales bacterium (assembly GCA_035531635.1). Lineage (GTDB taxonomy): Bacteria > Actinomycetota > Acidimicrobiia > Acidimicrobiales > RAAP-2 > RAAP-2. Next base: position 10,727 of record DATKSO010000020.1, on the reverse strand, counting down.
ATCTCTAGTGCGCAGTGTAGGGTCGCGACGCCGTGAGGGAGGCCCTGACTCGCGCCGCGAAAGGACTCTCGTCGTGGCCTCGTTGATGGGGTGGCGTATCGTGCGCGCGTACGTCGTCTGTCTAGGATGTCGTCAACATGGGGGTGCTTGGTGCGCAGTCTTAGTGAAGCGATCGCGGACGTCGCCGCCGCGGGCGAGCCGTTCGAGGTCATCGAGGTAGAACACGAGGGCGTGAGGAATCGAGCCTTCAAGAACGCTCCGGCCACCCTTCGCCAGTTCTTCGATTCCGCGAGGGGTGTCGACGAAACGTTCCTCGTGTACGAAGACGAGGAGTGGACGTTCGCCGAAGTGATGCGAGAGGTCGACGCCCTCGGGCACGCCCTCGTTCACCACTTCAATGTCAAAAAAGGCGACCGGGTGGGCGTCGCCATGCGCAACTATCCCGAGTGGGTTGTCGCTTTTGCGGCCATCACGTCGGTGGGCGCGATTTCGGTCTCGCTGAACGCCTGGTGGACCGAGGACGAGCTCGACTTCGCTGTCAATGACTCGGCTCTGTCGCTCTTCATTGGTGACAGCGAGCGAATCATTCGAGCGAACAGCGCGTGCGCGCGGGCGGGCGCCCGTCTGCTCGGTGTCCGTTTGAAGCAGGACACGTCGTACGCGCCCGGCGTCGAGCGCTGGGAGGACGTGGTCGTGAAGGGCGCGACGATGCCCGAGGTCGACATCGACGCGGACAGTGACGCCACCATTCTCTACACCTCGGGCACGACGGGATTTCCGAAAGGCGCGGTGTCGACGCACGGGGCGATCTGTCAGACGATCATGGCCTTCTCGTCGGGCGCGGCCGTTCAGGCGGCCCGCCGCGACCAGGACGAAGTGGGCAGCGGGCAAGCGCCGTGCTTCATCTTGATCGTGCCACTCTTTCACGTCACCGGCTGCATTCCCGTCATGTTGTCGTGCTTCACGTGGCACTTCAAGCTCGTGATGATGTACCGGTGGGACCCCGAACGGGCCCTCGCGCTCATCGAACGCCACCACGTGACCAACTTCGTCGGCGTACCGACCCAGTCGTGGGACCTAATGGAGTCGCCGAGCTTCTCCAAGTACGACACGTCGTCGCTGACGGCGGTGGGTGGTGGAGGCGCTCCGGCGCCACCGACCTTGGTCGCTCGCGTCGAAGAGTCATTCATGAAGGGCCGTCCCAACTTGGGCTACGGCATGACCGAGACCAACGCGTACGGGCCGAGCAACTACGGCGAGGACTATCTCCTTCACCCGACGTCGACGGGCCGCGTTCCCACGATCGTGATGGACGCCGATATCCGTGACGAGTCGCTGCGCTCACTGCCTACGGGTGAGAGGGGCGAGATCTGGCTGAAGTCGCCCACGTCGTTTCGCGGTTACTGGAGAAACCCCGACGCCACGAACGACACGATACGAGAGGGCTGGGTTCGAACGGGCGACCTCGGGCACGTGAGTGACGAGGGCTTCCTCTACGTAGAAGACCGCGCGAAGGACATGATCATCCGCGCGGGGGAGAACGTCTACTCGGCCCAGGTCGAATCCGCGATCTACGAACATCCGGCCGTCTACGAAGCAGCCGTCTTCGGCCTCTACAACGAACGACTCGGCGAAGAGGTTTCCGCCGCCGTGATGGTGCGCGAAGGCGCGTCGCTCACCACGCAGGAGCTCCACGACTTCCTCGTAACGCGTCTCGCGGCCTACATGATTCCGTCGCGCGTGGCCTTCACCCGTGAGCCGTTGCCGCGCAATCCCGCGGGCAAACTCCTGAAGCGCGAGATGCCGGCGCTCTACTTTCCCAACGCCGTCTGAATCGCTCGTTCGGCGTACTCGGCGACGTTGACGTCGCTGAGCTCGTGCAGTTTGAACCACTGTGCCTGGTTGGTGGTGCCGGTCATCTCGTCGCGTAGCTCCCCGCTGTCGAGGGTAACGGTGTAGAGCACCCGTACGGTGTGAATGCGATCGCCGTTCGGGCGTCGGCGCACGTCGCTCGCGACGTCGAACAAGACGGGATCCTTCACCGAGAGGCCCGTCTCTTCACGAAATTCGCGCAGCAACGTCTGCTCGGGCGACTCACCGAAGTCAATGCCGCCTCCGGGGAGCCACCACAGGGGCGGATTGATCTGGGCGCTACTCGAACGCACGAGCAGCACCCTCTCGTCGTGCACGAGAATCCCGTACGCCCTCACGCTCGTGTGCTGTTTACTCATCGGTCCTTGAACGTCCTCACTCGATTACTCGGCTCGCTTCGACGCGCGCCATCGAGGAACGTCGTTCGGCGTTCCTCGATGGAAAAATAGTAGGCCACGCGATGAGGACCAACGGCACCTACGCCGTCGAGCCCCCGTCCTTGACCGCGTTGATCACGACCTAGCGAGTCCTCGGAAAACCGAGGTCGATCTGTGAATCAGAGGGCTGGGGCCAACGCGTCGTGACCACTTTGCCTCGCGTGTAGAAGGCGAAGCCTTCGGGTCCGTAAATGTGGCTGTTGCCAAAGAGCGAGTCCTTCCAACCCCCGAACGAGTACGCAGAAATCGGGACTGGAATGGGCACGTTGACGCCGACCATACCGACGTGGACCTGGCGGGAGAAGAGGCGCGCGGCGTTGCCGTCGCGCGTGAAGATGGCCACGCCGTTGCCGTAGGGATTGCTGTTCACCAGAGCGACCGCGTCCTCGTACGTCGCCACGCGCGCGACGCCCAAGACGGGTCCAAAGATCTCGTCGTCGTAAGCCTTCGTGCCGGGCCGCACCCCGTCCAAGAGACTCGGTCCCACGAAGAAGCCGCCACCGTTCGTGAGCGTGGTGCCGTCACGGACGACCTCGATGTCGTCCTCCTTCGCGGTCGTCACGTAGTTCACGACGCGTTCGAGGTGCTCTCGCGTGATCAACGGACCGAAGTCGCTGGTCGGATCGTCACCGGGACCGACCTTGAGACGATCGAGACGCTCGGAGATCCTCTTGATGAGGGGATCGGCGACGTCGCCTACGGCCACGACCACACTGATCGCCATGCACCGTTCGCCCGCCGAACCGTAGCCCGCGTTGATCGCGGCGTCCGCCGCGACGTCCAAGTCCGCGTCTGGCAACACGACCATGTGGTTCTTGGCGCCCCCGAGTGCCTGCACTCGCTTGTGGTGCCTACTGGCGCTCTCGTGCACCGCTCGCGCCACCGGCGTGGAGCCGACGAAACTGACGGCGTCGACGCCGCGATGTTCGAGGAGGGCTTGGACCGTCGAGGCGTTGCCCTGGAGCACGTTGAACACACCGTCGGGTAGGCCAGCTTCCTTCAGCAGTTCGGCCAAACGAACGGAGACCGAGGGGTCGCGTTCGGACGGCTTCAAGATCACGACGTTGCCGCACGCGAGCGCGTTCGCGCTCATCCACAGGGGCACCATGATCGGAAAGTTGAACGGGGTGACGGCCGCGACGACGCCAACGGGCTCGCGCGTGGAGTGCACGTCGACACCCTCGGCGACCTGATCGGAGAAGCCTCCCTTCAAAAGCTCAACGAGTCCGCAGGCGAACTCCACGTTCTCGAGGCCGCGGGCGATCTCGCCCTTGGCGTCGGCGAGGGTCTTTCCGTGCTCGGACGTAATGATCGCGGCGAACTCGTCGGTGTGGTCCACGAGCAACTGTCGAAGTGAGAAGAGGATGTTCGTGCGTCGCGAGAGTGTCGACTGACCCCACTGCGTCGCCGCGTTCACCGCGACGTCAACCACGTGGTCGATGAACACGGTCGCGGGAACGGGCACTTGTGCCGTGACCTCGCCGGTCGCGGGATTGAAGACGTCCGAGCCGCCGGGTCCTTCGACCCGTTCACCGTCGATGTAGTGGGGAATCGTTCTCATGAGAGGCCTCTTTCGCACTTTCAATCTACTGTTTCGAGGCTTTCGTTCGTTAAGGTTGCACAATGAACGAAGCTGAGCATGGGCGGGCGCTTCGCGGCGCGGCGTCCGTAGAACCCCTGGGCAGCGGGCGTTTCTCCGCGAACCTTTCACCCTTCTACACCGTCGTGGGTCACCCCCACGGGGGTTACTTGCAGTGCCTCATGGCGAGTGCGGCCCTCGCCGCGGCCAGCGAGGAGAGCGCGACCCACTTGCACGCGACGGCCGTCACCACCAACTTCGTGAACGCGACCGAACCGGGCGCTGCGGAACTGCGGGTCGAGGTTCGTCGCGTCGGTCGTGGCGTGTCCTTCGCGTACGTTGCGATGCTGCAACACGACGTACTCGCGGTGGAGTCGCTCGTCACGCTCGGCACCCTGCGTGATGCGTCGGCGATTCGTTACCAAGAGGCCGTCATGCCCTTGATTGACGCGCTCGAAAAGTGTCGCCAGTCAACGGGAAGCGAAGAAGTCAACATCATGAGAGTCGTGGATCTGCGACTCGATCCCTCGTGCACTGGATGGTGGAGTGGCGAGCTCTCCTCCCAGGGTGAAGTGCGTGGATGGCTTCGCCTCAACGATGGAGAAGCGTCGTGGGATCCGTGGAATCTGCTGTTCGCGGGCGATGTCCTTCCCCCCTCGACGTTGCCGCTCGGCTCCTCGGGCTGGGTGCCCACACTCCAACTCACCTCGTACGTGCATCGCGTACCGACGACTGAGTGGCTTCGCGCGCGTCAGTGGGCGGTAGTCATCGCTGACGGACTGCTCGACCAGCGCTGCGAGCTCTTCGACGGGGCCGATCAACTGGTCGCCTCCTCCTCGCAGCTCGCCATGGTGCGTCTACCGGGCGGTCACTAGGTCGTGCCGCCGGGCCCACGGGCCAACGACGACGGCTCACTGTCGATTCGCCCTCGCCTCACCATTCCCGCCGAAGAAGTGGTCCTACGCGTGACGACTTCCGGCGGTCCCGGCGGTCAACACGCCAATCGTTCACTCACCCGCGTCGTGGCGAGTTTTCACGTTATGGAGTCGCGCGCCTTAAGTGACGCCGACAAGCAGCGCGTGCGCGACTCACTCGGGCCGGTCGTTCGCTCGAGCGCGAGTCGATTTCGATCCCAACGACAGAATCGCACGGCCGCGCTCGATCAGTTAGCGCACAAACTGGCCACGGCCCTCGCGCCGCGAACGCCGCGCCGTGCGACGAAACCAACGAAGGGTGCCAAGATCCGCCGCGTCGACGAGAAGAAGGCGCGAGGGCAGTTGAAAGTGCAGCGGCGACGACCGAGTGACGATTAGCGCAGTCGCTCGAGCTGTTGCGTTATCGCGTGCAGCGCCTTGTGCATGACTTCATCGAGGCCGGGGTCGTCGTCCTCGTGGGGACCGCGAAGGGGCGTCAGCGAGGCGTAGCCGGCCACGAGGAGCGCTCCGTCTTCGTCGGCGTCCTCGTCGCTCACGTCGCCGAGCTCGGGACTCGCCGCGCCAAGTCGAAGCGGCAACTCACCCTCGTCGCTCAGCGCTTCACCGCCGGCGAGCGGTCCTGCCGCCTTGATCAGGCCGGCCATGGAGATTCGACCACGTCGAACACCCTTCAGCTCGGTGGCGGGCAGATTGGGTACGTTGAGATTGAGCAGCGTTCGTGACGGCGCCCGAAAGAGCTCTTCGAGAACTTCAATCGCGACGGCCCCGGCCGTGTCGTAGTGCACGTTTTCTCCCCACTGCACCGACACCGCGAGTCCGGAGAGACCGAGTTGCGCGCCGGTCAACACCGCGCCCACCGTTCCCGAGTGCAGAACGCTTCGCCCGACGTTGGCTCCGGCGTTGATGCCCGAGACGATCACGTCGGGCTGGAAGTCGAAACTGCCCAGGGCGCCCAAAATCGCGCAGAGCGCCGGGGGCGCTTCGAGTCCGTACGCGACGATGGACTCGGCGCCGGCGACGCGGTGGCGACGGTACTTCACGGTGGGTCGCTCGAACACGTCACCAACGGCCGATGACATGCCCGAGTAGTTCTTATTGGGCGCAACGATGATCGCCTCTCGCACCTCGCCCGTGGGTGCCTCGTCCATCCAACGAGCGACGCAACGGGCCAACACGGCCATGCCGGGCGCGAGTACGCCGTCGTCGTTCGTGAGGAGTAGTCGCATACCCGAACCCTAATTGTCGTAGGTTACGTACCAGTGAAAAGAAGGAAAACCATCTGATGTTGCCCTCGGGAGAACAGATCGCGATTGCCCACGGCGATCAACGTGTCGTCATTACCGAAGTGGGCGCGACGTTGCGCACCTTCGTGAAGGGCGGCGTCAGCGTCGTCGAGGGTTTCGCGGGCGAGGAGGTGCCCTCGCACGCTCGTGGCCAAGTGCTCTTCCCCTGGCCCAACCGGATCGGTGACGGCGAGTGGACGTTCTCCGGCCGCGTCGCCCGACCGACCGTTGACGACGTCGAACACGCCACGGCCTCGCACGGCCTCGCTCGTTGGCGTCCCTTTCGCGTCGACGCCGTCAACCAAAACCGTTGCGTCCTCTCGCTCCTGCTTCATCCGACGCCCGACTATCCCTTCTTGAGCGAAATCAGTGTCATGTATCATCTTGGATCGCTTGGCTTGACCGTCACGACGACGGTCACCAATCGTGATGAAGTCCCGCTGCCCTTTGGCGTCGGGTTCCATCCGTATCTGTCGGTGACGACGCCGACGATCGAAGGTTCACAGCTGGAGATACCCGCCAAGGCCTACGTGGCGGTGGACGACCGGCAACTCCCGACAGGCGAAATCCTTCCGCTGGTCGGGCACCAACTCGACTTCTCGAAACGTAAGTCGCTCAGTGGTCACGAACTCGACGTCACGTACACCGAACTCATGCGCGACGACACGGGCCTGGCCGTCGCCACCCTCGAAGACGCGCACGGCGGTGAGATCGAACTCAGCGTCGACCGAAATTTTCCGTACCTCCAGGTGTACACCGGTGATCATCTCGAGAAGGGTCGCCGACGTACGTCGGTGGCGATCGAACCAATGACCTGTCCACCCGACGCGTTGCGTAGCGGTAAGGACGTCGTCGTGCTGGAGCCGGGCCAGCACTGGGCCGGCTCGTGGCGCCTGAGGCGTAAGTAGCCATGACCACGCGAGTCGTGCTCGTCACGGGATCGACCAGCGGCATCGGCCTCTCGACCGCGCAACGTTTCGCGCAGCGCGGCGACACCGTCGTCTTCAACTCAGCGCGCAGCGTCGAGGCGGGTGAGCACCTCGCCGCTTCGACGCCGGGTTCTCACTACGTGCAGGCTGACATCTCCGTCGCCGGTGACGGTGAACGCCTCATTCGTGACGTTCTTGAGCGGTACGGCCAACTAGACGTACTGGTCAACAACGCCGGCACCACCAAGGTCATCGCGCATCGAGACCTCGAGGCCGCCAGCGTCGACGTGTGGCGAGAGATCTTTGAGGTCAACGTCTTTGGTACGTGGCAGCTCAGCGTCGCGGCGATGCCCGCGTTACGAGAGAGTCGTGGCTCGATCGTCAACGTGTCATCGATCGCGGGTGTCCGACCGACCGGTTCGTCGATTCCCTACGCGGCGTCGAAGGCGGCGCTCAACCATTTGACGGCGCTGCTCGCCAAAGTCGTGGGACCAGAAGTACGGGTGAACGCCGTCGCACCGGGCCTCATCGACACGCCGTGGACCGAGGATTGGGACGCCGTTCGAGGCTTCGTGCGCTCGGTGGCGCCGCTCGGGCGAAGTGGGACGCCCGACGACGTGGCGGACGTGATCGTCGCGCTCGCGACGACCTCGTACGTCACCGGTCAGGTCGTCGTGGTCGACGGCGGACTCACGCTCGCCACCTGACGCGGCGCGGGCGGTAGTGCGAGGCGGCACGCGTAGGACAGCACTCGGGTGGCCGGACGGAAAATCAGATGATCGCTGAGCAGATTCGTGCGCACGCCAAGGAGATCTTGCGCCCACAATGGAAGCAGTGACCAGGCGCTTCGTACGAGGAGTCGGTGAACGAAACGCTGCTTTCGACGATTCGTCACGCCGTGCGAGATGAAGTCACGAGCGGTCACGCCGTCGGCGCTGAGGTGAAGTTCCGGACGGAACGATAACAAGGCTGCGTTCAGTTCGTTCAAGTTGCGCGGCGGGTCCTTTAGGCCGAGATCGTTGGCGACGACGACCATCTCGGCGACGTACTTGTTGGCGTCCTCCTCGCTGAGCTGGTGAGCACCAAAGCGTTGGTACGAATTGAGGAACATGAAGAGTTCGGTGCAGTGCACCCACGCCAGCAGATGGGGATCGTTCGCGTCGTAGGCGGTACCATCGTCCGCGACGCCGTGGACGTGCTGATGGACGTTCAGCACCCGCTCAATCGCCGCCGCCGCCGACTCCTTCGATCCAAAGGTCGTCGCGCTGATGAAGTTGGCCGTCTGGAGCATCCGTCCGAAGGGGTCGTCTTGGTAGCGCGAGTGTTGTGCGACGCCGGCCATGGCGTGCGGGTGGAGCATCTGGAAGAAGAGCGAACCGAGTCCGCCCACCAACATCGACGGCAGGTCGCCGTGCACGACACGCGTGACACCGTAGACGTCGCTGTACGCCGCGACGGGGTCGTCACAACGCGCCGGGGGATCCATCGACAGGCCCGCGGCCCGACGGATCTTGACGTTCGCGCGTTGTCGTACTCGGGTTATCGAGTCGCGATACCACGTGGCGACCAAGTCGTCCTCCTCATCGATTCATCTCCACTTTACGGTTCGAAACTTTCAATCCGATCGGTCGTCTGCGACACTAGAGAGATGCCGTTAGTGCAGCCATCTCGCAACTCCTCGACGGAGAGTGACGTCCAGAGTGAAGTCTCGGTCATCACCGAGCGACCATGGAACGTCATCGTGTGGAACGATCCGGTGACGCCGATGACGGTCGTCGTCGTAATCTTCAAGAGGATCTTTGGCTACTCCAGCAACAAATGCACGGACTTGATGTTGACCGTCCATCACGAAGGCCGTGCCGTGGTGTGGTCGGGACAGCGCGAACGGGCCGAGTCGTACTGCGTAAAACTACAGGTGGCTGGGCTACAGGCCACGGTGGAGCGCGACGCCTAATGGCGGGCAAGCTCTTCGTGCGACGCCGAGACGGTCGCATCGAAGTTCGCTTGAACGACGTGGGTCGCGCAGCCATTCGTGAGGTCTTCGCCCACGTCTTGGCCGCCGAGCGAGACCCCGACCACGAGTGGCACCTTTCGTTGAACGCGCCGATAAATCCGAGCAGCGACGACGACGACCCACTTTCCTCGTTGGGCCGCCAGAACGAGATCGCCTCGAACGCCGAGCTCTCGATCATGACCCTGAAGGAGCAGTTTCTGAACGACGCCGAGGGCTGGGCGTGGTTGAGCACGCTCCAGGTCGCGCTTCGATCAACGGCCGTGGTGAACGGACTCTTGAGCGACGAGAAACTCGAGTCGTGCGCTCCGGAACTCCTGGACGATATTCGAACGATGCAACAGTTCCTCTTTGAGTTGGCGGCGTGTTTTTAAGGCGAGGGTAAGAAGACGTTCGCGACGTGACCTGGCCGAATGTGGCTGACGTGCGATCGCCCCCTAGGCTTTAGACCATGGCCATCATTCGACGTACCTCGCTGCGCGTGACCTCGCTCGCACTTCTTTCAACGGCATTGGTCGTGGGCACCCCGCTGGCGGCGCACGCTTCCGGGTCACATCCCACGGTTGCGTCAATCCTTAAGGCGGCTCAGACCGCGATCGTGAAGGAGAACGGCGTGCACGTCACCGTCGCGACGGTCTCGGGAAAGACCGACAGTTCCGTTATCGCCGACATCGGCAAGACGAGTGGGACGGAGACCTACGTCTCGGGCAACGAGTCCTTTACGATCACGGTGACGCCGACGTACGCGTACTTGAGCGGATCTCAGAAGGGTCTGACGACGCTGATGGGCCTCACCGCTGCTGAGCAGAAGAAGATCGGCAAGCATTCGATGGCGATGAAGAAGGGGACGTCGTACTACACGACATTCAAATCGAACTTGACGTCGGGTACGACGTTCGCGTCGCTCCTACCGGTGGCGAAGGGCACGAGGTTGCTCGGTACGAGGGACAAGAACACCAAAGGCTACGATCTCAAGTGGACGGCGAAGGCGACGAGCACCCAGCCCAAGACGACGACGGTCATGACGTTCTCATCAAAAGGTACGACCCTTCCGATAAAGGACGCCGTGTCGACGTCGACAGGAAAGAGTGAGACGACCTTCAGCAAGTGGGGCGAGACGGTCAGCGTGAAGGTACCCTCGTCGACGATTCCCTACGCCCAGGTGATCCCCGCCTCGTAGCCAAAGACCGAGACGAACTGCGACCTCTCGCAGTGGTGTCACGCCGCGGTGTCGGCGCGACTCGTCGTTAAGACGATCGTTTTCCTCCACGGGACGGTAGTTTCAGCATCTCGTGACGCCGTCGGCGACGGCGTGAGACGATCTCGAGTGTCCCGATCTACTCGTTCGACGGAGCTAAGACGTTCGTGGGCGCAAAGTCGGTGACCAGGTTCGAAAGTCACTCTTTATAATCTCGATACGATTGTGATGACACTTTTTGCCATCGTGCTCCACCGCCTACTCCTCCACGGAAACGTGTCTGAAGAGGCGTTCATCAACCCGATGATCGAGGGGTGACTCTGCCACTCTTCCTCACCGGATCCAACGCTTCGTGCTACTCGATTCACCTCAACCGCGGTTCGTCCACTAGGAAGCGAAAATAATGATGTCAACGAACGGTTCGGATCTCTCCAACAGCAACACCGAAGGCAAGCATCTCGGTCTCGCTTTAGCCGTCATCTC
>DATKSO010000019.1:0-5961 GCA_035531635.1 Acidimicrobiales bacterium | reverse complement strand
CGATCACCGGTCGGTACCCCCAGATCAAAGAGAGCGACTACCGCCTCAAGGTCAACGGGATGGTCCATCATCCCAAGACCTTCACGTTGGACGACCTCAAGGCGATGCCCGTGACCTCGTTCACCAAGTCGTTCCAATGCGTGACGGGCTGGCGGGTACCGGACGTGCAGTGGGAGGGCGTCCTCCTCTCGGACATCATGGACGTCGTCGGCATTCGGCCCGAGGCCGTCGCGCTCACCTTTGAGTCCTACGACCGGGCCGACACCGAGAGCCTGACCATCGACCAAGCCCGACTGCCCGACGTTCTCGTGGCCTATCAAATGCTCGGCGCGCCCGTCACGACCGAGCACGGTGGCCCGGTTCGCCTGTACGTGGCCCCGATGTTCGGGTACAAATCACTCAAGTGGCTCTCGGCCATTCGAGTCGTCGACCAGGTGCAGCCCGGCTTCTGGGAGCAGAACGGTTACCCCGTGAATGGATGGCTGGACGGAACGACCGGCCCGACAAACCCCGACCCGACCCTCACCTGAGTCCATGACCGTCGCCACCACCACCCGTCGCGTCGCTCGCACTATGCGTTTCGATCGCGTGCAACGCGCGGTTCACTGGGCCAATGCCGGGCTCTTCAGTGCACTCATGTTCACCGCAATCCCGCTCTACTTTGGCTCGTTCTTCGGCGTCGTCCTGCCACGCCACGTGATTGAACAGATCCATCTCTGGTGTGGGCTCACCCTCCCGATCCCAATCTTGATCTCGCTGATCGGACCGTGGGGTCGCCAGATGCGGCGCGACGTGCGGCGCGTGAACGCCTGGACCCGAGATGAGATTCGTTGGCTCCGGACGCGCGGCGCTTCACCGCTCGAGGCGGACAAGTTCAACCCGGGCCAAAAACTCAACACCATCTTCACCGGGGCGGTGATCGTGGTGATGCTCGTCACTGGCTCGATGTTGCAGTGGTTCCGCTTCTTCTCGGTGTCACTGCGCCAGGGCGCCACATTCGTTCACGACCTCGCCGCCTTCGCCATTTTCGCCGTGGTGATCGGCCATATCTGCGTGGCGATCACGCATCGCGACTCCCTGCGATCGATCTTCAGGGGATGGGTGAGTGAGCAGTGGGCCGCGACGCACGCCCCGCGATGGCTGAGAGAGCCCCGCGACGTCGAGGGCTCCGTCGACCGAACCGCAACGCCGCGCCGGCGAGTCGAATAGTCACTAAGTTGCCTGGAACAAGTTCGTGGCAAGGAGTCGACGTGTGGATTCGAGGCATCATCGGCGCACTTCTGTGTCTCGCGGGCATCGTCTGGATTCTTCAAGGCGTGAATTTGCTACATGGCTCGATGATGAGCGGCCGCGGTGGGTACGCGGTACTGGGCGCCGTGGTGTTCGTAGTCGGCGCCGCACTGCTGGCGTGGACGTGGCGGCGGCGAGGTGCGAATGGATAGCCCCTTCAGCCACGTCGACGGGACCGGCAAACTGCGTATGGTCGACATCTCGGCCAAACGGCGCACCCTACGCAAGGCCTGGGCGCGGTGCCTGGTCGTGACGGACGCCAGGTTGGCCGACATCGAGCGCCGCCACGACGGTCTCGACGTCGAGCACAGCGCGCGAGTGGCGGGCGTGCTCGCGGCCAAGCGAACCGCCGAGATAATTCCACTGTGCCACTCACTTCACCTCAGCGACGTCAACGTCGAACTCACGGAATGCGACGGCGGCGTCGAAATCTCCTCGAGTGTGATCGCTAATGAGTCGACCGGCGTGGAGATGGAGGCGCTCACCGCGTGCGCCTTCGCCGCGCTGAGCATCCTCGACGCGCTTCGAGCCCTCGACCCGGATGCGCGCGTCGACGACCTGGTACTCCTGAAGAAGGAGGGCGGCAAGTCGGGCAGTTGGGGGCGACTCGTCGAGACGCCGCCGCGGCGTCGCCGCCGCCGCTCCCCGTAACGGGGCCAGCGACATGGCCCCGTTAGCATGGACGCCAATGGTCACTGCTACGGGATTTCTTCGGGCACGCCGTCATGGCGAGAGCGACACGCGATGTCGCTGACGCCGGACGCGCCCGTCGCGGTGTCCCTGCGCCAACACCCACGAGCCGTCGAAGGCGATCGCGGTGAGGTGACGAAGGCGAGCATGCCGACCGGCGGCTCCCTCGTCGACCGATACGGTCGGGTTCACGACGACCTTCGCGTCTCGGTGACCGACCGCTGCAACCTTCGCTGCGTCTACTGCATGCCCGACGTGGGCATGACCTTCTTGCCCCACGACACGCTGCTCAGCTTCGACGAGATCGTTCGTGTCGCCACGGTCGCCGCCTCACTCGGGGTAACGTCGCTTCGCCTGACCGGCGGCGAACCGCTCGTTCGCAAGGGCCTCGTCTCGCTGGTCTCTCGACTGTCACACCTTGGCTTCGACGATCTCTCCCTCACGACCAACGGCATGCTGTTGGCACCCCTCGCTGCCAACCTCGCCGACGCCGGACTTACCCGGGTGAACGTCAGCTGTGACTCGTTGCGAGCCGAACGTTTCAACTCGATTCGACGTCGCGGCGACCTGTCGACGGTGCTGGCCTCAATGGACGCGGCCGAAGCGGCGGGACTGGCCCCTTTGAAGGTGAACGTCGTGATCTTGCGCGGAGTCAACGACGACGAGATCGTCGACTTCGCCGCTTTCGCTCGCGATACGGGCCGGATCGTGCGCTTCATCGAGTTCATGCCCCTCGACGCCCAGGGCCAGTGGGACAAGAGCCAGATCATCGCGGGCCGCGAGATCTTCGAACGGGTGTCGGCGGTCTGGCGTCTCGAGGCCATCGAACGCGGCGGGTCCGCGCCCGCCGAGCGGTTCCGCTTCGTCGACGGCCAGGGCGAGATCGGCCTCATCTCGTCGGTCACCCAGCCATTTTGCGGGACGTGCAATCGCTTGCGACTGACCTCGGATGGAGCGCTCCGTAACTGTCTCTTCTCTGACGACGAACTGTCGGTGCGCGACCTGATGCGTGGGGGCGCGGACGACGAAGAGATCGCCGCGTTGTTGCGTCGCGCCGTCTGGGAGAAGTTCCCCGGGCACGCCATCAACGAGCCAGACTTTCTTGCACCCACGCGCTCGATGTCCATGATCGGTGGGTAGTCGTGAACACCTCGACCACGCGGACGCTCCGAGCGCGCGTGAGACCGTGGTGAAGTACCGCGCCACCCAGGCGGCCGAGTTGTTGGGGGTGAGCGCCGACACAATTCGACGCTGGGCGGACACCGGAAGGATCAAGTCGTCGCTGGGCAAGGACGGAAAGCGCTATTTCGAGGGCGTCGACCTCGCCGACGCCGCGGTTGCCGAAAATCGGTCACCCTCGCCCAAGAGCCCGCGCGCCCAGTCGACGCGCAATCGCTTCGTGGGCATCGTGACCCGGGTGATCAAGGACAAGGTCATCGCCCAGGTGGAGATTCAAGCCGGACCCCACCGCGTCGTCTCGGTCATCACCAGGGAAGCGGCCGAGGAGTTGGGCTTGGCGCCCGGCGTCGTGGTTGACGCCGTCATCAAGGCCACCAGCGTCAGCGTCGAGATCCCCGACACCTTCTAGCGTCACTCGAGCGCCGCCAGCCACACCGACACCGCTTCGGCGCGCAAGTGGACCCGACAGAGTTCCCCGGGAGCGACCTCGGGCAGGCCCGAGCTCCGAGCTCGAATCTCACCACCGCTTGCGAACTCGACGACGAGCTCATAGGCCAGCCCGGTGTCGACCACTTCGATCACCCGGCCCTCGAAGTCGCCCGCCACCGATGAGTTCGTCGTCGCGGCGACTTCCACGTGCTCCGGGCGCACGCTCCAGTGCACACGCGTGCCGAGCGCGAGCGTCGTGGGCAGAATCGCGACGCGAGCGTCGCCAACCGCGAGCGCCGTCGAAGAGACGACAGTCGCCACCTGCACGTTCTCGACGCCAACGAGCAGCGCGACCTCCGGTGAGACCGGTCGCGAGAAGACCGATCGACTCGCGCCGGACTGCAGCACCTCCCCGCGCGCGATGACCATCAACTCGTCCGAGAGGAACGCGGCCTCTTCGGCATCGTGGGTCACGAGTACCGTAGCCAGACCCGTCTCTCGCTGCACTCGTCGAAGTTCACGGCGAAGTTCTAAGCGCACGGGCGCGTCGAGCGCCGAGAACGGCTCGTCGAGCAAGAGCACCTGAGGGGATTGGCACAGCACTTGGGCGAGGCCCACTCGTTGACGTTGACCACCTGAGAGTTCCGAAGGCATCCGCGACTCGAGACCGTCGAGGCGAAGGTGCTCGAGCCAGTAGGAGGCGAGCTCGGGGTTCGACTCGCGCGCGAAGGTCAAGTGGCGCCACACGTTGAGGTGCGGGAAGAGCGCGAAGCCCTGGGCGACGTAACCGACGCCGCGTCGTTCGACCGGAACGTCGCTGACCGGTCGGTCGCCGTACCACACGGGGCCCGGGCCCGGCCCGTAGAGGCCGGCGAGGCATCGCAGCAGGGCGGACTTGCCCGAACCCGACGGCCCCAGCACCGCGAGATGATTGACCCGCGACTCGTGAGCGACGCGCAGGTGGAAGTCGCCGAGTCGATGATCGAGCGCAAAGCGCACGGGCTGCGTGCGAACGGGTGCGGGCGGCCTCGGGCGCGACACGATCGTTGGTCGCGACGACGGGACCCGAACGCTCACCCGACTCACCACCACGACCACGACGGCGACGGCGAGCGCCAGGGCCGTCGGCGCCAAGGTCGTGGGCAGCCCGCGACCACTGAACTGGTTGTAGGTATAGATCGGCAGTGACGCCGGGTTGTAGGCGAGGATAACGACCGCGCCGTACTCACCAAAGGCCCGCAGCCACGTGAGAAGCATCCCCGCGCGAATACCGTGGCCGGCACTCGGTACCGCCACACGCACGAAGCGCGACACGTCCGAATAGCCGAGGGTTCGCGCGACGTCCAACATCCCTTGTTCGACGCCGCTGAACGCGGCGCGCGCGGCCACGAGCAAGAACGGAGCCGAGACGAACGACATTGCGATCACCACACCGACCATCGAGTCAGTGAGGTGTTCGCCGAAGTGCTGACCGAGAAAGGTGTACGGACCGATGAGATATACCAAGACGACGCCGCTCATCAGTGGCGGGAGCGCCAAGGGAATCTGGACGAGCACGCCCACCACCGCACCCAGGCGACCTTTTGAGCGAGCCAGCACGTAGGCGAGCGGCAGACCACAGAGCGTGACGAGCGCGAGTGACATGGTGGCTCCTGCGACGGAGACCCACAGCGCCGGAAAGAGCCCGGGCGCGTGAAATCCTCGCTGGCGAGACGTGACGAGTCGGACGACGAAACCCGCGATCGGATAGCCCAGGTAGACGACGAGCAGACCACCCAGCCACGTGAGAGGACTCTTGAGCGTCCCCCCCACGGTCATGGCGTGGCGGCGGTGGTTGAGCCCGCGGACGCGTGGAAGGTCAGAGCCGGCACGATCGGCGTCACGCCGCCGCCCTTCAATATCTTCTGACCCGCCGGACCGAGCAGGAACTTGACGAAGGCCTTCGCGGCGGCCTCGTGTGGTGCGCGATTGAGGATTGCGACGCTGTACTGGCCCGACAAGTGCGTGCCGACCAGCGCCACGGTCTTGAGGTGCGCGGCGGCAGCCTCCACGGCGTAGAAGAAGCCCGCGTCAAGTTGTCCCGCCTGCAGTTGACCGACGAGGGCGGTCTCGTCAAAGACGTTGGAGCGCGTCGACGCCAAGCGCGCGAGGTTGGGTCGGTCATAACTGAGAGCGACCCCCGTCAACGCGTCCACCGCGAGTACGCCCTTCGGGTCGGTCGCGGGGTCCGTGCGGCCCAGCAGGAACCCCGGAAGGTCCACCACCTCGTACCACGGCTTCCCTTCGAGGACCCTGGCGAACTTCGACTTCGCGTTGTAGCCCAGCACCAGCGCCGAATATCCGAACTCCTTATACGACGTCACCCAGTCGCCA
>DATKSO010000018.1:0-3481 GCA_035531635.1 Acidimicrobiales bacterium | reverse complement strand
CGACGACCGCGCTGCCGAGCACTAAGTAAAGGTCAACGTGCATGGTGTCCTCGGGAGTCCAATAAAAACTAGTGAAATACTAGTCTATTGGGTCAATCGAGGGTGACTTTGCTTATTTCACTTGGTTTGATCCCTGAAGTTCCTTGAGAAATTCGTGAACTTGGACCTTGTCGCGAGTCCGGCGCATGGGGGGGAGCTTCTTGAACATGGTGCCCCGGTAGCGCGCGGTGGCGAGGCGCGTGTCGAGCACCGCGACGACACCGCGGTCGTCCTTGGTGCGGATCAGGCGACCGACGCCCTGTGCGAGCAGCATGGTCGCGCGCGGGAGGTCGACTTCGAAGAAGGGGTGATCGGATTTCTCGCGGCGCGCTTCGGCCAGGGGATCGTTGGGCACGCTGAAGGGAAGACGGTCGATGGTGACGAGACTGAGGGAGTGGCCCGGGACGTCGATACCCTGCCAGAAGCTCGTGACCGCGAAGAGGCTGGCCTCCGCACTGTGGCGAAACAGCTCGATGAGGCGTGCGCGCGAGAGAGTTCCTTGAACCAGTACCTCGGTGTCGAGTCGTGGCTCGACGGCCTCCGCGACGCGTTGCATGACGGAGCGATTGGTGAAGAGCGCGAGCGTGCGACCGTTGGCAGCCGTGATCAGTTCGACGAGCTCTTCGATGATGGCCGCCTCGGCGCCGGGCGCGTTCCGCTCGGGGAAGTTCTCCGGCACGTAGAGCAGGCCGTGGTTGGGGTAGTCGAAGGGACTCGCGAAGTGATCGATCACGCAGTCGTCGAGGCCGAGATCCCTTGGCAGCGTGTCGGGAATGGTGGCACTCGTCAAGACCGCCGTCACGTTGCCCCACAGGTCGTCACGGAGTCGTGGTCCCACGTCAACGAGTGAGATCTCGACGTCGATCTCGCGATCACGACGAGAGAGAAAGAGCAGTTCTCCGTCCTTCACCTTGTTGACGCGCTCGAGGTCGTTGGCCAGGTGGATGGCCGGTCCGAGCGCGCGCACCTTACGGAACTCCGCGTCCGACGACGCGGTCTCGAGGCCGCGAAGTCCCTCGACGAGAGCGCTGACGAGTTCGTTGGCGCGCGCGAGTTCGAGCTCGCACGACTCGTCGAGGCCCTTCAGTTCGTTTCGCTCGTACTGCGCGAGGAGCGCTGACGCCAGGCGATCGGCGCTCGTCAGCAGCTGGTCGGCCCTCGCCCGGTCGTCCTCGTCGAGCAACGACCTCGCGCCCGTGGCGAGGGCCCGCAGTCGCGCGGCGTTGAGCGACGTGCCGAGCAGCGTGGCGAAGATGTCGAGGATCTCGTGCGCCTCGTCGAAGACCACGAACTCGTGCGCTGGCAACAGCATCGACCCGGACGCCAAATGCGAGGCGTAGAGGTGGGCGTTGACGATGAGGATCGAGCTCTCGTTCGCACGGTCCTTCGCGAGCTCGGCGAAGCAGTTCGCGCCCTGGGGGCATTTCGTCCGTCCCAGGCACTCCTGCGGCGTCACCGAGAGGCTCCGTCGGGCGCGCGAATCGACTTCGAAGGGTAGCTCGTCGAGGTCGCCGGTCTCGGTGTCGTTCGACCAGCGCAGGATCCGACGCATCTGGTCGGCGACACCTTTCGGCACGTCGACGCCGTCGTCGAGGCTCAACTGCGCGCCCGCGCCGAGACTCTGCGCGCGGTTGCGACAGAGGTAGTTCTGCTTTCCTTTGAGGACCGCCACGCGCACGCCCTTCACGTGCGCCGCCACCTGGGGCGCGTCCTTCTTCGCGAGTTGGTCCTGGAGATTCTTCGTCGCGGTGGCGATGACGACGCGTTCGCCCGCCATCACGGCCGGCACGAGGTAGGCGAGAGACTTGCCGACGCCGGTCCCCGCTTCGATGACGTGATGACGACGACGTGAGATCGCCGACGCCACGGCGCGCACCATCTCGCGCTGGCCGTCACGTGACTCGCCACCACCCGGGAGGTCGTGCGTGATGGCGTCGAGCAGGGCGAGCGCGCGCTCGGCGTCGACCTCGACGACGTCGTCGTCGAGCTGCACTCCGTCATCAGCGCCTGCCTCGACGTCCACGGTCTCGTCGTCTGGGTCGAAACTCTTCACTCGACGACCTTAGGGGGAGCGGTGGGTGTCTTAGGGGGACGAAGTAAGTTTCTTTCGTGCCCGATCCACGTCCCACACCACTTCCCACGTCCCTCGATCGCTCGAGCGTGCCCCGCCACGTGGCCGTCGTGATGGACGGCAGCGGCCGCTGGGCCCAGCGTCGGGGGCTCGCGCGAACGGAGGGTCACGGGGCCGGTGAGGCGTCGCTCCTCGACACGACCTACGGCGCCCTCGCCGCCGGCGTGAAGGCGCTGACCGTCTTCGCGTTCTCGACCGAGAACTGGCGCCGCCCGGTCGACGAGGTGCGCTACTTGATGAACTTCAACCGGGGCCTCTTAGAGCGCCGCCAGCACGAACTACACGCCGACGGCGTACGCATTGTCTTTTCTGGGCGACGCGATTGGCGGGTCCCGAGGGGCGTGGCCTCGCGCATGGACGAGGCGGTCGATCTGACCAAGAACAACAAGGACCTGACCCTCAACATCGCCTTTAACTACGGCGGACGCGCCGAGATCGTCGACGCCGTGCGCCAACTCGTGGACGACAAGGTGCCCGCGAAGAAGATCGACGAGAAGAGGATCCGCGAACGCCTGTACCACCCCGAACTGCCCGATCTGGACCTCGTGATTCGCACCTCGGGGGAGTACCGAATCTCGAACTTCCTGCTCTGGGAGATGGCGTACTCGGAGCTGATCTTCACCGACGTGCTGTGGCCGGACTTTCGCCGCGAAGACCTCTTCGTCGCCATCGAGGAGTATCAGCGCCGTGAGCGACGATTCGGCGGTGTCGATAAGTGAGCGTGTTGCGCGCCACGCTCGTCGCCGGACTTCTGATCTACGTCTTCCTGTGGGTGCTGGCCTTTAACGGGGCGACGAGTCTCGTCGGACCGCTCGTCGTCCCGCTCGTTCTCGGCGTCATCGTGGCGCTCGGTGTCGCGCTGCAGCGCTACGTGGGCGTCGCGCCACGAAAGCAACACTTCAACAAGCCCGAGGACGACTCCAAGTCGTGAACGAGATCAAGGACGACGCCGTGGTGCTTCGGACGTACAAGTCCGGTGAGGCCGACCGCGTGGTCGTCCTCTGGACTCGCCACCACGGGAAGCTTCGCGTCTTGGCGAAGGGCGTGCGCAAGACCACGAGTCGCATGGGTGGCACCCTGGAGACCCTCGCCTACGTGACCGTCGACCTGGTGAAGACCCGTGGCGAGTTCTACGTGGCGCGCCACGTCCAACACCGCGAACACCTCGCCACGTTGCGCTCGTCGTACGCTCGGATCTCCGCCGGGTACGCCGTCGTCGAAGCGGTGGACGCGATTCCCTCCGACGGGGTCCCGGACGAAGAGATCTTCGATCTCTTGACGCGAGTCCTCCTCACGCTCGACGACGAATCG
>DATKSO010000017.1:0-4139 GCA_035531635.1 Acidimicrobiales bacterium | reverse complement strand
CATGACCTCTTCTTTGAACTCATTCAACTCGAAGAGCACCCTTGACGTCGAGGGTCGCTCGCTCACTTACTTCTCACTGCAAGCCGACGGCCTGAAGGACTTTGGCGTTGAGCGCCTGCCGTACTCGATCAAGGTGCTTCTTGAGAATCTGTTGCGCCAAGAAGACGGCGTGAAAGTGACCGCCAGCGATATCGAGGCACTCGCCCGGTGGGCGGAGACGCCGTCCGCGCACGGTGAAGCGGCTGGCGACGACGCGCGCGAGATCGCCTTCACCCCGGCGCGCGTACTTATGCAAGACCTCACGGGCGTTCCCGCTGTCGTCGACCTCGCGGCGATGCGCGACGCCATCATCGCCCTGGGTGGTGAGGCTAAGCGAATCAACCCGCTGGTACCAGTCGAGCTCGTCATCGACCACTCGGTCATCCTTGAGAGGACCGGAACCGCGTCCAGCTACGACGAGAACGTGGCCATCGAGTACGAGCGCAACGCCGAGCGCTACACCTTCTTGAAGTGGGCCCAGAGCTCCTTCCAGCAGTTCCGCGTAGTGCCCCCGGGCATGGGCATTTGCCACCAGGTCAATCTCGAACACCTCGCGAAGGTCGTCTTCGAACTCGAGGGCGTCGCCTACCTCGACACCGTCGTCGGCACCGACTCGCACACCACCATGGTGAACGGCCTCGGCGTCCTCGGTTGGGGCGTTGGCGGCATCGAGGCGGAAGCGGGCATGCTCGGCCAGCCCGCGTCAATGTTGATTCCGCCGGTCGTTGGACTTCGCCTCGTCGGCGCCACGCGTGAAGGCGTCACCGCGACCGACGTCGTACTCACCATCACCCAGCTTCTTCGTCGCCAGGGTGTCGTCGGAAAGTTCGTCGAAGCCTACGGACCGGGCGTCAAGTCACTCTCCCTCGAGACGCGCGCCACCATTGGCAACATGTCGCCCGAGTACGGCGCGACGTGCACAATCTTTCCCATCGACCAAGTCACGCTCGACTACCTCGCCTTCACCGGGCGTCCCGCGGCGCAGCTCGCTCTCGTCGAGACCTACGCGAAGGCCCAGGGCCTGTGGCACACCGAACACGCGGCCGAGCCGGTGTACTCAGAGTCCGTCGAACTCGACCTCGCGACCGTCGAGCCGAGCTTGGCCGGACCCAAGCGTCCCCAAGACCGCGTCTCACTGTCCGGGGCGCGTGGAGCGTTCCTCGACGCCCTCGGACGTGATCCCATCGAGGTTGAGGGCGTTGAGGCCGCCGAGCACCTGCGTGACGGCGCCGTCACGGTTGCGGCGATCACGTCGTGCACCAACACGTCGAACCCCGCCGTACTCGTCGCGGCTGGGCTCGTCGCCAAGAAGGCCGTCGAACGCGGGCTGAGCGTCAAGCCTTGGGTCAAGACGTCGCTCGCTCCGGGAAGCCGCGTCGTCACCGACTACCTGGAACGCGCGCAGCTCATCGAGCCCCTCGACGCGTTGGGCTTCTACCTCGCGGGCTACGGCTGTACGACCTGCATAGGGAATACTGGCCCCCTCCTCGCTGGCGTCTCCGAAGCAGTGAACGAACACGACCTCTCGGTGGTGTCGGTGCTCTCGGGTAATCGCAACTTCGAAGGGCGCATCCATCCCGACGTCAAGCAGAACTTCCTCGCGAGCCCTCCGCTCGTCGTCGCCTACGCGTTGGCCGGCACGATCGATATCGACCTCTCGAGTGAACCGTTGGGCGTCGACCCTTCGGGCGCACCGGTCTTCTTGAGTGACCTCTGGCCGAGCGACGCCGACGTCGCCGCCGCGGTACGAGCGTCCATAACGCCCGAGATGTTCAAGACTCGCTACGCCAGCGCCTTCGGTGGCGACGACCGCTGGCAGGCGGTGCCGACGACCAACGAAGAGACCTACCGCTGGGATCAGAAGTCGACGTACGTGAAGTTGCCCCCATACTTCGAGGGTCTGACCATGGAGCCCGGCGTCGTGGAGGACGTAGTGAACGCCAGGGTCTTGGCGAAGCTCGGTGACTCGGTGACGACCGACCACATCTCACCAGCCGGCAACATTCGAGCCAACGGTCCCGCCGGGCGCTATCTGATCGACGCGGGCGTCCAGCCTCAAGACTTCAACAGTTACGGCACTCGACGCGGCAACCACCAAGTCATGATGCGCGGCACGTTCGCCAATATCCGACTGCGCAACATGATGGCGCCGGGCACCGAAGGTGGCGTGACGATCAAGCTTCCCGAAGGCACGCCGATGTCGATCTTCGACGCCGCGATGGCGTACGCCGAGGAGGGCACCCCGTTGGTGATTCTCGGAGGCAAGGAGTACGGCAGCGGTTCGAGTCGCGACTGGGCCGCCAAGGGAACCAAACTCCTCGGTGTTCGTGCGGTGCTCGTCGAGAGTTTCGAGCGTATCCACCGCTCCAATCTCGTAGGGATGGGCGTACTCCCCCTGCAGTTCCTACCGGGCGAGAGTTCGGCGACGCACGACCTCGACGGAACCGAGACCTTTTCCATAACGGGTCTCGCACCACTCAACCACGGTGAGACCGTTCCTCGGGTGAACGTCAGCGTCGCGCGCGCGAACGGCGACGTCGACAGCTTCGAGGTTCGTCTTCGGATCGATACGCCAACGGAAGCGGAGTACTACCGCCACGGAGGCGTACTCAACTTCGTGTTGCGTCAACTCGCTTCGGCCTGACGTCGCACTCGAAGACCACGCGGTCATCCCGGCAGATGACGCTCCTTCTGGAAGAGCTTGCAGAGCGCTGCTCGTTGGTTCGCGTCGACGTCAGCGTCCGGATGAGTGTCGGGAATGCGTCCTTCACCCGCGTCATTGTCATGGGACACGGGAAGGGTGCCGGCGGTCGACTTCGTGAGCGTGAGGTTCAGCTGCTTCATCGTGCACGGAGCGCTCGTCGTCGTGTGAGAGCACCCGGCGAGCGACAGTGAAGCAGCGAGGAGAAGGACCACAGGCAACACGGCCGCGACCCTCCAATGACGGTTCAATTGGTGACGCACGACAACTTCCTTCTTCGTTCTGAAGTGAAACGATTCCACTTCTCGCTACCCCCGTCACCGTCCAGCGTAAAGGCGAGACCGGTGGCG
The DNA here is from genome assembly GCA_035531635.1 of Acidimicrobiales bacterium. GTDB lineage: Bacteria > Actinomycetota > Acidimicrobiia > Acidimicrobiales > RAAP-2 > RAAP-2. Next base: position 1,049 of record DATKSO010000017.1, on the reverse strand, counting down.
GCATACCCGTCGACGGTCGTTCGTGACCCTCCACAACGACACGCAGCGCCTAAGACGCCGCTGGCGACACAGCCTCGACGGCGTCGTTGACGTTACCAAAGAGCTTGATGTCTCGAAGGTCCTGATCAAACGAGTCCGCGAGCCGATCCTTCAGTAGGTCGTTCACTCTGGCCAGAGAGATAGACACTTCGTCTTTTTTTAGATCCCCCACGACCTGGCCAAACATGGTCAGGCCCGTGAAGTCGATGTCCGAGATCGCGACCGCGTCGATGACGACGTGCTTCGTTTCGGGATACTTCGCCATGAGCCCGTGAAGCTCGCGACGAAAGACTCCCGCGTTGGCGAAGAACAGCTCGTTGTCGAAGAGCACGGTAAGGACGTGATCGACGGGGGCGACCCCCTGCTCGCGCCGTGGCTCCCAACTCGTCGTCCCCTCGCGTCGACCCAACTCGATCATGTGCGGACGCGCCGAGCGCCAGGTCTGATCGAGAATCGCGAGCCCTACCGCGACCGCGAGACCCTGTTCGACGCCGATCAAGATGACCCCGAGGGCGGAGATCACGGCGAAGAGAAACTCAACCTGGCTCACCCGCCAGATCTTGACCAGTTGGGAGATCTTGATCAGTCTCGCGGCGACGAAGAACAAGACACCGGCGAGTGCCGCGAGCGGAATCGAGTGCGCGTAGTGCGCGAGCGGCGAGAGGGCGATCGCCAGTATCGCCGCGGTCAGGCCGACCAGCTTCGTACGTCCGCCAGCGACTCCTGCCACCGTCGTTCGAGCCGGTGACGCGTTGACCGGAAACGCTCCCACAAGTCCGGCCGCCACGTTCGCCATACCGACGCCGACGAAGTCACGACTGATGTCCGACGCGACGCCGAGCTCGTCCGACGACGTTCGCGTCGTCGCGGACGTTTGACTGAGGATGACGATCACCAACGTCACCACGGTCGTAAGGACGACACCCCACTGACTCGCCGTCAACCAGTGAAGTCGCCACGATGGGAGGCCCGCGCTCACCGCACCGAGTTCACTGACACCGTGGCGACCA
>DATKSO010000016.1:0-4826 GCA_035531635.1 Acidimicrobiales bacterium | reverse complement strand
AGAAGCACCTTGATCGAGTACGGCAGGCGCTCAACGCCAAAGTCCTTCAGGCCGTCGGCTTGCAGTGAGAAGTAAGTGAGCGAGCGACCCTCGACGTCAAGGGTGCTCTTCGAGTTGAATGAGTTCAAAGAAGAGGTCATGTTCCCATTCTGCCGTGTTTTTGAAGGGGCGATTCCACCTCACTTTTGGTCGCTCCTCGGGACCAGGTGAGCGGAGGTACGCGGTGAACTTTGACGCGTCGCTACCCAGTTCGGCCAGCGACGCACTGGCGCGCGTGGCGTCTCGACGACCGGCAATTCAAAGGTGGAGTGGCGCGGCTAGCAGTCGTTCGCGTGAGCGCTCAGCTCGAGCATCGTTCGAAGAAACGCGTCGTCGCCCTCGTTCGCGGCCAAGCTCTGAGCCGTGGCCGTCGACCGCGCCGTCAAGGTCGTGGGCGTACCGATCGGCGTGTTCCCCGGCGCGAGCAACTCTTCGAGCGCGCGCGTGTACGCGCTCGAGACGACGCCGTGAAAGCAACCGATGGAAGAACGCGCCCCCTTCACGTTCTCGAGCACGTAGTGGTAGATCCCTTTCGGGTATCCAGGCACGGGCGAGAAGAGACCGTTGCACGCGTCGAGCGATGACACGCGAACGCTCGCGCCGCTCATTGCGACGTTGTCGTAGATGCCGTAGCCGTCAAAGGCGTAGCCGAGGATCACCGGTTCCCTTGCGGCGTGACTGTCCTCAACGACGGCCGACGTCGAGGTCCCCCTGGTCGAGGTCACGGAGCTCACCTTCGGGTGTCCGCCGGTGGCGTACGACACCAAACATGAGGGAAGGCCGTGGTAGTGGTACTGACCTCCGGGTCCAGGGTGGCCGTCGCAGTTGTCGAGGAAGGATGCCGTCACGCCGTGGGCGGTCGCCACGAAATTGTCGCTCGTCGCGACCGTCGCGTGGTTCGCTTCGTAGGGATTGTAAAGAGCAGCGCCGTCGAGCAGAAAGCCGATGGGACCTTGGTTGGTCGTCGTCACCGACGCGCTGTAGCGAGGGGCGAGGGGCAGCGTGTAGTCATAGGCCTGGTCCTTGAGAATCGGGGCCGACGACACGACGTTCGCTCCAGCTGCGCTCACGGCGAAGGGGTTCGACGGCACGGCGTAGTTCGTGGCGAGGAACTCAGACGCCGGAAGTCCATTCGACGTGAAGGTCCACGATCCGTTGCCGAGCGAGACCTTGACGTTCGTCGTCCAGGCCACTCTCTTCAACGCCGCGGCCTCGCTCTGGGCGCTTCGCGCGGTGACACGCGTCGCGACGGCGGCGCCGCTCGCCACCGCGGGCAAGGTGACGGCGATGAGGACGACGGCGGCACTCACCAAGGTTCGTAGTCGACGTGAGTTGGATCGCACGTTGGTCAGGCTCCTTTGTCGTAGGAGACAAATCGTACAATTCCGTGGCGCGCCGACGGGCGGCTCGCGTGCGACGTCGCTCCGTCCCAAGTGCGAGACTGATGACCGTGACGTCGACCTACGAAACGCTGCTGAGCCGACTCCAACACGCCTTTGACGTCGCGGAGCCGGGCGCGGACCCCGTTCTTCGGACGTCTGATCGAGGCGACTACCAGGCCAACGGGGTCATGGCACTCGCGAAGCGTCTCGGAAGGGCGCCCCGTGAGGTGGCCGAGGAGATCGTGGGTGTCGCGGATCTCGAGGACGTTGCGAACGTGGAGATCGCCGGACCGGGCTTCTTGAACCTGACGCTTCGAACCACCTTTCTCGACGAGCAACTGCGCGCAATGGCGATCGATGGACGACTTGGAGTGCTCGAGGTAACGCACCCGAAGCGCGTCATCATCGACTATTCGGCGCCCAACGTGGCCAAGGAGATGCACGTCGGCAACCTTCGATCCACCGTGATCGGCGACGCGTTGGCGCGAATGTACCGCTTCGCGGGTGATGACGTGGTGGCGCGAAACCACGTGGGCGACTGGGGGACGAACTTCGGGATGCTGATCGAGCACCTGCTCGACCTCGGAGCGGGTCGGGCCGACGCGACCCTCTCCATTGGCGACCTCGACGTGTTCTATAAGGAAGCGCGGGTGAAGTTCGACGCGGACAGCGCGTTCAAGGAGCGCAGTCGCCTCCGAGTCGTCGCCCTGCAGAGCGGCGACCCCGAGACGCTGCGGCTCTGGCACGTCCTGGTCAACGAGTCACTCGCGTACTTCAGCGAGGTCTACGCCAAACTTGACGTCACGCTTACGTCGAGCGACGTCGTGGGCGAGTCGGCGTACAACGAGATGCTCGAGGGCGTCGTGCACGACCTCGACGAACTGGGCCTCCTCGTGGAGAGTGAGGGAGCGCTGTGCGTCTTCCCACCAGGTTTTCAGAACCGCGAGGGCGAGCCACTGCCGTTGATCGTTCGAAAGAGCGACGACGGCTTCGGCTACGCCGCAAGTGACCTCGCGGCGCTTCGAGATCGGGTGACGAACCTGCACGGTGACGAACTGCTCTACGTCGTGGGCGCACCCCAAGCACAACATTTGGAGATGGTCTTTGCGGTCGCCCGTCTCGCTCACTGGCTACCCGACACGGTGCGCTGTGAGCAAGTGGCTTTCGGCAACGTCCTCGGACCCGATCACAAGATGTTCAAATCACGCGCCGGCGAGACCGTAAAGCTCGTGCGTCTCGTGGACGAAGCGGTTGAGCGGGCCTTCGTGATCCTTGATGATCGTGGCACCGAGCTCGACGGTGACGCCAAGCTCCATCTCGCCGAGCAGATAGCGCGCGCGGCCATCAAGTACGCCGACCTCTCTACCGAACGTCAGCACGACTACGTCTTCGATCTCGACCGCATGATCGCCTTCGAAGGTGACACTGGTCCGTACCTGCAGTACGCGCACGCGCGCCTTCGTTCGATCTTTCGTCGCTTGGGCCAGACCTGGGAACCCGGCGACGCGCACTTCGTGCTCGAAGCGAAGGCCGAACGAGAGTTGGCGCTCGGCCTGGTGGCACTACCGGAGGCGTTTGCCTCGTCGCTCTCGAGCCTTCAGCCCCATCGCCTGTGCACCTACCTGTTCGACGTCGCTCAACGTTTCACCTCGTTCTACGACGCCTGTCCCGTCCTGTCGGCGGAGGGAGCACTTCGTGAAGAGCGCCTCGCTCTCTGTGATCTCACCGCCAGGACCCTGCGGACGGGACTGGCCGTCTTGGGCATCGACGCGCCCGAGCGAATGTAGCTTTCGGGCGTCGTCGCCACTCGGTAGAGTACGTTCGATGGCGAAACGCCACGGTACTTTTTGAGGGAGCGTATGCAGGTAAAGGCCTCAATCGTCAGTGAGCTGAACGGTCCCTGGCACACCGAGACCATCGAAATCGATGAGCCGCACGCGTTCGAGGTGAAGGTCAAGATGTCCTTCGCTGGCATGTGCCACTCCGACGAGCACATCCGCAACGGCGACATGGCGCCCGGTGACGCGGTCGTCGAGATGCTCACCGGTCGTACCTCGATGTACCCGATGGTCGGTGGACACGAAGGATCGGGCGTCGTCGAATCGGTGGGGCCGAACGTGACGTCGCTCGCCCCCGGTGACCACGTCGCGGTGTCGTTCGTTCCGTCGTGTGGACGATGTGAGTACTGCGTCTCAGGTCGCGCCTACATATGCGACCTTGGTGCGCACACCCTGGTGGGTCCGATGATCTCTGACGGGACGTGGCGGCACCACCTCGGTGACGACTTCCTCAACCGCATGTGCCAGCTCGGCACGTTCGCCGAGTACATCGTGGCGCACGAAGCGTCACTGATTCGCATCGAGCCCTGGTACGACTTACGCGCGGCAGCGTTGATCTCGTGCGGCGTATCGACGGGCTTCGGCTCGGCGGTGAACCGAGGCGGCACGAAGCCCGGCGACACGGTTGCCGTGATCGGCTGCGGCGGGTTAGGGTCCGGCGCGGTGCAAGGCGCGGTGCACGCGGGCGCGCGGGCGGTTATCGCGATTGATACGAATCAGTCCAAAGTTGATCGCGCTCTCAAAATCGGCGCGACGCACGGGTGCAACACGACGATGGACGCGATGTTTTCAATACTGCCCGACCTCACGATGGGAAAGAACTGCGACGTCGTCATCATCACCGTCGGCGTGCTGACCGGTGAGATACTCGAACAAGCTCGCTCGATTACGGCAAAGGGCGGCGTCATCGTGGCCGTCTCCGTCGCGCCGTACCTGCAACAGACGGTGGATCTCAACGTCTTCATGTTCTCGATGATGAACCAAGAGCTCCGAGGAACGATCTTCGGCTCCGAAGCGCCTCGCCTGCAGATTCCCCGACTCCTTCGTCTCCATCACGAGGGCAAGCTTCACGTCGACGACCTCATCACCCAGGAGTACACACTCGACGGCGTGCAACAGGGCTACGACGACTTGGCTTCCGGGAAGAACGTTCGCGGCGTCGTTCGTTTCTAGAGGTCCACGTCGTTCGAGCCGTGGATCACCCCTCGGCGACCACGACACCATCCGGGGCACGTGACGAAGTCGGGTAACTCGTCGCCATCAAGAAGAAGCCAATCATGGTGGAGATCGTGCCGAGAGCGTAACCCCAAGTGGACGCGCTCGCCCGAGAAAAGTCCGGAGAACTGACGAGATAGGTCACAAAGTTGCTCGAGAGGAGGAGGGCCTAAAGCGCGAGTCCCAGGTACGCCTCTCGAATGAGGGACATCTGATCCGGTGTATTGGCAACGATTTGCGACAGAAACCACCACGCAACGATGGCGGTGAAAGAGGCGAAGACCAAGGAAAACATGTTGAGGTCTTCTCGCCAACTCTGCTGGAAGAAGCCGCTCGAAATCTGCCACACGTT
>DATKSO010000015.1:0-2143 GCA_035531635.1 Acidimicrobiales bacterium | reverse complement strand
GCCGTGGTCACTCAAGATGCCGACGATCTCCTTGACGGCCGATTCGAAGAGTCCGGCCTTGGGGGCGATGGCGCCGCGAAGACCCAACATGCCCGCACGACAGTTGTCGGGCTCGAGCCAGGGCGCGAAGAGTTTGTGGTGGCGAGCGGCGGAACCGAAGTCCCAGATCATGGGTTCGCCGCCGCGGGTCAACAAGCAGTAGCGCGACATCTTGTCGCCGAGCGCGCCGCCGATCCACGTCTGTGAGACGTAGCGAATGTTGTAGAAGTCGAAGAGGAGGATGGCGCCCAGGTCGCTCGACTCGAGCGCCTCGCGAGCGCGGGACAGTCGATACGCGCGCAGTCGATCGAAGTCGACGCGGGTCTCGAAGTCGACGCCGTTGTGACCCGGCGTGTTCATGACGGGGCCGAAGCCATCTCTCACGGCTTCACGCCCAATCCGTCGTCGATGACCACGTTTTCGGGTGTCATCACCAGTCCGGCACTGCGGGCCTCTTCGAGGAGCAACACCGCGAAGTCCTCGTCTACGTAGCCCGCACCGATCGCGCTCACGACGAGTTCGGTGCACAGGGCCGACACGGGCATGGGCACGCTCATCTTCTTGGCTTCCGCCATGCCGAGATCGAAGTCCTTGCGCAACAGCACCGGCGTGAAGGTCGGGGTGAAGTCGAGGTTGACGAAGGCCGGCGTCTTGTAGCGAGAGAACGTCGAACCCATGACCGAGTTGTTGATGAACTCGAGGAACGCGCTTCGCGGGATGCCGCCGCGCTCAGCCAGCACGGTGATCTCGGCCATAGCCTGGGTCACGATTCCGAGGAACATGTTGTGACAGATCTTCACGAGTCGAGCGACCTCGTCGTCGCCGACGTACGTGACGCCGTGACCGAGTTCGTTCAGGTAGGGCTTCGCCCTCTCGAAGGCGTCGCGCGTTCCCGACACCGCGAGGGTCAGCTTGCCCGAGGCGACGACCTTGGGATTGCCACTCACGGGCGCGGCGAGGAATTGAATGTTCTTCTCGGCCAATGCTTCGCGAACCTGGGCCGACGTCAGGGAGGACACGGTCGAACAGTCGACGACGACCTTGGGTGCGGCAGCGCCCGAGAGGATCCCGTCGGGACCCGTCGTCACCGCGAGCAGGTCCTTGTCGGCGGCGACCATGATGAAGATGACGTCACAGCCCGTGAGGTCGCGAGGGTGGTCGACGACCTTCGCGCCCAACTCTCCGAGCACTTCGGCCTTTGATCGGGTGCGGTTGGTGACCGTGACGTCGTACTTCGCAACGACCAAGCGCTTGGCCATGGCGGTGCCCATACGGCCACAACCAATCCAGCCGACGCGGGGGGTGTTATCGCTCATGTGTTAACTCCTACTGTACACTAGGGGTAACTGCCGCGTCCTGCGACGCCGCGTGAATGCTGCCGCCGAGATAGAGCGCGCCGATCTCGGGGTTGCTCAGGACTTCGCTCCCCGATCCGGAAAGGCGCAGCAGACCGTTCTCCAAGACCACCGCGTAGTGGCTCATGCGAAGAGCCTGGCGCGCGTTTTGCTCGACAAGTAACACCGTACGTCCGACCTTATTCATCAACTTGATGGTGTCAAACACCAATCGGAGCGTCTTCGGGTCGAGACCCATTGAGGGCTCGTCGAGCACGACGAGTTCTGGCTCCAACATTAAGCAACGCGCGAACTCGACGAGGCGCTGCTGGCCGCCCGAAAGGCTCCCGGCTTTGTCCTTGGCGCGTTCGGCCACAATGGGAAAGATCTCGGTGACGTGCTTCAGCCGCTCGGCGATGAGCTTCTTGTCCTTCACCAGGAACGCACCGAGTTCGACGTTCTGCTGCACCGTCATCTCGCGAAAGAGGCTGTGGTTCTGGGGCACCTGGACGATGCCGAGTTTGAGGATTTCGCGAGGGGTCAGGCCAACGAGTGGCGTTCCCTTGAACCAGAGCTGGCCGAGTCGCGGGCGTACGAGTCCACTGACGGTTTTCAGCAACGTCGACTTTCCCGAACCGTTCGGTCCGACGATGCAGGTCACGCCCCCTTGGGGCACGTCGAAGTCGACGCCCTTGATGACGTCACCGCCGCCGTAACCCGCGACGACGCCTTCGAAACGGAGGAAGGGGGCCGACTCAGCCATTGACTTC
>DATKSO010000014.1:0-11013 GCA_035531635.1 Acidimicrobiales bacterium | reverse complement strand
GGAGCGACCTGGTCATCGTCCCCTCCTACAGTGCGACGCGCGATGAGCTCCTTCGCGTGCACAGCGGCGGCTACCTCGACGAACTCGGCGCCTTTTGCTACGGCGGCGGTGGCGACATTGATCCCGACACCTTCGCCACCGCCGACTCGATGACCATCGCCCGGCACGCAGTCGGTGGCGGGCTCGCGGTCATACGTGAACTGCAGCGTCTCGGCGACGGTGTGGGCTTCGTGGTTGCTCGCCCACCTGGCCACCACGCGCTCGAGGACCGAGCGATGGGGTTCTGCCTCCTGAACAACGTCGCCGTCGCCGCGGCCGCCCTTCGCGCTCAGGGCGAGCGCGTCCTGATTGTCGACTGGGACGTGCACCACGGTAATGGTACGCAGCAGATCTTCTGGGACGACCCTGACGTTCTGTACGTGTCGACACACCAGTGGCCACTGTTCCCCGGCAGCGGAGGAGCGAGCGAGGTCGGCGGCCGACACGCGATCAATCGAACCGTCAACGTTCCCCTACCCGCCGGCGCCACGGGTGACGTCGTCCGCCGAGCGATCGACGAGGTCGCCGCGCCGGTGATCGACGCGTTCGATCCGACGTGGGTTTTGGTCTCGGCCGGTTTCGACGCGCACCGCGCCGATCCGATGGCAGAGCTCCAACTCACCAGTGGCGACTTCGCCGAGATGGCGCGAAGCGTGGCGGACTTCGCCCCCCAGACGGGTCGTCTGGCCATGTTTCTCGAGGGCGGCTACGATCTCGAAGCACTTCGCGCGTCCGTCCACGCTTCCTTGAGCTCATTGTTGGGCGGCACGAACGAAGTTGAAAGACCCTCGAGTGGCGGACCCGGAGGCGACCACGTCGCGCGAGTACAGCGTGAGCGTCGAGCCGCGCTCGAGATCGTGCGTTCAAACGAAGACGAGGAGACCGAGTCATGAACGTGTTGCGAACCATCGCGGTGGGCTACGACGGATCCCTTGACTCAGTAGCGGCCGTGTGTTGGTCGTTCGATCTGGCGAAGAAGCTCGACGCTGACGTCACCGTGGTGCACGCGGTCGGTTTGCTCGAACATCTCGATGGAGCCTTCTCGCGCCACGAGGCGCCCGCCGCACTCGTCGCACTGACGAAGGAATCGGGATTTGATGAGACCCGCCTTCGCTGGTTCGTCGACGACGGTGACGCGTGCTCGGTACTCTTACGCGCCGCAGCGCCGCCACTCAACGCCGAACTTTTGGTCGTGGGCTCGAGGGGCCGCGGAAATCGTGCCGGACTGTTGCTCGGCAGTACAAGCCTCGAAGTCGCTGAACACGCCACGACGCCCGTGGTGATCGTCCCATCGAGTCAGACCGAAGACGAAGGACTCGTCGACAAAACTCGTCTCGCGTGACGCGGACTCACGTCCTCGGTTTCGTGGGAGAACGCGATCGTCTCGACCCGGTGAAAGCGCACGGGAAGGCTCTATTCGCACCATCCGCACGACTTAAACAACACGACGGGCCCCTCGCCGCTCACCGTGCCACTCGCATCGTCAGGCACCGCAACTGCGGCACCGACGCCCGGTAGCTCACGGGGGCCCGTCGTGCGACCTCGTCCTTAGAAGAAGCCCAGCGGCTTGGTGCTGTAGCTCACGAGGAGATTCTTCGTCTGTGAGTAGTGCTCCAGCATCATTTGGTGGTTCTCACGACCAATGCCGGAGATCTTGTAGCCGCCGAAGGCCGCGCCCGCGGGATACAGGTGGTAGCAGTTCGTCCACACGCGCCCCGCTTGGATGCCGCGTCCCATGCGATAGGCCAGGTTGCCGTCACGCGTCCACACCCCGGCGCCCAGTCCGTACGGCGTGTCGTTCGCGATCTCGAGCGCCTCGGCCTCATCCTTGAAGGTCGTCACCGCGAGCACCGGTCCAAAGATCTCTTCTTGGAAGACGCGCATCTTGTTGTGACCCTTCAGCACGGTGGGCTGGAAGTAGTAGCCGCCCTCAAACTCGGTGCCCACCTTCGTGGGCTCGCCGCCAATGAGGAGCTCTGCTCCTTCCTGCTTCCCGATTTGGACGTAGGACTCAATCTTCTCCAGTTGTTGGGTGGAAACTTGGGGGCCGATCATCGTCGTCGTGTCCAAGGGATTGCCCTGCGTGATCTTCTCGATCCGAGCGAGACAGCGCTCCATGAACTTGTCGTAGATCGACTCCTGGATGAGAGCCCTTGACGGGCACGTGCAGACTTCACCCTTGTTGAACGCGTAGAGCACTAGACCTTCGATCGCCTTGTCCAGGAAATCGTCGTCGGCGTTCATCACGTCGGCGAAGAAGATGTTCGGGGACTTCCCGCCGAGTTCGACGGTGGAGGGGATGAGATTCTCGGCCGCGTACTGCATGATCAGCCGACCGGTCGTCGTCTCGCCGGTGAAGCCAATCTTGGCGATGCGAGGACTCGTCGCGAGCGCCTTACCGATCTCCGCTCCGGGCCCGGTCACGACGTTGATGACACCCGCGGGCACGATTCCCTCGAGGAGTTCCGCGAACTTGAGAATCGACCACGGCGTCGGTGACGCCGGCTTGACGACGGTGCAGTTTCCTGCCGCTAACGCCGGAGCGATCTTCCACGCCGCCATGAGGAGCGGAAAGTTGAACGGGATTATTTGGCCCACGACGCCGAGAGGCTCGTGGAAGTGAAAGGCCACCGTGTCCTTGTCGACCTCCGTCGTACGACCTTCGAGCGAACGTGTAGCGCCCGCGAAGTAACGGAAATGATCGATCGCGAGGGGTAGGTCCGCCGCAAGCGTTTCGCGGACCGGCTTGCCATTTTCCCAGCTCTCGGCGACCGACAGCATGGTGAGATTGGCCTCCAAGACGTCGGCGATCGCGTTCAGAACTTTCGCGCGATCGGCGAGCGAGGTCTCGGCCCAACCCTGGCGGGCGCGGTGCGCTGCGTCGAGCGCTAGTTCGACGTCTTCCTTCGTCGAGCGCGCGACCTGACAGAAGACTCTGCCGTTCACGGGCGACACGTCGTCCATGTACTGGCCCTTCACGGGAGCCACCCACTCGCCGCCAATGAAGTTCTCGTATCGAGGCTTCAGCGTGACAAAACTTCCCTCGAGCCCCGGCGCGATGAACACGCTCACGTTGTCGGCGTTCTTCGCGGTTTCCGGCTTCGTAGCCGATTCATTCTCCAATAGGTCAGTCATAGCAATCTCCAGTCTCGCGCGTGGCCCCTGCCACTCACTCGCAGTCTGACGCCCACTTCCTGCGGCGGACTAGGGTCAAAAGTCACCAATTGTCAACTCGGGCATTTGTCCCTACTCACCAGAACACCCTTCGTCGATACTCGAGCTGAAGGTTGCTCCTGGTGAACGGAGATGAATCATGAATCCAACGATGCGCGCGTGGGCTGTCAAGACGCCCGGACCAATCGACACCCACCCACTCGTCCTGATCGAACGGGACACGCCAGTGCCCGGTCCGCGCCACGTGCGACTTCGCGTCGTGACCTGCGGCGTGTGTCGCACCGACTTGCACCTCGCCGAAGGCGACCTCACGCCCCGTCGGGCGCTCGTGACGCCCGGACACGAGATCGTCGGCGTGGTCGACGAACTCGGGCCAGGTTCGTCGAACTTTCGTCGCGGCGATCGTGTCGGAGCCGCGTGGCTCGCGCGCACGTGTGGCGTCTGCCGTTACTGTCTCGACGGTCGCGAGAATCTCTGCCTCACCCCCACCTTCACGGGCTGGGACGTCGACGGCGGGTACGCCACGTACGTGGTGGTACACGAGGACTTTGTGTACCGACTACCCGATGGTTTCGACGACGTTTCAGTGGCGCCCTTGCTCTGCGCGGGCATCATTGGCTATCGCGCCCTTCGTCGAACCGAACTCCCAAAGGGTGGTCGACTCGGAATCTACGGCTTTGGGGGCTCCGCGCACTTGACCGCACAGATCGCGGTCGCCGAAGGAGCGCGAGTCCACGTGATGACTCGCTCGCCCGAGTCGCGAGAACTCGCTCTCTCCCTCGGTGCCAGCAGCGTCGGCGACACGAGTGATCCGCCCCCGGAGCTGTTAGACGGCGCCATACTCTTCGCCCCCGCCGGCGATATCGTGCCCGTCGCGCTTTCCTCACTTGACCGAGGCGGGGTTCTCTCCGTGGCGGGAATCTATCTGAGCGATATTCCCTCGCTCAACTACAGCCGCCACCTCTTCCAAGAACGGACGCTGCGCAGTGTGACGGCGAACACGCGACAGGATGGGCGCGACTTCCTCGAGATCGCTGCGAGAATAGGTATCAAGTCAATGGTGCACGCCTATCCCTTTGGCGAGGCCGACCGCGCCCTCAGCGATCTCGCACACGAACGATTCAGTGGTGCCGCGGTTCTGGTCGATTTCTAGGCCTGCGCGACCTCTCACGGCGTGCTCGGCACGATGACGCCACGCTTTTTCGATCGACCCTCAGGCGAGTTCATCTCCGGCTCGCTGTTTCGACCACCTCGACGACTTCATCTTCGCCACGAAACGCCGCAAGAAGCAACGCCCGATCGGCAGTGAGTGACGTCGCGACCGCGCCTTCTAAGGACAACGCGCTGCTCGCGCGACGCAGAAGAGTCAAAAGTCCCTATCGCGACCGATCGTCGGGGCGTTAAGAAGGAGTCACGACCAACACCGCTCGTAGGACAAGGAGGAGACTATGCAACGGCCACTGACTCCATCGCGAGCGATTGACGGAGCAATTGGACCTTTCGACGACCACTGCGATGGGTACGGCAATCCCGGCTCAAGCGGCGTTGGCTACGTCTCGGTTCTCAAATTGTCGACAGGGACGGTTGCTGAGAATGCCGACGAAATTCTTGAAGTGATGGTCGCGCGCAATCGAGCCGAGGCGAGCGACGCGTACGTTGGCCAGGTCAACACGGTCATGGCTTCCTCGACTTCATGGCTGAATGGTGCAGTCTGGGGCTACGACGTTGCTCGACACGATTCGCTGATCGATGGATCGATGAGGCCGCTAATGAAACGCCAGCGAAGTGATGGATCGTGGCTTCCGATCTATCGAGTCACTCCATTGCTGGACGCCGGCGAAGCCCTCTTCGGAACATCCGACGCGCGACACTTTCCGCTGACGTCGGGATCTCACGTCATCAGTGGGTCAAAGGACGTCGTTGCCAGTGGACCAATTACGGTCTGGTCCGCCATCGCGTTAGCGATAGCCGAAGATCGCGACCCGAATTCAAGTCTCTTTGTTGAAGACGTCGGTACGGGCGCCCCCGGTGAATCGCGTAGGGAGCAAGAGGGGCTTCTTCACGAATTCCACCGGTTGGACAACATCGTCGACAGCGTCGTTCGCTGCGGAGAAGATCAGAACGTGAGATTCAAGGAGAATTTTGTCGGTTTCAAGTCTGAATGGGTGCCCGAGGGCCGCGTGGGTCGCGCGCTCGCGTGCGTCCCCTATCTCGCGTTGGCAAGGAACGCGGTGCCAAGTCCCGCCACCGACCTTCTCACCACGTCGCTCTCGGACTGGGAGTCGTTCGTTCAGCCTTGGCTTGCGACGCGATGAGTGGACTGGTGAGACCTGTGAAAACGCTCGACGCCCTGCACAGTGGTGCCGAGCAGACGAGTTACGCGCCGTGTCCGATCTGGAGTGAGTCCCTCCAGAGCGCGTCACGCCCGCTCGCCACGAGATCCACGAATCAACGCATTCGCGACGAGAGAAAAGGGTCACAGTGATAAGTGTCTTCCTCGTTGACGATCATGAGGTAGTGCGCCGCGGCGTCAAGGAGTTACTCCAGTGCGAGGGCGACATTGAAGTCGTCGGTGAGGCCGGACGCCAGAGTGAAGCGCTCGCTCGTATACCCGCCTCAAAGCCGGACGTCGTGCTCCTTGACGTTCGACTACCCGACGGTGACGGCATCGAAATTTGCCGCGAAATTCGATCGTCGTCGCCAGACACCGCCTGCCTGATGCTGACGTCCTACGCCGATGACGAGGCGCTCCTCGGCGCGGTGATCGCGGGCGCCTCGGGCTACGTGTTGAAGCAGATCAAGGGCAACGACCTCGTGACGTCCGTCCGGCGGGCAGCGCGCGGCGAGTCGCTTCTGGACCCGATGCTCGTCGCCCAGGCGCGCGCTCGACTCGGCCGTGATCGTGAAGAAGAGCGACTCAAGTCCCTCACGCCCCAAGAGCGACGCATCCTCGATCTCATCTCTCAGGGCAAGACCAATCGGGAGATCGCCAACGTCATGTTCCTCGCGGAGAAGACGGTGAGGAACTACGTCTCGAATCTCCTTATGAAGATGACAATGAAGCACCGCACCGAAGCCGCGGTGTTCGCGGTGCACGTCGCCGAACGTGAGCGGTGGTCCTTCTCCGGACCCGAATAACGGGTTCCTCGGCTCCGACTCGACGATGACGCGTCCGCGTCGCCAACGTGTCTGAACTGGAGGACGTCTGGTGTGAGTGCGGTGACGCGGTCAAAGGACGAGCCTCTCTCCATGAACGGAACGTCAGCGAACAGATCTTGGGGGCCGTCGTTGGCGTGAGGGGCGGGTGTCCCTGTCCAAGGAGCTTTACAACGAGAGCGGAACTCGCCACTCCACGATCGAGCCTTTGGGGACTCGGCGCGTAACGGTGCACGTTCCTCCCAGATTCTCAGCTCTCGTGGACATGTTCCGTATGCCGTTGCCGGCGCTGGGCCCGTCATTGACGCCCACGCCGTCATCCATCAAGGAGAAGGCCAGCCACGCGCCTTCGAGCGCCACCACCGCGTCGATCCGAGAAGCGTGCGCGTGACGCGCGATGTTGGAGAGTCCCTCGGAGAACACGTGCAGCAGGTGCTCACTCACCAGATCTGTTACCGACGAATCGACCGGTCCAAGAAAGGAGATCCGAGGAAGGACACCGAGTTCGTCGCGATACTTGTCCGCGAGCCTCAACATATCCTCACGGAGACCCGGATGCGCCTGGGCTCTCACGGGAAGCCGGAATATTGTGTTGCGAATCTGTCGTATGACGTCGTCAAGCGCGTCGACCGCGGTGGCGATTCGATCACCGACGGGACCCTTCACGGTGGTACCCACCGCTTGCAGCGACATACCGAGCACGAAAAGTTCTTGGATGACGGTGTCGTGCAAGTCTCGCGCGATGCGCTCGTCTTCGGCAACAACGTTCAGTCGTTCGACTTCACTGCGCACCGAGCCCATAACGATGGCCGTGGCGGCCGAACTGGCGAACAGCTCGGCGAAGGCCACGTCGAGAGGTTGAAAGCTCGATTCGCCGTGCCTCCGACCCAGTGCCAGGGTGCCGAGGCGCCTGGTGTCGGTGACGAAGGGAACGTAGAGGCCCGGTCCAAGATCGAGGGCGACCACGCCCTCTGGAATGTTCGGCGCGCTCGACAGATCATCAGTCAGCTTCGACGCGCCACTGTTCATTACTTCCGCCGACCGACTGGATTCGGTCGAAAGGCGAAAGCCGAGTAGGCGCTCCGTGCCTGGTCCATCGGCGGCCACTATCTCGAACTCCGCGTCGGACCTGGGCATCAATATCCACGCCGCGTCGGAGTTACTTAGGATACGGGCCCTTTCGGCGACAATCGGAAGAATGTCCTCCATCTGAGACCCCGCGAGTAGTCGTTGCGTGATCTCATTTACGGCGTGGAGTTGATCCACGGCTCGACGACGTTCGCTCGCGTCGCGCACGAAGGCCGCGACGTACTCACGACCTTCGACACTCACCGGCGTGAGGCTCACGTCAACTGGAATCTCCGAACCGTCTCGACGCCGACCCGAGAGTTCGAGTCCGACACCCATCTGACGAGCTTGGGGTGAGCGAAAATAATCCCCCAAGAGCTCGGCGTGGCGTTCGCGCCGACTGTTCGGAATGAGGAGCTCAAGCGGCTCGCCAACTAACTCCTCCGCGGAGTACTGGAATATCACGGTCACCGCCGGACTCGCGAGCACGATCTGGTGACTTGCGTCGATGACTACAACGGCATCGGGACTTGTCGAGAAGGCGGCATCGAGGAGATTCCCAAACTCAAGATCTGACGTAACGTCCATACCTTCCTCGAAAAGCGCCCGCCCACGCAGGCTACCTTCTCGCCTACGTGGTGAGCGCGAGCCGTCAACCTGAACGAGGAAATCGGCGTAGCTCGCGCACCCGTACCTCACTCGGTAAAGGTCCTCGTCGGGCGCCACCGAACACTTAGCTGTCAATCCCAAATCAACGCACCGGCAGTCGCTCCAGCACCGAATTGAAATTCGTCGGTCCACTCATTAGTTTCGGATCGCTAGGCGGTATTGGTTACCTTGAGGAGATCCCGATGATCGACATTCCAGACTCGCATCAAGATCTCCTGCAAAGTCCCGTAGCGACATTCGCCACAATCGGTCCGGACGGCCGCCCCCAACTCTCAGAAGTTTGGTTCCTCTACGAGGACGACTCGGTCGCGCTTTCGTTAAATACCTCCCGCCAAAAGACGAAGAATCTAATGGCTCGTCCGCAGTGCTGCCTCTTCATTCTTGACCTCGAAGTTCCGCAGCGCTACTTGGAGCTACGTGGCGACGCCGAAGTGACACCCGACGACGGATCATTCGTGGCACGAGTCGGGAAGAAATACGGCACTGACTTACGAGCGTACGATCACTCAGGCGATCAACGAGTTATCGTTCGCATTGCGCCGCACCGGGTAAACGCCGTGGACATGCGGGGCTGAGTCATTCAGCACGATTGAATATGAATCGTCACGAATTGTGACGAGGAAGAGCTTCGCTTTTTTAGCATTGCTTTGCCGACCTCAGAGTTCCAAGAGGGGGATGGCGCAGGAGGTCGAAATGCGCCTCTGCCTACATGAACTGCGATCACTGCAGCGCTCGAGATCAGACCTGCCACGTGAAAACTCCAAGGTGACTCCGCTCATCCGGTTACACATGCCGCTCCACGCCTCGGACGAAGATAAACGTAAGGAGCGTCGCACAGGACTGTGTAAGTAACGAGATACGTCAACGGACGCGGAGAATCTCCATCTGCCATTCGACGACACTCGATGCGTTCGTGACTTCGCCCGCGTGGGCATCGTCAACCAGAGCTCCTTTAGTTCCGTCGTGGGGACTGCGCCGCGTGGGCCCTCTGGCATCGGTGGCCCAAGCTTGAATTGATGCGTCTCTCTTTGACATGATTCGCGTCGTTCGTGCTCGCACCACTCGGCAGCATTTCGTGAGATGTGACAAACTCGCTTCGACGCGCCAAGTGAAGCAGGCGGTGCAGATGGCCGAGGAAACCGTTGATCGAACGACGAACGTAGGCGTCGTCACTGCTCTGATTGTGAACTGTGTCGAGGTCGTTGGGCTCGGAGTCGCGGCTTGGATAACGGGATCGACGTCGCTGCGGGCACAGACTGCCGTCAACGTCGCGGAGGCGGCGGTGGTGGTATTTCTGCTCGTAGGAGTCTTGAGCAGCGTCCGAGGGCCTGACGAGCGCCACCCTCTAGGTCACGGGCGAGAACGCTTCTTCTGGTCGCTGTTCGCTGCGCTCGGACTCTTCCTCGGCGGTGGGGGCCTCGCGCTCGACGAGGCAGTTCGATCGGCGTTGCGCCCGGAGCCGGTCCACTCCTACACCCTCGCGTACGTCGTGTTGGCGGCCACGACAGTGCTCGACGTCTACTCCTTAGAGACGGGGCTTCGACCGCTTCGTCGACAAGCGTCAGAACGCAATCTGTCGTCACGGACCTACCTTCGAAGGAGCACGGACCCCGCGTTGGTCACTGTCGTCGTCGGGGGCGGCTGTGCGGTCGTGGGTGCCTTTGTCGCCGCGGGGGGATTGACGGCCAGCCAGACGCTTGGCACTCCGACGCCCGACACGATTGCCAGCGCGCTCATCGGCCTCATGCTCATCGCGGCGTCAGTGTTCCTCGTGCAGATCAACCGAGACCTCATCGGTGGGCGCGGTGTGTCGCCGACGATGCTGAAGGAGATGCGCTCCGTCGTCGAGTCCCAACCGGGCGTCGTCGACGTTCCCGACCTCTTCGCCATCATCGTCGGCCCCACGAGTTTGGTCGTCGACGGAAACGTGATATTCGCCCACGACCTCGACGTGCCCGTCGTTGAAGAAACCATCACAAGGGCCAACAGCGAACTCCGGAGGCGGTGGCCTTCAATTGAGTACATCTACTTGACACCGGTGCCCGCGAAGCGCTCGCGATTGAAAACGCGAGTTAGTGATGACGGATGAACTCGGGATCCAGGTTCCCGCTCTCAGCCAACTCCTACTGGTAGCGGGTACGAAGTAAATCCTGCTGAACGAGAAAAGGTGGAAATGCGTGGCGACGTTTGACGTCACGCTCGATTGGTTAGTTCTTACTCCCCATGGTGTCTGGATCGGTACTGTCTGCTCCGCCCATGTCGTCGCTGTCTGTTCGGTCTTCGCCGCCCATGTCGTCGCTGTCCGTTCGGTCTTCGCCGCCCATGTCGTCGCTGTCCGTTCGGTCTTCGCCGCCCACGTCGTCGCTGTCCATTCGGTCGCCCTTACCCATAACCTCTGATCCGTCGCCGTGCATTTTCTCTTCTGAACTGTTCTCTGAATCTGTCATAGTCCCCCTTCAACGGAGCCGACGCTTCATCACCTAGTACCTGCCAAACACCCCGAACTTAGTGCAGACCAGACGCTCAAACCAAGGGTCCCAAAGACCAGGTTTCATACGAGTCGTGTGGGACTTAGGGGACGACGAGCGCACCTGTCATCCCTAGGACTCCTTGACGAGACCAAGTCAAGTCGTGGAGGTCGCCGAGTGAACCGCCGCATTCGACAACGTTCGCTTGCGGGCGCGCGCGACGTGCATCGAGCACGGTGCCGTGGCACTCCTCAGCGATCCACGTCACCGTGAGCTCGTGAATTTCAGGCGCGTCAACTCGAAGCAGGTACTAGGGAGCCGGATCGACGTGGACGTCGCCCGACCGGCCACGCAACGCCGGAGCGACTCGGAGGCCCAGCCACGCTCCGGCGAGACCAATGGCCACCCCGACCACCGTGTCGAGCAGCCGCAGTACGGG
>DATKSO010000013.1:0-6333 GCA_035531635.1 Acidimicrobiales bacterium | reverse complement strand
CAACCAGTCGGGCTTCTTCTACGTGATGATCATCCTCGTCGCGGTGGTGAGTTTTGCGCTCTTCAAGACCCGCTACGGGCTGCACGTACGCGCGGTGGGCGAACACCCGCGCGCGGCGGCGACCGTGGGCATCAACGTGATTCGTGTGCGCTACATCAACGTCGTCCTCGGCGGCGCCATCGCCGGACTCGGCGGCGTGGCCTTCATGGCGACGCAGGGCCAGTTCCAGGTGGGCTACACCTCGGGCTACGGCTACATCGCGCTCGCCGCGTTGATCTTCGGTCGCTGGCGCCCCTCAGGGGCCGTCGTCGCCTCGATCATCTTCGGTCTCTCGGTCTACCTGTCGTACAACCTGGTCACCTACAACGTGCCGATCTCGCTCTACATCTTGCAGATGTTCCCGTACCTCATCACCATCGCGGTCGTCGCCGGTCTCATCGGTCGCGTGCGCGCGCCGGCCGCCGACGGCCAGCCCTACCTGCGCGACTAACCGAGCGCGCCGAGACCGCTCACGACGCGCGCGGCGGCGAGCATCGCTTCCGCCAGCGCCGCCTGCGGCACTTCGCCGTTGAGCCGCGCGCCCAGGTACGCGCCAGTGGCCGCGTCACCCGCGCCGGTCGTGTCGACGACGGTCGCCTCGCTCGCGCTCGCGCGAAAGCGCTCCGGGCCGCGCGCGCTCAGTGCTCCTCTCGCGCCCGCCGTGATCACGACTTCGTCGAACAACGTCCCTAGGACGTCGAGCGCGCGCTCGACGTCGGCCTTCGCCGTCAACGTCATCGCCTCCTCTTCGTTGGCGAAGAGCATCGAAGCCCCCGCGGCGGCCTCGAGGAAGACCGGCGAAGTGATCTCACGAAGCGGCTCCACGGAGCAGACGTCGACTGAGGTGGACGCGCCGTGGCGTCGCGCCCGCTCGAGTGCGCGAACACCGACGACCCGCGTCGCCGGATCGAGGAGGAGGTAGCCCGAGACGTGCAGATGGCCAAAGGGCTCGACGAGCTGCGCGGCGACGAACGTGTCACTGAGGCGCGAGTTGACACCACGATCGGTCAGCATCGAACGTTGTCCGTCACTCGCGACGAGCGACACCACCGTGCCGGTCGGTCCGTCGAAGGACTCCAGTCGGCTCGTCACGTGCGCGTCAACGAGGGCGTCGATGAACACGCTGGCGGCGGCGTCGCTCCCCGCCGCTCCGACGTAGATCACGTCGTGGCCGGTGTGTCGAAGGGCGATCGCCAGGTTCGCGCCCGATCCCCCTCGGGTCACGCGAATCGTGGCCGGCGTGTCACTGGTGGGCGCCACGGCGGCTCTCGGTTGGACAATGACGTCGAGCATCACGTCGCCGAGGACGACGACGCGACGCGTCACGCGTAGGCGCGCGCGAGCGACGCGGCGATGGCGCCCGCGACACCCGCGTTCGCCACGACCAGGTCTCGATTCACCTGCACACTGAGGCCCGCCGTGTGGCGAGCGAACTCCGCGAGCAACGTGGGCGTGACGGCTTTGCCGCTGACGCCGTCAAACTGTGCCTTGATGAGCGCACTCTCCAACGCTTCGTCGTGCAGGTGCCGATCGAGCTCTTTGTCCGCCGCGACGGGATTGGCTACGAGGAACCCGGTGGACATCATCTCGCGGTGACAGAGGAACGCCATGGCGGCCTCTTCGGCGCTCGCCACCGACCAGTCGAGCTCGAAGCCACTGTCACGCAAGTAGAAACCGGGAAACTGTCGCGTCCCGAGCCCGACGACGGGCACGCCGAGTGTGTCGAGTCGTTCGAGCGTGGCCCCGATGGCGAGGATCGACTTCACGCCGGACGCGACGACTAGCACCGACCGGCGCGACAGCGTGGTGAGGTCCGCCGACTCGTCGAAACTCTCAGTCGCGTCGCGGTGCACGCCGCCAAGACCACCCGTCGCCATGACGTTGATGCCGACGTGCTCGGCGACCGTGATCGTGCCAGCGACCGTCGTCGCGCCGTCGGTCCCTTTCGCGAGGGCCACGCCAAGGTCGCGCGCCGACAACTTCGCCGCGCGTCGAACGGGATCGGCCAGTCGCGCGAGTTCGTCGTCACTGAGTCCCACGACCACGCCGCCGTCGAGTACGCCAATGGTCGCGGGAACGGACCCGCCATCGCGCACCGACGCTTCGCACGCGCGCGCGACTTCGAAGTTCACGGGCGACGGAAGTCCGTGCACGACGATCGTGGTCTCGAGAGCGACGACGCCTCGACCCTCGTGAAGCGCCGTCGTGACCTCGTCACTGACGACGACGGAGGAGAATCGAAAGTTTTTCACGCAGCGCAAAGTGTACAGTGAAGACGTGAGTTCAGCCCCTGAGATTGACTGGGCGGACCTACGCGCACTGGCTCGCGACGCCGCACAGCGGTCGTACGCGCCGTATTCGAACGTGTCGGTCGGCGCGGGCGCTCTCGCGAGTGACGGCAACACCGTCGTCGGGTCCAACGTCGAGAACGCGAGCTACGGACTGACGCTGTGCGCCGAGTGCTCGCTCGTGAGCGACCTCATTCGCCAAGGCGGCGCGCGACTCGTGGCCGTGTCCATCGTCGCGGGGGACGGTGAGCCCATCGCGCCGTGCGGACGCTGTCGACAGCTGCTCTTCGAACACGGCGGAGCGGACCTTCTGGTGGACGCGGGCGACAGCGCCGCGCCACTCAAGCTGAGCGAACTGCTACCCGGAGCCTTCGGACCCGAGGATCTGGGGATACGGCGAAACCCGTGAGCGTGTACTCAGCGGTGGACGTCATCACCCGAAAACGCGACGGCGGGGTGTTGAGCGAGGAAGAGATCTCCTGGATGCTCGACGCCTACGAGCACGGTGACGTTGCGGAGGAGCAGATGTCCGCGCTCCTGATGGCTATCTTCTTCAACGGGCTCAGCGCCCAAGAACTCGACACCTGGACCGATCGCATGATCGAAACCGGCGAGCGACTTGATCTTTCGGGACTGTCGCGTCCGACCGTGGACAAACACTCGACGGGCGGCGTCGGCGACAAGATCTCACTCATCCTCGCTCCCCTGGTCGCCGCGTGCGGTGCCGCGGTGCCCCAACTGTCGGGTCGCGGACTCGGCCACACCGGGGGCACGCTCGACAAACTCGAGTCGTATCCCGGATGGCGAGCGTTTCTCACGAACGACGAGATCCGTGTCCAACTCGAGAAGGTAGGCGCCGTCATCTGCGCGGCGGGGTCCGGACTCGCGCCCGTCGATCGCAAGCTCTACGCACTTCGCGACGTGACCGCGACCATCGAATCGATTCCCCTGATCTCGTCGTCCATCATGTCGAAGAAGATCGCCGAGGGCACTGAAGCACTGGTGCTCGACGTCAAGGTCGGTCGCGGTGCGTTCATCAAGGACGTGGCCCGTGCGCGCGACCTCGCCACCACCATGGTGGGACTCGGTCGCGCGCACGGCGTGAAGACCGTCGCCCAACTCACGTCGATGGACGTGCCGTTGGGCCGCGCCGTCGGCAACGCTCTCGAAGTCACTGAATCGATTGCCGTCCTTCGCGGCGGCGGTCCGAGTGACGTGCGCGAGCTCACCATTGCGCTCGCCACCCTGATGACCGAACTCGTCGGACTCGACGTGAACCCGGCTGAGAAGTTAGACGACGGGTCGGCGTACGACGTCTTCGAGCAGATGATTCGAGCGCAGGGCGGTGACCCCGACGTGGCGATGCCCCTCGCGGTCATGCGAGAGGAAGTCACAGCGTCCAGTGACGGCGTCGTCACCTCGATCGACGCGCTAGCCGTCGGCGTCACGGCGTGGCGCCTCGGCGCGGGTCGGGCCCGAAAGGAAGACCCCGTCAGCGCAGCGGCTGGCGTGATCTGTCTCGTGCGCGAAGGTGACCGCGTCGAAAAGGGTCAACCACTCTTTGAGCTGCACGCGGACGACGAAGCCCACCTGGGCGTCGGTCGCGTGACTATCGCCCACGCCGTCGTGCTGGGGAACGAAGCGCCCGCACCGTCCTCGTTGCTCCTCGATCTCATCACCGAGTAGGAGAACACGACCCGTCGAGGCGTTGGCGGAGTCTAGAAGCGATAGAGCGTGACGGCGAAGTCGCCCTTGGCAAACGCGAGGATCCTCGCGGGCGCGACCGAGAAGACGATGATCGGTTCGGAACCCTCAATGGTGAAAGAACCGTCGCGCGCCTCGTAGTCCCATCGTCCGTCCCACTTGGTGGACCACGCGTCACTCAGGTGTTGAAGTTCCTCATCGTCGCTCACGCGACGCGCGTCGCCCTCGACGACGACGTCCAGCCCACGGTCCCAGCTGTTACGGCCCGTCGTCAAGGCGACGTGAGCGTTGTCACGGATGTTGATTGCCTTTTGCTCGTCGGCGCCAGTGCAGAAGTGCAGCTTCTCGTAAAGCCACACCGCGACGAGCGGCGTGACGTGGGGCCGAGCGTCCGCGCGTACCGACGTGATCCAAAACAACTCGGCCGCTTCGAGCACGTGGCGCGTCTCGTCCCACTCGGTGACGGAGGCGTCGGGCGCGCTGAACTTCGGGTACAAGGTAGTCACGGGAACAACCATGGACGTCTCCCCTTCGGTGCCACGCGATCGTCACCGAAGTGTAGTGAGTTGTTTCGAAAGCCGGCTGCGCGGCGCGACGCAGAGCGCTTCACGGACGTCACGCCGCTCACATTTGCAATTCCGTCCCCTCTCGCTAGCCTTACTTGATGGCCAATACTGTACTTACGCTCGAGACAATCAAGCGAGCGCCGAAGGTGCTCTTGCATGAGCACCTCGACGGCGGACTTCGTCCCGAGACGGTTCTCGAACTCGCGAGAGAGAACAACTACCAGGGTCTTCCGACGGCGGACGCCATCGAACTTCGACGCTGGTTCATCGTCGACGCGCCGGGCAGTGACCTCGTTCGCTACCTCGAAGGCTTCGCGCACACCATCGCGGTCATGCAGACGCGCGACCAGTTGGAACGCGTCGCCGCCGAGTGCGCGATTGACCTGGCCCGCGACGGCGTTATCTACGCCGAGGTTCGATTCGCGCCCGAGTTGCACCTGAGCGCCGGACTGACGTTGCCCGAAGTCGTGCGTGCCGTCCTGGACGGTTTCGCCCTCGGGACGAAGGAGGCCGCGAACGAGGGACACCGCGTCGTCGTTCGCACGATTCTTTCGGCGATGCGCCAAGCTCGTCTCAGTGAGACGATCGCCCAGCTCGCGGTGAGCTTTCGCGACGAAGGGGTGTGCGGGTTCGACATCGCCGGACCCGAGGACGGCTTTCGCCCGACGGACCACCTGCGCGCCTTTCACCTCATCCAGCGTGAGGACTTTCACCTCACGATTCACGCCGGCGAGGCCTTCGGGCTCCCTTCGATCTGGGAGGCAGTCCAGTTCTGCAACGCGGAGCGCCTCGGCCACGGCGTGCGCATCGTCGACGATATCCACGAGGTCGACGGCCACTACGAACTGGGCCGACTCGCGAACTACGTGCGTGACCGGCGGATTCCCCTGGAGGTCTGTCCCACCTCGAACGTGCACACCGGCGCCGCGGCGTCGATCGCCACGCACCCAATCGATCTGCTCAAGCGCCTGCGCTTTCGCGTCACGCTCAACACGGACAATCGCCTCATGAGCGGCATCACGCTGAGCGGCGAGTTCGAGACGTGCGCCAACACCTTCGGTTGGTCCTTGGACGACATGGAGTGGTTGACCCTCAACGCGGCGAAGAGCACGTTCTATGAGTTCGACCAGCGTTTGTCGATGATCAACAACGTCATCAAGCCCGGGTACGCCGCGCTGCGAAACCTAGAACCGTAGCAACGAGGTCAGGTTCGCGCGAATGCCGTCGACCAGTTTGACAGCGTGCGCGCGCTGGTCGGCGAGCGATCGTTCTTGCGGCGGGGTCACCTCGATGTAGGCCTTCACCTTGGGTTCGGTACCCGAAGGACGCACGATGACCCGACCCCACTCACCGAGACTTAAGTACAGGCCCTCCGTGGGGAGCAGTCCGCGCCAACCGTCGTTGAGGTCGATCACCTCGCGCACGTCCAGCATCCCGAGCATCGTGGGCGGCTCGGCGGCGAGCGCCGCCACCACCATTCGTATTGCGGCGGGACCCTCGGGGCCCGTCGCGCGCAGGGCGAGCTGCGACGTCGCGTGCACACCGAAGCGAGTCTCGAGTTCGTCGAGCCGATCGAGGACCGAGTGACCCTGCTGCGCTAGTTCGTGGGCGAGGCGCGCCAGGGCGAGCGCCGCGGACAACCCGTCCTTGTCGGCGACCCGTGCGTCGACGGCGAAGCCCAGCGCCTCCTCGTACCCGAAGCCCAACGCGTCAAGTGGCGCGGCTCGCGCGATCCA
>DATKSO010000012.1:0-4161 GCA_035531635.1 Acidimicrobiales bacterium | reverse complement strand
ACCACAAAAAAGGCCCCCACGAAGAAGGTGGTCTCGAAAAAGACCGTTTCTAAGGCGTCAGCCAAGAAAGTCATCAAGAAGGCCCCCGCGAAGAAAGCCGCAGCAAAAAAGGTTGCAAAGAAAGCGCCTGTGAAGAAATCGAGTATCAAAAAAGTGGCAAAGAAGCCGGTCCTTAGTCCCGCCCAGAAGGCTGCGGCCGCAAAGAAAGCCAAGACACTCGCCGCCGAAAGGGCGAGACGAGACCGTGACGCCAAGGCCAAAGCAGCTGAGACGAAGGCGTTAGCGCGCCAGAAGTCCCTCGACGCCGCGAGGGCGAAGAAGGAGCGCGAGGCGAACGCGCGGACACTGGCCAAGGAGAAGGCGGCGCTCGCGAAGGCCAAAGCACTCGCGAACGCGAAGGCGAAGAAGGAGCGCGACGCCAAGGCCAAGGTAGCCGCGAAAGAGCGCGAGGTGGCGCGAAAGGCCCGTGAGAAGGCTGCCGTCGAAGCGAAGAAGCAACGAGAGATCGACGCGAAACGTAAAGCCATCGAGGCTGAGAAGCTCCGCAAGCTGCGCGAGATTGAACGCCGCGACGCGGAAGAGCACAAGCGTCAAGAGCGCCGCGAGGCCGAAGAACGAAAGCGTCTCGAAGCGCTCGAGCGCAAGATGCACTCAAAGCCCTACGCCGAGGACACGGCGTTCCTCGAGGAGCTGCGTCAACTTCTCATGGAGACTCGCGTCGCGACCACGGCCCAAATCGCCGTGAGCGAATCAGAGGCCAACGAGATGCTGGTCGACCGTGAACGCCTCGAGTACGACGATGAGGACGGTAGCAGTGTCGCCTCCGATATTCAACGCGACCAGTTGAAGGACTTCGCGTCCGCGCTTCGTCTGAAGGTCGATGAGATCGACGTCGCGCTGTCGCGTATCGATGACGGCAGTTACGGACGCTGCGACGAGTGTTACGAGGCCATCTCCCAGCCCCGGTTGCGGGCGCAGTTGCCGGTCTTCACCTGCGTGTCGTGCCGCGCCAGCGTCTAAGTTTCCATCTCAACCGGTCCGTCGTCGCGCTCGCACTCTTGACCACGGCGCTCGACGCGCTGACCAAGGCGTGGGCGCGCCACGATCTGGCACGCCACGCGATCCACGTCCTAGGTTTCGTGTGGCTCCGACTGCAGTACAACGGTGGCGTCTCGTTCTCGATCAACCAGACCGGACCACTCGTGACCACGATCGCGACGGTCGTGGTGGCGCTCGCGGTCGTCCTCGTGGGCGTGAACGCGAAGCGCGGCGCGCCGGCGATCGGATTTGGCCTTCTGATCGGCGGTGGTCTGGCCAACGTCGTCGACCGACTCGTCGCCTCGACGCACCGCGTGACCGATTTCATCGCGGTGTCGTCGTTTCCCGTCTTCAATCTGGCCGACGTCTCGATCACTGTCGGTTTCGTGGTCTTGATGGTGTCGGCTCTTCGAGGTGAAGCGCTGTTGACCCGATGACCGACACCAGCGGGCGCGACGCCTTCGATGGTGAGACGCTCGACCTCGTCGTGCCCGGCGCCCTGGACGCCCTTCGCGTTGACCGAGCTCTTTCGATGCTCACGGGACTCTCGCGCTCGGAGGCGCACGACGTCCTCTTGAGCGGCGCCGTTCGCGTCAACGACAAGGTCGTCGTCAAACCCTCGACGTCGCTCGAAGCTGGTCAACACCTGGTCGCGGTGTTGCCAGCACGGGGGAGTGGTGAGGTCGAGCCCGATCCCACCGTGGTAGTGGACGTCGTCCTCGACGACCACGACTTCGCGGTGATCAACAAGTCGCCCGGTCAAGTCGTTCACCCCGGCGCGGGACAGCGAGACGGCACGTTGGTCGCGGGCGTGCTCGCGCGCTTTCCCCAGATTCGAGAGCTCAGCGCCGAGGGGCTCTGCGATCCGTCGCGGCCGGGCATCGTGCACCGACTCGACAAGGGAACCTCGGGTCTCCTGGTCGTGGCGAAGACGCCCGAGGGCTTCTTAAGCCTGAGCAGTCAACTCGCCGAGCGTGTGATGGAGCGCACCTACCTGGGCATGGTTCAGGGTCACGTGGTGGAGGAGCGAGGGGTCGTCGACGCCCCCATCGGTCGCTCGACACGGACTCCGACCCTGATGGCCGTGCGCTCGGACGGACGGCCCGCGAGGACGGGCTACGAAGTCATCACTCGTGTCGAGAAGCCGCACGCGATGACGCTGTTGCGACTGCGTCTCGAGACGGGTCGAACCCACCAGATTCGGGTGCACCTGGCCACGATCGGTCACCCCGTGGTGAACGACCTTCGCTACGGTCACCGAAGCGACAAACGGCTCGGCGACGAACGCTTCTTCTTGCACTCCACGACCCTGGCCTTCCGCCATCCGCGAAGCGATGAGTGGATCTCCACCCACTCATCGCTCCCCGAAGACCTCAGGGGCCTCGTGCCGAGCGAGCTCGAGCTTTAGGCGACCTCGTGCGCGGCGAGCACGTTCGAGTCGTCGCGCAGAATCGCTAGGGCCTCGTCCTCGGCGCGGCGAACGCGTCGCACGCCGATGTCCATCTTGGTCGCCGTGGCCTGGAGGGAAAGCGGCGTGGCACCATTCAGTCCGAAGCGAAGCGAGAGCACGTCGCGCTGGAGGTCCGTCAACTTCGACAAGGCCCCGTGCAACTGATCGTTCATCATCGTCTGTTCGATGTCGCTGACCCAGTCGTGCTGGCTTGGCGCGACGAGGTCACCGAGGGTCGTGGCGGAGTCGGAACTGGCCGGTTGGTCAAGGCTGGCGGTCACGCCGGCGAGACCCTTCAGGTTCTCGCGCTCGGCCTTTGACATACCGGTCGCTTCGGTCAACTCTTCGTCCGTGGGCTTACGGGCGAGGAGCGACGTCAATTCGGCCGTCGTGGCCTCGAGGCGCTGGAGCTGTTCACCGACTTCGAGAGGGATTCGAATCGTACGACCGTGCTGTTGGACGGCGCGCTGGAGGGCTTGACGAATCCACCACGTGGCGTAGGTCGAGAACTTGAATCCACGCTCCCAGTCGAACTTCTCGACGGCGCGAAGGAGGCCGAACGTGCCTTCTTGGACGAGGTCGACCATCTCGACCCCGCGGTCCTGGTAGCGGCGAGCCCAGTGAAGGACGAGACGGAGGTTGGCGGCGACCATCTGCTTCTTGGCTTCTTCGTCTCCGGCGGTGACGCGCTTGGCTAACTCGACCTGCTCGTCGTAGTTGGGCATGGGGTAGCGATCAAGGTCGCGCATGAGCAGTCCCAACATGTCATTGGTATTCACAGCGGAACGGCGGGGGGTCGTATTCACTGGCATCTCCTTATGTCTTTGGGGGGTACAAAGTAGATGCGTCCTGGGCCTGGTATTTCTCCTATGGGCGCCTTACTAATTTACCACGGGAAAAAGGAGTTTTCAAGCCCCGTCGAGGGCCGTTTGCGCGCACGGGCTCAGCCGGTGTGGGTACGGGCCACGGGACGCCCGCCGCGGGCCTGATTCACCATGTCCGCCAACGTGAAACTCGACAGGTGCTCGCGCATGTGATTGCCGACGTCGGCCCACACGCCGAGGAGGACGCACTGACCCTCGTGGTCGCACGCTCCGTCCTGGTGGGGTTCACCGAAGTCGCCGGCCGCGATGGGTCCGTCAACGGCGGCAACGATCTCGGCCAAGGTGATGTTCTCCGCGGGGCGGGCCAGGACGTAGCCGCCGCCGACGCCTCGCTTGGAGCGCACGAGGCCAACGCCCTTCAAACTGAGCAAGATCTGCTCGAGGTAGGGCTGCGGCAGACCGGTACGTTCCGCGAGGTCACGAACTGACGTCGGCGCGCCGTTGCTGTCTCGCAGAGCCAGACTCAACAGGGCGCGGCTGGCGTAGTCCCCACGAGTCGATACTCTCACGGCGCCATCCTATCGACGTCGTCGGTGCCCCCACTGGTCCGTGTACGAGGGCCGTCAATGTCTGGCACACTGCAGTAGTGGCAGATCCGAGAAATGAGAACGTGACTGTAAACCCCGACCAAGTGCTCTCGCCGGGAGAGACCGAAGAGGAAGCCAAAGAAGGTAACACCGACTACATCAGTCAGCCCGCGAAGGTGATGCGCATCGGGTCGATGGTGAAGTTGCTCCTCGATGAAGCGCGCAGCGCCCCCCTCGACGAAGCGGGTCGCACGCGGCTCCG
>DATKSO010000011.1:0-2064 GCA_035531635.1 Acidimicrobiales bacterium | reverse complement strand
CGACATGGTCCTGGAAGAGGGCATGATGCTCGTCGTGCAGCCCAACGTCGTCACGACCGACCATCGCGCCGGCGTTCAGACCGGCGAGTGTCTCGTCGTCACGAGTGACGGGCCCGCGCGTCTGCACGCGAGTTTCCAGGGCTCGCTCCGCGTGGGTGGCTAGGGTCCTCACCTTGGGCTCCGAGGTGAAGTCCAGAACTCCGACGAACGGGTCGGTGTCGCGAAACGCGTCGACTAGTGGCGATGGAGAGGGTGCTTTCGGGCCCACCTCTTATCACGGGCGTAGAGGCTCGGAAGTTGCGCGACTCGCGCACGATAGAGCTCGGCGACGCTCGCCGACGGGTGGAACGTGACGCCGCGTGACTGCCCCACGACCTCGTGGAGTCGACGCCGATTGAGCGCCACCGAGGCGAGGAGTGCGGCGCCGCGCATCTGGGCCAAGAGCGGTTCGGGAACCTGCTCGACGTCGCGACGCAACGTATCCGCGTAGATCTGACACCACAAGGCTGACTGCGCGCCTCCGCCCAAGAGTCGAATCGGTGATAGTGGCTGGCCGGCAAACCTCTCCACGTGCTTGAAGAGCCACGCGCTGTTCGCGGCCACGCCCTCCATGACGGCTCGAACGAGGTCAGCGGTCGTCGTCGTCACCGAGAGATTGGTGAAGCCCGCGCGGATCTTCTTATTAGCGATGGGAGAACGCTCGCCAGCCAACCAGGGGGTGAAGAGTACGCCGTTGGCCCCCGGTGGAGCCGTCGCGGCGAGCGTTGTCATCTCGTCAAAGCTCATACGCGTGCCCTTCCCGGCGAGGACGTCTCGCAGCCACTCGAGCGCCTTCGCACCCGTGTCTTGGCTGTTGATGACGAGGTAGGAATCGTTCGTCAGGCCGGGAACCGACGCGATGGAGTGAGTGATGTCCGTCTTCTTCTTCGGTACCGGACAACTGATCCACGACGTCGTCGAGAGCGCGAGGTGCGTGTCGTAGAGGTTGGTGGCCCCTGAGCCGAGGGCCGCGGCGTGAAGATCCGGCAGTCCCGAGATGACGACGGCGTCACCCGCGATGGCGAGCTCTTCGGCGACGTTCGGCTTCACGTGGCCCACGATCGACCCAAAGGGAAGGAGTGGCGGAAGGAACGACGCGTCGAGGCCGACCATGGCGAGCAGTTGTCGGTCGTACTCGTACGTCGTGAGGCGACGATTGTCGGTCATCCACGCGGCGAGGCGCGAGGCGTGCGTCGCCGACGCGACACCGCTGAAGCGCATGGTCAAATAGTCAACGGGCTCCATGAACCAACGCGTCGCGGCCACGACGCCGGGCTGGTCGTGCGCCAGGGCCAGCATCTGACCGACGGGGTCGGCGCCGGCCGTCGAGGGCGCTCCGCCGGTCTTACGTACGAAGTGAAGTACCTTTCGAGCGTTGTAGCCCATGAATGGTCCGCCCACGGCCCGACGCGAGTAGCGAGCGCCGCGGGTGTCGAGCCACGTGAGACACGGTCCCGTCGGGATACCGTCGGCGTCCACGGGAACCGTTGACGCGTACTGGCCGGTCGCGGCGACAGCCCTCACTCGACCCGGGGCAACGTCCGCAGCCACGAGGAGTCGCTTCGTCGCGGCGGTGATGAGGGACCACCACTCGTCGGCGTCTTGGGTCGCCGCACCGTCGTCGCCGTAGTGCGTCGTGACGGCGTGGACCTCGTGCGCGAGGACCTCCCCGTCGAAAGTGACCAGGCCGACCTTCGGTCCCCCCGTGCCGAGGTCGATACTGAGGCAGAGCTCGGACTCTTCACTCATTGCGAGGGAATGGAGGACTGCTTGTCCATCATGTCGGCCATGAAGAACTTGATGATGGCGTCGGACTCTTCACTGGGACCACCCGCGACGCCGCCGTAGATCGCGCCCGATTTCGCCGCCTCATCCTTGTGACTCGAGGCGTACTCCACGGCGTCGGCGAGGTCGTCGCGCCATCGATCAACGACACCGGGCTGGGTCTGAGGGCGCGTGACGGCCATGTGCAGGGCGTTCGGGTACTGCTGTCCGTTGAGGCGCCACCCACGCGTTCGAAGGAAA
>DATKSO010000010.1:0-16088 GCA_035531635.1 Acidimicrobiales bacterium | reverse complement strand
TGCAACACGCGACTAAAGCGCTGTGGGATTGCCGAACGCTCCATGAAGTCTCCAATGGCTAGTGACGTCTTCGTTGAAGACGTGCTGGCGAGTTTCGCCGGAACAAACAATATTGTCGACTGGCGAGTCGCACTCAAATCGACGATCAGGTCACGCGCGCAACGGCTGAGCGGCGCCACGCAAAGTGTAACGCGCTCACTTTGGTGGTCGGCCAAGTAGAGTGAGAGAGCTGAGACCAACTGTCTCTCAGACTTAAGACGCCAGGTTCGGGTCGGACGATCTAGACGATTGTCGCCCGTTCGGACACGACGACTTCATTTTCAATGGAGGAAGTTCATGTCCCTGCATCAGCTGCCCAATAAGCGCGACTCTTCAGCACCTGCTCGAAGTCCTGACCGACACGCCGTGGAAAGCGTTGCCCCATCGGGATTCCTAGGTGAAGTTGCGGTGGTCGCCGTCGCGATCATCGCGCTCTCGATCAACATGAAAATCATCTCAAGGCTCTCCAGTGGCTCGGCGAACAAGTGAAGACGTCCTCCACTCAGTGGCTCAAAGGACTCTCGGCACGGATGTCGACGGGGAGGCGACTCGAGGGTCGCGGCGACACGATTGACGATGTCACCACCAGCAACGCGCCGCGCGAGTCCCGGGAGAGGACGACGTCCACGCGATGGGCGCAGAGTGAAGTGCGAAACAGCTATCAAGAGGCGTCCGACGCCGTGGCGCTGCGCCGGCGACCTCAGACGCACGTCGACGTGAGCGAGGAGTGGTAAGCGTCTACCTGAGCGTCGCTGCCTGTGACGAAGGCCTCTTGAACGAGGGTCCAACGTAGGATCAACGCGATGACGCGTCGGCGATTTCGAGCGCCAGCAACGGTGCCGACGCCTTGTTGAGACACTCTTGGAACTCGAAGTCGCCGCGACTATCGGCGACGACGCCGCCACCAGCCTGGACCGTCGCGACACCGTCGTGAAGTGAGAGTGTGCGAATGGTGATCGCGAAGTCGGCGTTGCCCGACAGCGAGAAGTAGCCAACGGCCCCACCGTACGGCCCGCGGTACACCGGCTCGAATTCGTCGATGAGTTCCATCGCGCGCACTTTCGGCGCGCCCGTGAGCGTTCCGGCGGGAAAGAGCGCGTTGAAGGCGTCGAAAGCGTCGAGACCGTCTTGGAGTTCTCCGTCGACGTGGCTGACGAGATGCATGAGATGGGAGAACCGCTCGACGTGGGCCAGGCGCTCGACGCGAACGGTCCCGGGTTTGGCAACGCGGCCAATGTCGTTGCGTCCCAGGTCGACGAGCATCACGTGCTCGGCGATCTCCTTCTCGTCCACCAACATCTCCGCTTCGAGGTCAAGGTCCTCGGCCTCGCTCTCGCCGCGACGTCGCGTCCCGGCGATGGGTCTCGTACTGACGACGCCGTCGTGCACGCGCATCAACATTTCTGGTGAAGCGCCGACGATCTGACGCGTTCCAGAATCCAGGAGGTACATGTAGGGCGAGGGATTCAACGCCCGAAGAACTCGGTACAACGTGAGGGGGTTGACGTCACTGGCCCGCTGGAACTGTTGGCTCGGCACCACCTGGAAGACGTCGCCCGCGAGGATGTACTCCTTGGCCCGCTCGACGATCGCTTCGTACTCGGAGGCACTGAAGTTGGAGAGTCCCGCCGCGATGGCTCGGATGTCGACGGTGGACCTTTGCTGAGGAGCGGTGGCGACCAGGCGCTCCGCGCTCGAATCCACGCGCGGCGACGGACTCAGCAAGGTCGTGACAAGTTCATCGAGACGTCCGCGTGCGTCGCGGTACACGTCGCCCGGCTCGTTCGCCCCGATGAGGGCGAGGACGACAACGGTGGTCGAGTGACGCAGGTGGTCACAGATCAGCACCGCGCCGGGAAAAGAGAAATCGACGTCGGGCCACGTGGGTTCGCTCTCGCGACCCGGAAGCCGTTCGAGACGACGCACGTAGTCGTAGGTCACGAAACCGACCGCGCCGCCGACGAAGTCGGGAAGGTCACCTGCACTCGACGTTCGGTACTGCGCCAAGAGCGCGCGCAGTTCGTCGAGGGGTTCTCGGTCGCTCGTGCGCGTCGCGCCGTCCTCGACCACGGTGCGTCCGCCTCGCGTCGTGAGTCGCCATCGCCGATCGAGCCCGATGAAGGAGTAGCGGCCCGTGGCTTCGCCGAGCGCCGCGCTTTCGAGGAGGAAGATGGCCCGATCGCCCATCTGCTGGTAGAGCGAGACGGGCGTTTCGCGATCGAGCTGCAGCGTCACGTGCAGTGGCACCACGTTGAAGCCTTGATCGGCGAGGTCGAGGAACGACGCGAGTTCGAGAGGTTCCATGGTGAAAGGTTAGTGAACCGACGCCGTAGGCTTGGGCGACATGAGCGAAGGCCCGTCGATTCTCGTCATTGATAACTACGACTCGTTCGTCTACAACCTGGTGCAGTACCTGGGTGAACTCGGCGCGAACGTGACGGTGCGGCGCAACGACGACGTCGCCGCGGACGACGTGAAGGCAGCCTCCTTCGACGGGGTGCTCATCTCGCCCGGGCCCGGCTACCCGAGCACGGCGGGAAACTGTTTGGAGATCATTCGACACTGTGCCAACGCCGGGCTGCCGTTGTTGGGTGTGTGTCTCGGTCACCAGGCACTCGCCGAAGCCTTCGGGGGCACGGTGGACGTCGCGCCGGAGCTCTTGCACGGGCGCGCCAGTCTGGTGACGCACGACGCCGAGGGCGTCTTTCGAGGCGTGGCCAATCCTTTGGTCGTCGGTCGGTACCACTCGCTCGTCGTTGTTGACGACGACCTACCAGAAGAGCTCGAAGTGAGCGCCCGATCGAACGGACTCATCATGGGCTTGCGTCATCGCACGTTCGACCTCGAAGGGGTGCAGTTCCATCCGGAGTCGGTGCTGACCCAAGACGGCTACTTGATGCTGGCGAACTGGCTTGAGCGTTGTGGCGCTCAAGGTGCCGTGGCGCGGACGAAGCAGTTGGGCCAGCGCGCCGATGACGTTCGCGCGGCACTTCCCCAACCGCGCCGCTAACGCCTAGCGGAACACGCCGTCGACTCGCTGGGTAACGCCGAGGGGGTTGTCGTCACGGAGGGCTTCGGGTAGGAGCTCTTCGGGAACACTCTGGAAGGCCACCGGACGCAACCACCGATCGACGCCACCGGCGCCCACCGACGTCGCCGACGAATTGGTCGTCGCCGGCCACGGGCCACCGTGCTGCATCGACCAGCTCACTCCCACGCCGGTCGGGAATCCGTTGGCGATGACGCGGCCGGCCTTCGACTGGCCGAGTTCGACGAGCCAGGCGGCGTCCTCGTCGTTCGTTGACGTGAAGACGCTGAACGTGAGAGCGGCGTCAGCACCCTCGAGGGCCGAGGTGAGGTCGTCGCGACTGTGGTAGCGGACGACGATCGCGAGTGGCCCGAACGTCTCTTCGCGCAACGCCGTCGATGACCGGTCGGCGAAGACCCTCGCGGAAACCTCGAAGAGTTGGGCGCCGACGCTGGTGCCAACGTCGTCGCCACCTACGAGGCGACGGCTGCCGTCGACGCTCGCGAGAGCGACCGAACCTGAACGAAAGTGATCGGCGATACCCTCGCTCAGCATCGTCATCGGCGAAAGTTCGTTCAGTGCGTGCACGAGCGACGCCACGAGCGCGTCGCCAGAGTGGTCTTGGGGCACGAAGAGCAGTCCCGGCTTGGTGCAGAACTGACCCACGCCTAAGGTCATCGAGGCCGCCGCGCCCGCTCCGATCTCACTGGCGCGCTCCTTCGCCGCGGCGGGCGTGACGACGAGGGGATTGGCCGCGCCAAGTTCGCCGAAGAAGGGGATCGGGGAGGGACGTGCGTTCGCGCGACTCCACAGCGCGCGCCCCGCAGGCACCGAGCCGGTGAAGCCCACCGCACTGATCGGGGGTGCGTCGACGAGTGCGACGCCCGCGTCGAAACCGAAGACCAGACTCAGGAGACCCTCTGGGGCGCCACCCTTGCGCGCACCGCGCACCAACGCGTCGAAACAGACCTGGCTCGTCGCCGGGTGCGCGGGATGGGCCTTGATCACGACGGGACAGCCCGCGGCCAGGGCGGAGGCGGTGTCCCCACCGGGAACGGAGAAGGCGAAGGGGAAGTTCGAACTGCCAAAGACCGCCACGGGCCCGAGGGGCACGCGCATTCGTCGAAGGTCGGGCAGCGGACCCATAGGAGAGTCCTTCGCGTGATCGATGGAGACGAGAAGGAAGGCACCGTCCTCGACGACGTCGGCGAAGAATCGCAGCTGAAAGGTCGTGCGGCGAAGTTCGCCTTCGAGTCGAGGCCGTCCAAGGGCGGTCTCGTCGAGCGCGAGGTCGACCAGCTTGACGGCGTCGACTTCGAGTTCGTCAGCCATCTCTCGTAACAGTCCCGCGCGCCACGACAGCGGTCGCCGGGCGAAGTCGAGCGCCACGGACGACGCCACGTCCGCGAGCGCGATGACCTCGGCGACCTTCGTCTCGTTGACGTCGAGCTCACGCTCCGTGCCCGTGGCGGGATTTCGACTGATGACTCGCGTCACGTGTTCTCACTTTGTTCGTTGGGATAGTTCAGCGACGTACCGGGATGCGGGGGCAGACCGTGACGGGGTCGTGGCCGCAGCGCGGCGCCAACGCCGGGCGGTGGCGTCGCTCACCGTAGAAAGCAACGTTAGTGGGCGAGAGCACGCACTCACCGGTCCAGTCCTGGAGGAGGAGTTCTAGCTCACCCTCCCTTGTCCAACGCCAGATCTCGTTGGGCTGGAAGCACGGGATGAGGGGGCCGCCGTGCGTCGAGGACCAGTCCGTCGGGCACGCTTCGCGGCGACGTCGAGACGGGTGAACCTCGGGCAAGGTCGTCATCGACCTCGCGCGGGCCTAGCCAAAACGCTGACCTACTCCAACGCGGGTCTCGACGACCTCGACCTCTTGTAGCTCCACGCGATAGGCCGCGGGACCGGACCGTTGGTCGACGGCACTGTCGGAGACGACCAACGAGGGTTCGATTCCTTCGTACCAGAGGCCCACGTGATCGTCGGTGGCGTACGCGAGTGGCGGCAAGGTTCCGTCGTGGAGAAGCTGGTGGAGGAGGGGGCGACGCTGCGCCTCGGAGTCGTAGTGCACGCCGTTCGCGTAGGGCAAGAAGCCCAGACCGTTCGTGACGGGCTGCAGGGCGGGGCCAAAGGAGTCCGTGGTGCCGCCCACGTGCCAACAGAGGCTGCCGGCCGAGACTCCGCCGAGGATGACGCCGTCCTGCCACGCCGCGCGCATCGCGTCGTCGACGCCGTGTAGGCGCCACAGCGCGAGCAGGTTAGCGACGGATCCGCCACCCACCCAGACGAAGTCGCTGCCACCGAGTCGCTCGAAGGGATCGGCCGAGGGCTGGGGAAAGAGTTTGAGTTCGGTGACGTCACAACCCGCCGCGTTGAATGCCTCGTACAGCAGGGCGTAGTAGAGACTCGGATCACCGCTGGCCGTTTCGACCAGGCACACGCGCGGACGATCCTTCTTGGTGAGGGCGAGTCCGTCGAGGACCATCTGACCGAGGCGCCATGACATCTGTACGGGACCGGCGACCATGCCGCCGGACGTCGCGAGTATTCGAGGGGTTTTCATGACACCGGTTTACTTCACGACGGGTCGTCCACGTTCACGCAGCGCCCTGCCTAGGATTCGACCGACGCCGCGATCACCAAAGGAGAGCCATGACCACGAGTGAAGCGGACCTTGACACGCTGATCGACGAACTCGTCGCGACCTTCCCTCCCTCGTCCACGAATCCGGTGGAGTTCTTGGGCGAGCAGTTCGACCGAGGTCTCGCGTGGACCCACTTTCCGGTCGGCAACGGCGGATTGGGTCTCACCCCGGCCGATCAGCTCTACGCGCTTCGTCGACTGTCCAAGTTCGGCGCGCCGAGCGCCGGGGGGCGCAACGTCATCGGGTACGGGATGGTGGCGCCCACCATCGTGGCGCACGGCACCGACGAGCAGAAGCAACGATTCCTTCGCCCACTGTTCACGGGCGAGGAGATCTGGTGCCAACTCTTCTCTGAGCCGACAGCGGGCTCGGACGTCGCGGGCCTCTCCACGCGCGCCGAGCGCGACGGCGACGAATGGATCGTCACCGGTCAGAAAGTTTGGACGACGCTGGCGCACGAGTCAGCGTTCGGTCTCTTGATCGCGCGTACGAATCCGGACGTGCCCAAGCACAAGGGCATCACGGCCTTCCTCGTCGACATGAACGCGCCCGGTGTGGAGGTGTTGCCGCTCTACCAGGCAACGGGCGAAGCGGAGTTCAACGAGTGTTTTTTCACCGAGACGAGGATTCCCGACAGCCGCCGACTGGGCGGCGTTGGCGAAGGGTGGGGCGTCTCGATCACCACGTTGATGAATGAGCGCGTCTCGATCGGTGGCACGGTGCCACCTCGGGGATCGGGTCTCATTGGAGAAGCAGTCAAGATTTGGCGCCAGCGCTGGTCCACTCGGGGTGACGCTCACGCCTACGCCATTCGAAGTGACCTCATGCAGTCGTGGGTGAGGAACGAGGTCGCTCGACTCACGAACTGGCGCGCCAGCGATCTTCGAAGGGCCGGGACACCTGGTCCGGAGGGATCCGTCGCGAAGTTGGCCTTCGCCGAGGAGAATCAACGAACGAGCGAACTCTGCGTCGACCTCATGGGCGCCGACGGCATGCTCTACGGCTCGAACTACCCTCAGGTTCGCCCGAGCGAGTCGGCGATGACTGGTGGTGACTTGCGCAAGGCCTTCATCCGCATGCGCGCGAACTCAATCGAAGGTGGAACTAGCGAGGTGATGCGCAACATCATTGGCGAACGCGTGCTCGGACTGCCGGGCGAACCTCGCAACGACAAGGACGTCGCCTGGAAGGACGTGCCGCGGAGTTAGTGACGAACTACTTGTCGCGCAACTGCTCGTCAAAGAAGTCAAGCGTTCGGCGATAGGCGTCGCGGGCCGCAGCGTCGTTGTAGACGGCGGGTCGCGCGTCGCAGTGAAAGCCGTGCTGCGCGTCGCGGTAGCGAACGACCTCGGTCGCAACGGGGACCGACGCGAGCACGGACCGAAGTGTCTCCACGTCGTCGCTCGCGATGCCGGTGTCGAGATCGCCGAAGAGTCCGAGCCACGGCGCCCTCAACGAAGTGGCGAGTTCCAGAAGCGGCGGCAGGCCGAACCGTCCCTTGGTCAGTCCGCCGCCGTAGAACGAGACCGCGGCACCGACGCCGGCGAGCGTCGCGGCGTAAAAGGAGACCGTGCCACCCATACAGAAGCCAACCACACCGACCGACGCAGGTCCGAAGCCGAGCGAACCCAGGAACTTCGTCGTGGCGTCCAGATCGTTCGTCAGTCCCTCGACGGTGAGCTCAGCCATGAGCGGCCTCACGCGATCGAAGTCGTCGTACGCGATCTCGGGTGAGCCGTTTCGATGGAAGAGGTGCGGCGCAATGACGAAGTAACCCGCGCCAGCGAGACGGTCGGCGACGTCACGAATATGGTCATTGACCCCAAAGGCCTCTTGCAGCACGATAAGCGCACGCGGCGCTTCCGTCGAGCCGGTGACGTAGACCGGAAAACCAGGGGAGTCCGGCGCCGCGCTCACGCGAAGTTCGGCTCTTCGGTCCTCGAGCGCTTGAGTTCGTAGAAGCCCGGCGTGCTCGCGACCAGTAACACGCCGTCGTACAACTTGCCGGCGGCCTCACCCTTGGGCGCGGGCGTCACGACCGGACCGAAGAAGGCGACGTCCCCGACGTGGATGACGGGCGTGCCGACGTCGTAGCCCACGGGGTCCATGCCCTGGTGGTGACTTACTCGAAGGGCGTCGTCGAACTCGATGCTCGTCGCGGCGTCGGCCAGATCGGCTTCGAGACCGACGTCGCTGAGCGATTCGGCGGTAATTTTCTCGAAGTTCTTCTCGCCCTGGACGTGACGCCGTGTCCCCATGGCGCTGTAGAGCGGTTCGATGACCTTGTTGCCGTGGCGCTCTTGCGCGGCGATGAGCACCCGCACGGGTCCCCACGCCTTGGCGAGGAGTTCGACGTACTCGGGCGAGAGATCACGGCCTTCGTTCAACACGGCGAGGCTCATCACGTGAAAGTTCACTTCGAACTCACGAACTTGGGCGGCTTCGAGGAGCCATCGCGAGGTCATCCAGGCCCAGGGGCAGAGGGGATCGACCCAGAGGTCGACGTTCGTGGTCATGAGGGGTCCTTACTGTTTGGCGTGTGCCGCTAACACAGTAATGACCGCGTTCGTGACGCCAACCGCCATGGGAAGGTCGAGCATCTCATCGATCGCGTGCGCGTTGGACTGGGGACCGCCGACTCCGGTTGCCACGAACTGCACGCCGGGATAGCGCTTCGCGAGCGACGCGAGAAAGGGGATCGATCCACCTTCGCCGGTGAAACCAACTGAACGTCCAAAGGCGTCAAGCGATGCTTGCTCGAGGGCCGGCTCGAGCCACGGCGCGAATGTGGGCGCGACCCACCCGTCACCTGAGGAGTCGACTTTGACCGTGACTCTGGCGTTCGACGGCGGGTCGATCGTCAACATGCGTTCGACGGCGGCTCCGGCGACACTCGAGTCGATGCTCGGCGGCAGTCGAAACGACAAGACGGCCGTCGTGAAAGGGCGAAGAACGTTGCCGGCGATGTCGGGCGACGGGAGACCTCCCATGCCGATGACCGACAAGGTCGGATACCACGTGCGGCGAAGAAGTCGCTCCTCCGCGCTCGAACCCATCAGGGTGACCCCTTCGACCATTGGCAACTCACGAGCGATGACGTCACCAAACTCCTGGGCGATGTCGTGGGCGGACTTCGTATCGGCAGCCGGGATGGTGGCCCACATCTCCTCGACGAGGACTTCGCCGGTCGTGGCGTCCTCCACGCGGTCGAGGAGTTGGCGGAGGACGCGAAAGGAGGAGGGCACGATGCCACTCACCGAGCCGCTGTGCTGACCCTGCTCGAGAACCTGGACGGTGACCTCGATGTTCACCATGCCCCGCAGCGACGTCGTGACCCAGAGTCGGTCGTACGTGAGTGCGCCCGAGTCAAGGCAGATCAAAAGTTCCACGTCGCCCAGGTGATCGGCGAGCTCGTCGAGGTACGCCTCGAGGTCCGGACTTCCGCTCTCCTCGCTCGCTTCGATGAGGACGACGCATCGCCCGTGAGCGACGCCGTTCGCCTCCATGGTCTCGATAGCGCTCAGCGCGGAAAAGAGAGCGTAGCCATCGTCCGAGACGCCGCGAGCGAAGAGGCGATCGCCCCGGCGAACGGGGACGAAGGGGTCGAGGCCTTCGGACCAGTCACCGAGGGGCGGTTGCTTGTCGAGATGACCGTAGAGCACCACCGTGGCGCCCTCACCACCCGTCGAGTCCACGGTGACGACGAGGGTAGGCGTACGACTCGGAAGACGGTGAATCGCCACGTCGAAATTGGCGATCTTTCGAGCGCGCGCCCACGAGGCCAGCAACTCGGCGGCCGCGTCGAGATGTCCGTGTTCGACCCAGTCGGCGTCGAACATCGGCGACAGCGAAGGTATAGCGCCAAAGGCGGTCAGGGTCTCGAGGGCGGCTTCTTCGAAAGCATGGAGGGAAAGTAGAGGCATCCCAGCGAGATTACTGTGCGCGCTGGAGACGGATGACGTGCCAGCAGTACCACGCGACGTCCGAACGGACGCCTACGAAGAGGTCACCCTTGCTTCGCAGTTCCACTTCGCTGATCAACTCGCCGAGTTCGTGCAGTTGCGACCAGCCGTGACGCACGCCGAGATCACCCGCGGGCCAAACGTCGTGTCGCGCCAGGGTGTGCATGAGGTACATCTGCGCGGTCCAAGGTCCAATCCCGCGAACCGCGACGACGTCAGCCACTACGTCCGCGTCGGACATCCTGCCGTGGTGGGCGAGACGGACTCGCCCGTCCAGCGTTCGTTCGGCGAGGTCGAGCATGGCCGCGGCCTTGCCGTTGGAGAGTCCGACGTTCCGCAAGTTGGCGTGGCCCGCTCGTTGGATCGATTCGGCGTTCACCTCACCTTCACAGAGGTCGATGACGCGTTGGTGAATTGTCGTGGCGGCCTTGGTCGCGAGCAGCTGACCCGTGATCGCGCGCGCCAACGTCGGAAATCGTTGCGCCACGGGCGCACTACGTCGAGGCGGTGGGGGGCCGGCGACCCGGATGAATCTCTTGAAAGCGTTATCACGCGTGCCGATGACGACGGCGATCTCTTGCGGCGTGAGGGGTGCAGGCACCCTCTGACTATTGCAGAGTGGTCGCGGGCAGATAGACGCCGTTCGGAACGTTCGCCGCGTGGGTCACGACGTCCACCAAGAGAGCGTGAATGGCCCGTACCGGCGCGGCGGGAAACCCGAAGCGTCGACTCGCGAGCACGACGCGGCGCTTCGCGATGTTCTCGATTGGCAGCGCGACGAAGTTGCTTCGTAGGTGCGGTGACAACATGGTCGCGGGCAGAATTGACGGGCCGTGGCCGTCGAACGTCATCGAGGCGATCGTGCGAAGACCGTCGAGTTCGATGAGCGCGTTCATTTCGACACCCGCTTGGCGCGCGGCCTCGTCGATCTCTCGACGAATGGGTGTTCCTCGCATGGGTAGAAGGATGTCGTACTCGATGAGCGTTGAGAAGGGGAGTGGTCCCTTCATCTGGGCCAAGGGATGATCGCGCGGGGCGATGACGACGAGGTCTTCGGTGAAGAGGTCGACCTCGCTCAACTCGTCGGCCATGACGGGCCACGCCAGCACCGCGAGGTCGAGTTGGCCGTTGACGAGACGGGGCTCGAGCGCGGAGTTCGTACCCTCACTGATGCGTAAGTTGATCTTTGTGTAGCGAAGACGAAGATTCTCCAAGAGGAGTGGCACGACCCACCGTCCCGCGGTGCCGATCATGCCGAGCGTGACCTGGCCGCGAATATCGGCGTTGAGTTCCGAGACGTCCGACGCAATGGCGCGGAGTTCGCGAAGGATTCTTCCGGCCCGCTCGACGACAATGACGCCCGATTCGGTGAGATTTCCTGTCGCGCGGTTGACCAGTTCGGTGCCCAAATCGCTCTCGAGGCGTGCGACTCGATTCGAGATATTCGACTGGACCGTTCCAAGTGCTTCAGCGGCGCTCGAGAAGGTCCCGTTCTCGGCGATGCTGACCAGGGCTTCCAATTGGCGGATCTCCATGTATCTAGTATAGAGATGGAAGATATCTCTTCC
Organism: Acidimicrobiales bacterium; assembly: GCA_035531635.1. Taxonomy (GTDB): domain Bacteria; phylum Actinomycetota; class Acidimicrobiia; order Acidimicrobiales; family RAAP-2; genus RAAP-2. Next base: position 4,841 of record DATKSO010000010.1, on the reverse strand, counting down.
ATTCACTTGCGAGATACACAGCGAACCGGCATACTCGTATCAGCCTGTATTACTCGAACCCCCCCTCGAGTGGTCAGAATGCTTTGCAAAAGGACCAACCACCCCCCGGTTGGTCCTTTTGCGTTTCTGGGTTGTTAGCGTTGGCTCAATGCCACGTGAAACCTCCTTTCGCGATGACGTCGCGAAAGGAGCCGTTCGGACGGTCAATCTTCTCTCGCGCCTCTCCGCTCGGGGGTCCGGCACCGTCATCGGCGGGCGTGTGGGACTGACGATCGCGCCCGATCTCCTGGCGAATCTCGCTCGCCACCGCGACGTTGTGCTCGTGAGTGGCACCAACGGCAAAACAACGACCACGGCCATGATCACGACCGGTTGGGGTGGCACGGTGACGACCAATGACACGGGTTCGAATATGCCCGAAGGACTCGTCGCGGCACTCGCGTCGTCCAAATCTCGCTCGGTGGTTCTTGAAGTTGACGAAGCGTGGTTGAGTGACGTGGCGCGCGCGACGACACCGAAGGTGATCGCGTTGCTGAATCTCTCGCGCGACCAACTCGACCGCGCCAATGAAGTCCGCCAGATCGCCGAACGTTGGCGCGTGCTCTTAGCCGATCTTGGCGACGTGATGGTCGTGGCGAACGCCAACGATCCGCTCGTCGTCTACGCCGCCGAGCTCGCCGCGAACGTCGCGTGGTGTGACGTGCCGACGCCGTGGACGACCGACGCCGTGTCCTGTCCGCGCTGCACGAAGCCACTGGACTTCGCCAACGGTTCGTGGGCGAGTGAGTGCGGTTTCGCAAAACCCCAAGTACTCGTCACCAGCGACGCCGCACCACTCGTGGTGCGAGGGACGGCGCTCGACCTCGACCTTCAACTACCCGGAGCGTTCAATGAGGCCAACGCCGCTATGGCGCTGACCGCACTTTCGTACGTGGGCGTCGATCTTCAGGGCGCACTCGAACGAGTGAACGCGTTGTCGAGCGTGGCCGGACGATTCAGCCTTCGTAAGTGGCGCGGTCACCGCCTACGCCTCCTGCTCGCGAAGAATCCCGCCGGTTTCTCGTCGATGCTGTTGACGCTGAAGTCGGACGGCACGGACGTTTGGGTGGCGATCAACGCGCGCCTCGCCGACGGACGCGACCCGTCGTGGCTCTACGACGTGCCCTTTGAGCTCTTACGTGGCCACCGGGTGTTCTGCTTCGGTGATCGACGCCTCGACTTGGCTACTCGTCTCGACTACGCGGACGTGGAGTACGTGGTCGTCACCGACGAGTCGACGCTTCCCGCGTCGAAGGACGTGACTAGCGTGTTGGCGAACTACACGGCCTTTCAAGAGTGGCGAGCGAGGACCAAACCGTGCTGACCATCGCGCTCATCTATCCCGAACTCCTCGGGACCTACGGTGACGGCGGCAACGCGTTGGTCTTGGCGGAGCGGGCTCGCCGACGGGGATTCGAGTCCGAGGTCATCAACGTGGGCATCGGCGACGAGGTGCCCGACGCGGCGATCTACCTCTTGGGAGGGGGAGAGGACGGACCGCAGCGTCTCGGCGCCGACCTTCTTCGCGCGTCGTCCTTTGCGGCACGCGTTCGTGACGGTAACTTCGTCTTCGCGGTCTGCGCGGGTTTGCAGCTCCTCGGCACGACGTTCTGCGTCGAAGGGGACGACGAGTACGAAGGTCTCGGACTAGTCGAGGCGACGACCACGCGGGGTGAAGCCCGCTCCGTTGGCGAACTCGTCGTTCGCGTCGACGGACGGGCGCTCGTGGGCTTTGAGAATCACGGCGGTCGAACCCTCTTGCGTGATGACGTCGAAGCGCTCGGCGCAGTCGAACTCGGTCGAGGCAACGACGGCGTGGTGGACGGGTTTCGCACGCCCGACGTCTGGGCCACGTACGCGCACGGACCGGTGCTGGCGATGAATCCCTGGTTCGCGGACAAAGTGCTCGGCCGGGCCCTCGGTCGTGAACTCGCGCCCCTCGTCACGATCGCTGACCAGCTCTATGACGAACGCGTCGCGGCACTCGCTCGTTAGTCGTCGGGCTCCGTGTGGCCGTACGTGGGGTCACCACTGACCTCGCGACCAATCTCTTCGACGGCACGTTCGATGCGCACGCCAAAGCGTCGCATGTTCTCGCCCTCTTCGCACCGCAGGGGCGTGCCGAAGGCGACGATGACGTGGTGACGGCGTTCGTTGGGTGCGTCCACGTAGATCGGGGCCTTCGCGTACTTGGGACCCTTCAGCATTCCCGATTCGTGGATGTAGGTCGGTATGACGGTGGCCTTCGACCGCTCGGCGAGGTACGCCGCGCCACCCTTGAACTCTTGGAGATGGCCGTCGGGGGTGCGACCGCCTTCGGGGTAGATGACAAGATTCCACTTGTCCTCGACGAGTTCCAACGCCAACTGAGCGCTTCGCCGATTGACTTTTAGACGATCGACGGGTATGGCGTTGAAGATCAACACCGTCTTAAAAGCTTGTCGAGCGTCCATGAAGAAACTGTCCATGGCGGCCGCGACGATGGTGCGTTTGCGTTCTTTGGCAGGTATCGCTGACAAGAGGATGATGGTGTCGACGTGGCTCGCGTGATTGGCGACGAAGATGAAGGGCCGTTCACCCTCAACGTTCTCCACACCTCGAACCTCGAGCGTCGAGAGGTGGCGGACGTAGGGCCCCATGACGTAACTCTGAATGATGTTGCGCGCGAAGCGCGCGGTGTAGCCACGACCCCACTTCGTTGGATAGTCCATGCCGAGTTTGGTCATGAGTTAGCGACGACGGCGCGGTGGCTTCTTCGGGGTGTAGCGCTTCGACGCCTCGGGAGCGGAGACCGCCTTGGCAGTCGTGCCCTTCGCGTTTGAGGTTGAGGTGGTCTTCGCTGCTCGTCCTTCGCGTCTCGCCTGACCTCTTTCCTTGGCCACTCGATTCGAACTCGCAAAACCGGCTTCGCCGTACTTCTGCAGTCGATAGGCGCGAAGGATTAACCACGATCCGAAGAGCACGAAGAGAAGCCCGGCGCCGTACACGGGCCCGAAGCCGAGGAAGATGGCGAAACACGCTACTCCCGCTCGCTTGCGGCGGATCGTGAAGTACAAGATACAGAGGGCGACGACGACAATGAACAACAGTCGGACTTCCCACGCGCCCGCCGAGGACGCGAGCACCTCTTTACAGAGGGAGCCGGCGTGGTGATAGCCGGTCGGACAGGTGTTGGTCGTCGACGGCTTTGCCGTCGTCGTGGTCTTGACGTTGCGAGCCCATTCGACGGCCGTCACGAGAGCCAATAAGAGAGCGGCGCCGACGCTCACGAAACCAATTCGTCGCTCTAAGCGGTCAAGGCCCAAGACAACTTCGCGGGGAGCGACTGAAGGGCGTCGTCCCCGTCGCGATTTCGTCGACGAAGACGACGTCGAGTCTGCGTTATCTGGCACGGATGAAGGCTACAACGCCGCACCTATGATCTCGTCTGCTCGAGCCAGTAGTATTGGTGACTCGGGCGCTTAGCTCAGTTGGTTAGAGCGCAGCCTTCACACGGCTGAGGTCGAGGGTTCGAGTCCCCCAGCGCCCACTTCGGAACGGAAACCGAACCAGTTTGTTTTACGCGGCGCTTGCAGTTGCTCCACGAATAGGTCATGGTTCAAACTGTCGACTTTACCGACAGCAATTCCGGCGGTTATCCTGCAGTAATCTTTGAGGTTCAAATGTCTATTGAGTCATCCAGAGCGGTCGGCGTGGCTCCAAATGGTGGCATGAACTCGCAGCTCAAATTCCAGACGATGGCTCTCACTTCTTGGTCGTAACTGCGGATGATGTCGCGGATGTCGAATAGGGACCACATCGGTCTCTGCATGAGGACGAAAAGCCAAGCGAAAGATACATTTACGACCTCTTCTCGGCGAGGCGAGGAAAATATGAATCTTCCGATTTCCGCGCCTACTTCGGTGCGCAGTTCTTCTGGGTGTTCAAGCCGAGCTTCATTTGCCTCGGGGTCTCAGAGAACTTTCTCCGCAATGGGAGCCATTGCAGAAGTAGTGAGAATTCTGTGCTTGTCAGAGTTATCCAGGTAACTGAGCATGGCGAGAAGCGAGCGTTTGGGCGCACCCGAGTCCCTGCTGTTGTATGGCTGGACGGACTCAATAAGTGCCGTTGCGCCGACGTTGACATCGCGCAGTCTTCCCCTAGTGACCTGTTCGTGGAAGTCGACTGTTTTGTTAACGATTGGGAACTGGAGAGAATTGAGATCATCCCAACTCAGACGTCTCCACGAAGATCTCGCGCCCTCGATTGCGAGTGCGACGACCATGCGGTCCAGACTCGATCGGAGATTGTGTATCGCATCTCCCGCGATCAATCCGAATCTGTCGGGGCACGATTCATAACTTGTCCAATAGAAATATGCTCTAGGCCATCCCGCTCAACCACTCGCCTCGCGCCATACGGTTCGGTGCTGAGGAAGGTCTTGATGGCCTCATCGAGAGCCACCATGTGTTCGCCCACACGAGCAAATTTGAGTTTGACGCTTCGGGGAATGTCACCCGTGCCGAATGGTAACGCGCGCCCGAAAGCCAACCGCCGTTTCGGACCAGCGCTTGGCACCGATTTTCCCTCACCAGCGAGTCAGACGCCGAGGAGGCCGAGGAGGCCGAGTCATATCTACATAGCAAATATAATTTATTTTAGACCATTTAAAAGATGTTATACTTGCCGTATGACTCGAACTAGGACGTATTCTCCGCGCACAGTCGAAGCCCTGGATCTGCTTGGTAAGCAGATCCAGGCGAGCCGCCTGGAACGACGCTGGACCCTTGATGGACTTGCTCGTCGTATTGGGATCACGGTTC
>DATKSO010000009.1:0-3745 GCA_035531635.1 Acidimicrobiales bacterium | reverse complement strand
GCCGAGCGTGTGCGCACCGCGTCGATGGATGCTTTCCCGCAGAGACCACACGAGCTCGTCGTAAAGAACGCCCTCGCCACGCTCTGGTCGGGGGGCGCGACGCCGTCCGCCAGTGCGAGATCGAGCACGTTGAAACTGTTGACGCCGTTCTCGTCCTTGCCCGCGCAGTAGCGCATCGCCACGAGCTCCTCGGTGCGCGTGATGACGCCCTCGCTCACGAGGAATCCCGCCGCCAGGTCGAAGTCCGCTCCCGGCGTTCTCATAGTGACCGCCAGGGAGTGACCGCCCACGCGAAGTTCGAGGGGCTCTTCACCGGCGAGGCTGTCGCGCAGAATCTGCGGCGGCTCGCCTATCGTCATTCGCACGACGGAACGCTCGGGGGTTACGCGACTCACTTCGACTCTTCTCTACTCACCGGCGACGCTTCGCGGTCCTTCGCGACCGGTCGCCGAGTAACTCTCCGTCGAGCCTAACGAGCGAGAACGCAGGAGCGACGGGTCACGGAATCTCGTGCGCTCGACCCTTTCGCGGTCTCGTCAACAAACTGCTCGCGGTGCCGTCGGTAGGATCGAATCCATGACGACGTCGGCAACCGAGTGGCTCACTGCCTTTGCCGCGGAACTGGGAGTTGACGCACCGAGTGTCGCGGAGTGTGAGGACATTCTCGCGTTGGCCGGATCGGCCGCGCACGCGTCGGAACGAACAGCGGCACCGATTGCGTGCTGGCTCGCCGCGAAGGCGGGACTTGGAACCTCGGAGGCTCGTGAACTGGCTGCGCGGTTGGAACAGCGGAGCACGAATGTCGACCCCGACGTAGGGTAGTCACTCCGACGACGTAGGCCGCCTTCGAATCGTCCGACCTCGCCACCGTCGAGCGCTACGACGTCAGTCCTAACCGGCGAAGATCGTCCGGACTGTCGACGTCGGAGAACTGATCGTCGGTGACGACGTCCGGCCACGTTGACTCGTCCAGCAAGGCAACGTGGGGTTGGGTGACGAGGAGTTGCAACGAACGAACGCCTTCGTTCACCAACTGACGCGCACCGTCCAGGTCGTCGCCACTCCACCGAGCCAACAGGGGCTGAGCTCGGCCACGCACCATCGGTACCACCGAGCCCGGTGACCCCCACTCGACGAGAAAACGAAGGAGTCGCTCCGTGAGCAAGGGCAGGTCGCACGCCACGACCAGTGCGCCGCCAGTATGCCCGTTCGCGCGAAGTGCGCGACAGCCTTCGGCGATCGCGACGAGCGGTCCATCCCCCTGAGGTTCTTCACACGTCGCCGGGAGTCCCGACACTCCGGGGCCGACTTCAATCGCCGTCTCGACGACGAGCTGCAGCAGCGACGCGGTGCGAACGGCGAGGGTTGAACCGTCGACGATCACCAGTGCCTTGTCGTGACCCATCCGCCGACTCGACCCTCCGGTGAGCAGGATCGCCGCCACTGAGGAAGAGGGCCCGAACACTGGTCCATCGTACAAAGAGGGCTCCTTCGCCGTGCGCTGGCGCGACGTGTCGAGGGCCTGCGAGTCACTACGGGAACGAGGGCCGTCAGGACTGGGGCTGGAGGCTGTAACCCACGCCCGGCGTCGTTTGGATGAGGGTGCCGGATTCGTCATTGAGCTTTTGGCGCAGTCGATGTACGTACGCGTGCACGTACGCGGCCTCGTCACCGTACCCAGAGCCCCAGACGGCGTGAAGGATCATCTGGTGCGTGCACGTTCGCCCGGCGTAGCGCGCGAGGTACGCGAGGACACCGAACTCCTTGGAGGTGAGATTGACTTTGAAGCCTTTCAATCGAACTTCGTGGTGAACGAAGTCGAGGTCGAGCGTACCGAGAGACAACTCGGGTGACGTCTGTTCGTCGGGTTCGCTGGGGCGATTGCGCAGTACCGCCCGGATCCGCGCTTCGAGTTCGCCCATGCTGAAGGGTTTCGTGACGTAGTCGTCGGCACCGCTGTTGAGGGCGTCGATCTTTCGCTCCTCGGAGCCGGTAGCGGAGAGGACGATGATCGGTACGTCACTCCACTGTCGAATTCGTTGACAGACCACGAGACCGTCCAAATCGGGCAGTCCCATGTCGAGCACCACGACGTCGGGTGATTTCAGCGCCGTCTGGGAGATCCCGCGTTCACCGTTCACGGCGGTGAGGACGTCGTGACCACCTGCCTTCAGTCCCAACCGAAGGGCGCGGAGCAGCGACGGGTCGTCGTCGATGACGAGCACGCTTGCCATCGTCGCTACGGACCCGTTTCGGCGTGGCGCGGCAGTGAGATGACGAAGCAGGCCCCCCCGTCGGGTACCTCTTCGTACCACACGTGTTCGCCGTGCGCCTCGACGAACGTCTTGACGATGGTGAGACCGAGACCAGCTCGCCCGGCGGTGCTGAGTTGGGTGAAGCGGTCGAAGATCGTCTCCCGGTCACCCTCGGGGACACCGGGACCCTGGTCGGCCACGGAGAGGACGACTTGGCGCTCACGTACTTCGCTCATCACGGTGATCACGCTATGGGGCGGCGCGTGGCGAACGGCGTTGTCGAGGAGGTTCACGAGGGCCTGGCCCATCAGAACCTGGTCAACCTCGACGTCGGGGAGTGAGTCGGGGACCCTCACCTCGAGGCGTTGATCGTTGAGCGACGCCCCCATGGCGCTGAGCGCGTCCTTCACGATCTCGGCCACGGACGTTGTCACCCGGTGCAGCGTGAGGACGCCCGCTTCGATGCGCGTCATGTCGAGCAGGTTGGAGACGAGCCGAGTGAGTCGGTCGGCTTCGACTTCGATCAGTCCGTGCAGTTCCTTGGTGTCTTCCGCTGACAGTTGCTCCGCGCCACGAGAGAGGGTCGACGACGCGACCTTGATGGTGGCGAGGGGAGTACGCAGGTCGTGCGAGACCGCGCCCAAGAGCCCGCGACGAAATCGGTCCGACTCCTCGAGGAGTTTCGAACGAAGCGCCTGCTCACGTAGATGTGCTCGCTCGAGGGCGAGCGCTGCGTCGTTGGCGAACGTGTTGAGAACCGCCCGGTCCGTCTCTTCGGTGGGGGCTCCGCGCATGGCGAGTATCCCGACTGCACGCCCAGAGGACGACAGCGCGACGGTGCGAAGTTCGTCGCGCACGCCCGGTGTCGTGCCGACGCGGATTGGCAGCCCCGAGTGGGGGTCGAGATGGCGCAGTTCCTCAGCGCTCAACGGTTCGCCCGCGCTGGCGACCACCACGAGGCGACCTTCCTCGAGCTCCAGCAGTGACACGCCCGGCACGTTGAAGACCTTCTGGGCGGTCGAGACGATGGTTCGCAACAGTTCGTTGACGGGCTGGTCGCCGACCAGGAGTTCCGAGACCTCGGAGACGCGACGCATCACCTCGCGACCGCGAACGGTCTCGGTACGCGCGGAGTCGAGACTGCCGACGATCCGCGCGACCAAGAGCATCACGACGACGTAGACGACGAGGGCGGTCCAGTTCTGCGTCGTGCCGACACTCAGCGTTTTGTACGGCGGCACAAACGCCCAGTCGTAGACCAAAAATCCTGCGAGGACGCTCGCCGCGCCCGCGGTGAACCCGCCGAGGACTGCGCCCACGACGACGGGGATGACGAGGACGAGCGCCGCGGTGGAGACGCTGACGTGGGAGCGAAAGGGGAGGAGGACCGCGCCGAAGGCGACGGCTGACACCACCCCGACGCACGAACCTAGGAGACGTCGCTGCACTTACTCAGTATCGTCCGAAACTCCTCATGGCGAAGCGGTTCG
>DATKSO010000008.1:0-2908 GCA_035531635.1 Acidimicrobiales bacterium | reverse complement strand
GTGAGCGTTCACCAACGAAAGGGCGATCCGCTTCAGGTCACCGTCGACGAAGGCGTTCGCGCGGACACCACCGTCGAGTCGCTCGCTCAACTTCGCGCGGCCTTCGAGAAGGACGGCACCATCACCGCCGGCAACGCGTCGCAGATCTCCGACGGAGCGGCCGCCGTCCTCGTGATGAGTGAAGATCGCGCCAAGCAGCTGGGTCTCACGCCACTCGGCGAGCTCGTCGGCTACGGTCAGGTCGCGGGACCGGACACGTCGCTGCTGACCCAACCGTCGCGAGCGATCTTCCAAGCGGCCGCGAAGGCCGGTATCGACGTGCAGTCGCTCGACCTCTTCGAGATCAACGAGGCCTTCGCCGCCGTGGGCCTCTCGTCGGCCGACGATCTTGGCGTCGACGAAGGCAAGATCAACGTCAACGGAGGAGCCATCGCCCTGGGCCACCCCATTGGCATGTCGGGCACTCGCCTCGCGCTCACCGCGCTCATCGAACTACGTCACCGCGGCGGTGGCGTGGCGGCCGTGGCGCTGTGTGGCGGCGGCGGCCAAGGCGACGCCGCGATTCTTCGCTCGCTCTAAGCCGGAATGTACTTTGCGACGACGTCGTAGTTGGCCAGACCGATCTGACGATCTTCGGGTATCGCGAGGACGAACGCCCCGGCCGTGGGGTAACCCTCGCGGGGCGACAGGGGCAGTTCGGGCGCGAGAGTCCACAAGAGCTCGAGCACCGTCGGGTTGTGCCCCACGACGAGTAACGACGTCGTCACTGGATCGATCGCCGCCAAGTCACTGAGCAGGTCCTCGGCCGAGACGTCGCGCTGGCCGTTGTAGATCAGCTCGCTGAACGAACACGCGGTGACGAAGGGCGTCGCCTCAAAGGCCCGTTGAAAGGTCTCTCTCGTACGCGCCGAAGCGCTCACGAGCGCCGTGGTGGGTCCGAAGCGGCCAAGTTCACTCTCGTCACTAGCCCACGCGCGCAACTGTTCACACTGTCGTCGTCCACGATCACTCAACGTTCGATCAAAGTCGCGCTGGTCCGGCACGGGCTTTTCCGCCTTGGCGTGTCGAACGATCGTGAGATAGCGCACCTCACCAGTCTCGCCCATCCACTCCCAAGGCACAGCGCGACCTCGCTTATCGTGGAGCCGTGCTCGCCTCTCTCACGTATTTCCAAGCCATCGTCATGGGCATCATCCAAGGCGTCACCGAGCTCTTTCCCGTGTCGAGCCTTGGTCACGGCGTCCTCGTGCCCGCCCTCTTCGGCTGGCACAACCTCGTGGGCAGCCAGAGCGTCAAACAGTCCTTCTTCCTCGTCTTCCTGGTCGGCCTGCACGTCGGCACGGCGCTCGGTCTCCTTGTCTTCTATCGACGAACCTGGGCCGCTCTCTTTCGAGGACTCTTCACCCAACTGGGTCGCGCTCGTGAAGAGGGCGCGGCCTCACTCTGGCGATTGAGCGACCCGTCCCTCAATGAGAACTACCGCCTGCTCGTCATCTTGGCGATCGGGAGCGTGCCCGTGGGCGTCGTCGGGGTCGTGCTCGAGAGTAAGTTGCGCGAACTCTTCGCCAAGCCCCTCGCCGCGGCGATCTTTCTCGTGGTGAACGGACTCATCTTGTTACTCGGAGAGCGACTCCGTCGTTCTCGCGGGAAGCACGCACGGTTCCAAACCGTGGATTCGCTGACGCCGTCAAACGCTCTTGGCGTGGGCAGTGCGCAGATCTTGGCGCTACTCGCGGGCATCTCTCGAAGTGGCGTGACGATGGTCGCCGGACTCTTGAGCGGACTCGATCACGAAGGGGCGGCAAATTTCTCCTTCCTTCTGGCGACGCCGGTCATCCTGTTGGCCGGTCTGTACAAGTTGCCGGAACTCTTCGGCCCGCTCGGCCACGGCGTCCGCCTTCAGACGTTGATGGGGGCACTCTTCGCGATGGTCACCGCCTACGTCGCTGTGCGATTCCTCACGAAGTGGTTCAGGACCAGGACCCTCACACCCTTCGCGATCTACTGCTTGTTCGCCGGCGCGCTGTGCGCGGTGCGCTTCGCTTAGTCGCTCAGTACTCGTCGACCGTCGAGTGCCCGACCCAACGTCAAGTCATCGGCAAACTCCAAGTCGCCCCCGACGGGAAGTCCGCTGGCGGGTTGCGAGACGACGAGACCGGGCACTTGGAGGAGTCGACTCAAGTACATCGCGGTGTGGTCGCCCTCGACGTTGGAGTTGAAGCACAGAATCACTTCCTTCACCGGCCCGTGCAGGCGCTGGAGCAGCTCTTGTATCTTCAGTCGATCAGGCGTCACGCCCTCGAGTGGATTCAACACGCCGTGCAACACGTGATACGTCCCGTGAAAGGCGCCGGAACGCTCAACGGCGCCGACGTCCGGTGGGCTTTCGACGACGCAGATCACCGTTTGGTCGCGTCGAGTATCAGCACAGATCGGACAGAGGCCACCGGACTCGGCGATATTGCAGCATCGCTCGCAGAACGAGAGCTTGACCTTCATCTCTCCGAGCGACAGCGCCAGGCGATCGACGTCCTCACTTGGCTGGCGCATGAGCCAAAAGGCGATGCGCTGGGCTGACTTCGGACCGACACCGGGAAAACGACCCAGCTCGTCAACCACCGCCTGCAGTGCCGGAGGGTAGGTCACGAGATCTCCTCGGCTCCGGGAAACATCTCGGTGATGAGGTGATCGGCCACGGAGTCGACCACGAGCACGCTCGCGTCAGCGTCGTCGACCTCGTCGTCGACGGGAACTGGCTTCGCCGCCGCTCGACGAGTCGGCGCGGGAGCGTTCACGAGCGACGTGTCGACGGTCCAAAAGACCGTCATCGGGACCTTGAACTCGTGTTCGAGCGCTCCCTTGAGGCCCTGCGCGATGAGCTCGGTGTTCTGGCGCATCTCCTCACTCG
>DATKSO010000007.1:0-2009 GCA_035531635.1 Acidimicrobiales bacterium | reverse complement strand
AGCGAAGAGCGTCGCTGTAGCGAATCGCGATCTCCTGCTGGCCGGCACCGTATTCGTTGATCGCTTGCTCAATGACCATTCCCTGCGACTGCAGTGCGCGGATTGTCTCGATCATCAGTTCGGCCACCATGTCGTGGCCGATCGGGCTGTACACCGGCGCGTGACCGGGGAAGTCGTACGGAATGAACTCACCGTTGTCGTAACTCGCCACGTAGTACTCGTTTTCGAACGAGGCCTGCACCACGATGCCGTACTGCGCCGCGCGAGCAATCATGTCCTTCAAGAACGAGCGAGGACAAGCTCCCCAGTTCATACGATCGTGGCCCAATTGATCGCACAGGATCGACGCGCTCGCGGGCACCCACGGCAAGACGCTGAAGGTGTCGAGATCAGGCACGAGCCGTATCTCGCCCACCGCCTCCATTCCGGCGATGGGAATGACGTCTTCGAGCATGTTGATCGACATCTGCGCGCGCGTCAGCCCTACGCCTTCGACGAGTTTGTGCGCCAACTGTGAGACGTGCACGGTCTTCGTTCGCGCGACGCCGCTGGCGTCACAGTACTCAAAACGAATCAGTTCTACACCAGCGGCGTTGGCCGCGTCGATGACCTCTTGGCTAGTCATGGCGCGACGTCCGTCGAACTCGGCGTCTGTAAACCATCGTTCGCCACCTCACAGCATCACGTCCCCACCATTCGGTCCCAAGGTCTGACCCAAATAGTACGAACCTTCGTCCGAGGCGAGCAACACCGCGGTGGGCGTTACTTCGTCCACCGTCCCGAAGCGACCGATGGGCAGCTCTTGGAGTTTCCTCGAACGCCACTGTTCGGTCTCGCCCGCCAACATCGGCGTTTCAATCGGACCGGGCGCGATCGCGTTCACGAGCACACCTCTTGCGCCGACCTCTCGAGCGAGTGACTTCGTAAAACCAATCACGCCCGCCTTGCTGGCGGAGTAGTGCGCGGCGTCCACGCCGCCGATCTGGCCCAACTGTGAGGCGACGTTGATGACTCTCCCCCATCCGCGCTCGAGCATCTGATTAAGTAGGAACCTCGTACAGAGGAACGTGCCGCGAAGGTTGACGTTGAGCACCCGATCCCACTCCTCGACCGGCATGTTCTCAACTGAACGCTCGGTGAAGATGCCCGCGCAGTTCACGAGTATGTCAACCCCGCCAAAAGTGGCGAGCACCGCGCGCGTCATCGATTCGACCTCGTCAGCCGACGAGACGTCCGTCTGGTGGTAGGAAACTTCATGACCGTACGCGCCTACCGCGTCCATGACGTCCTTGGCGTCGTCGCGCGCCGCCTGATCCACGAGAGTCACGTCGGCCCCTTCACGCGCGAACGCGGTCGCGATGGCGGCGCCGATGCCCGACGCGCCACCCGTGATCACCGCAACGCGCCCGTCCAACCTTCCTCCGTCGGACATCACTGCCCGCCCAACGTCGCTGTGGTGTGGCGTCCGTTCGTCGAGTCGGATTTTTGATCAAGAGTCTTGGACCACACGGTCTCGATGACTCCCTGGGCGATTATGTCGAAGCGATTCCTCATCAACAACATTGAAGCATCATGCTGCGCCTGGTCGTCGCTGGCCACGCATTCGGGCGCAACGACAACGTAGTAGTCGTTGAACTGCGCGTCACGGGCCGTCGACTCAACGCAACCCTCCGTCGTCAGGCCGGTGACGACGACGGACGTGACGGCGTTGCTCTTCAAGATCTGGTCGAGATTCGTACCCCAGAACGCGCTTGACCGGGACTTTTGCACCACGATTTCGTCTTCTCGAGGTTCAAACCCTTTAAGAAATTGGTGCCCCGTGGTTCCGGCCACGGTGTAGCGAAGAGGCGGCCCACTTCGACGAAAACTCTCGTGCATTCGCATGTTGAATCGGATCTGCGCCGGGGAGTCACTCATGCGCTGGGGCAGCGTCGTCATCTGAATATGCACCACCAGCACGCCCGCAGCACGAGCGGACATGAGAAGTGCCGAGAGGTTCATTCGAAGCT
>DATKSO010000006.1:0-13771 GCA_035531635.1 Acidimicrobiales bacterium | reverse complement strand
GTCCTCGAGGCCTTCGTGTGGGCGTCGTCGTTCAACACGCCCGTCGTGTTCTTCTGTCAGAACAACCAGTGGGGTATTTCGACCCCGATGTCCATCCAATCGAAGATCCCCCTTTATCACCGCGCGCCCGGCTTCGGTTTCCCCGGCGTTCGCGTCGACGGCAACGACGTCCTCGCGGTCTACGAGGTCTCGAAGCGCGCGCTCGACAGCGCGCGCGTCGGGGGAGGTCCGACGTTGATCGAGGCCTACACCTACCGCATGGGCGCGCACACTACGTCCGACGACCCGACGCGCTATCGCATCGACGCCGAAGTTGAGGTCTGGAAGCACCGCGACCCCATCGAGCGCGTGAAGTCGCTGCTGGTGCGCGAGTACCGCGTGAAGGCCGCCAAGTTCGACGAGGTGGCGGCCGAGGCCGAGACGATGGCGTTGCAACTTCGCGACGACGTCCTCGCCATGGATCGACCCGACCCGATCACCATGTTCGACCACGCCTACGCCGCGCCGCACCCCCTCATCGACGAGGGCCGTCGCGAGATGATCGAACTCGGCGTCAGTGGGGGATCGCACTGATGGCTACTACCACGATGACCATGGCGAAGGCCCTCAACGAAGGACTCCGCCGGGCGATGGAGAAGAACAAGAAGGTCCTCATCATGGGTGAGGACGTCGGCAAGCTGGGTGGCGTCTTTCGCATCACCGACGGCCTGCAGAAGGACTTCGGCGAGGACCGCGTCATCGACGCACCCTTGGCGGAGTCCGCGATCGTCGGCACGGCCGTCGGACTCGCGATCCGCGGGTACCGCACGGTGTGCGAGATCCAGTTCGACGGGTTCGTCTACCCCGCCTTCGACCAGATCGTCTCGCAAGTGGCGAAGCTCCACAAGCGCTCCGACGGCGTCTACACGATGGGTCTCGTCATTCGCATCCCCTTTCAAGGTGGCATCGGCGCGATCGAGCACCACTCGGAGAGCCCCGAGGCGTACTTCGCCGCGACGGCCGGACTACGGGTCGTGTCGTGCTCGACACCCAACGACGCGTACTGGATGATCCAACAGTCGATCGAGCACGACGATCCCATCGTCTTTTGCGAGCCGAAGAGCCGGTACTGGGAGAAAGGCGAAGTCGACACCGACAGTCCACCGGCCGGACTCTTCGACGCGATCGTGCGCCGCGAGGGCACCGACGTGACCGTCATCGGGTACGGCTCGTCGCTGAAGACCATCCTTCGTGCGGCCGACACCGCCGCGGTGGAGGGCACGTCGCTCGAGGTCGTGGACGCGCGTTCGATCGCGCCCCTCGAGCTCGACACGATGGTGACGTCACTCGAGAAGACGGGACGGTTGGTGGTGGTCCAAGAGGCACCGCACATGGCGTCCATCGGTTCCGAGATCGTCGCCGAACTCAGCGAGCGGTGCTTCTACTCCCTACGAGCGCCCGGCGTTCGAGTGAGCGGCTACCACGTGCCGTACCCACCCACGAGGATCGAAGAGGACTACCGACCGAGCGTCGATCGAATCTTGGACGCGGTGGACCGAGTGATGGGATACGACAGATGAGCGAAGAGATCTTCTTACTACCCGACGTCGGTGAAGGTCTGGTCGAGGCCGAGATTGTCACGTGGAAGGTCAGCGTCGGCGACGTCGTCACCTTGAACCAGCCACTCGTGGACATCGAGACCGCGAAGGCCACCGTGGAACTGCCGAGCCCCTACGCGGGCACGGTCGTCACGCTGCACGGCAACGTCGGCGACGTGATGGAAGTGCACAAGCCGCTCATCACCTTCGACGTCGGCGGAGCCCCGAGCGCCGTGGTGGGCGCTGCGCCCGCCGAGGCACCGGCCGTTGCGGAGGAGCCCGCGAAGGCGGCCTCGATTGGCGAAGGTCGAGAAGCCGTGCTCGTGGGTTACGGCGTCGCGAACGAGGACGGCGTCGCGACGCGCAAGCATCGTCGCCAGGGTCCCTCACGTCCCACCCCGCCCGAACCGCCCGCCGTGACGCCGCCGGTGGCGACACCGACGGTCGTTACCGCGAGTTCCGCGTCCGCGTTGGCGCCTCGCTCCACGCCGCCCGTTCGTCTCTACGCGAAGCAACACGGTCTCGATCTCGCCTCACTCTCGGGCACGGGTCGTGACGGTCTCATCACGCGCGGCGACGTCGAACGTGCGCTCACCGGCGCGCCCGTGCGCACCAGCGCACCCATCTCGGGGCCGACCACCACCTCACGGTTCGTCGGACGAGAGTTGGCGTCGTGGGCGACGGGTCCGAAGGAAGAGCGCATCCCCGTGAAGGGCGTTCTTCGTTCGATGTCCGACGCGATGGTCCAGAGCGCCTTCAGTGCGCCGCACGCCTCCGTGTGGGTGACGCTCGACGCCACGAAGACCGTGGAACTGCTGGCCTCACTGAAAAAGCAGCCGAGTCTTCAAGACCTCCGCCTCTCCCCGCTCACCATCGTGGCGTTGGCGCTCTGCGACGCGGCCCGTCACTTTCCGGGCATCAACTCCAGCTTCGACACGGCCGCCGCCGAGGTCGTCGTTCGGCGCAGCATCAATCTCGGTATTGCGGCCGACACCGATCGCGGCCTCATCGTACCGAACGTCAAGGGCGCCGATACGTTCGACCTCGTGGCGATGGCGCAAGCGCTCAACGTACTGGTCGAGAAGGCCCGTAACGGCACGACGACACCGAATGAGATGATCGGGACGACACTGACGATTACCAACGTCGGCCCTTTCGGGGTCGACGCGGCCGTGCCGATCCTGCCGCCGGGCACCGGCGTCATCCTCGCCGTAGGTCAGATCGCAAAGGCCCCGTGGGTCGTGAACGACGAGGTCGTCGTGCGCCACGTCGTGCAGATCGCGATGTCCTTCGATCACCGACAGGTCGACGGCGCACTCGCGTCACGCGCGCTCAGTCACGTCGCGCACTTCCTCGAAGATCCCGCGCCGCGACTCATCGCGGGCTGAACATTACGCGCGAAGGGCCGCCAGGGCGCGGTCGGCGTGGGCGTTCATGCTGACCTCACTGGTGATGATCTCGCGCACGCGACGGTCCTGGCCGATCACGAACGACGCGCGCTTCACCTTGAGGAGGTTCAAAGCGCGCTTCACTCCGAACTGACGAGCGACGTCACCGTCGACGTCGGCGAGGAGCGGGTAGTCGAAACTGTACTTCTGGGCGAACTCGGCTTGACGTTCGGCGGAGTCCATCGAGATCCCCACCGGCTGGGCCCCGAGTTGGTCGAACTCGGCCTTGAGGTCTCGAAAGTGGCACGACTCCTTGGTGCAGCCGGGACTCAGGGCCGCGGGGAAGAAGAACAAGACCACTGGTCCGTCCAGCAACATCGTCGAGAGCGTGCGAGGTTTCCCGTCCTGATCGAGGAGGGTGAAGTCGTTGACGAGATCGTTTCTCTGCACGTAGTAAGACTAAGCGTCCAAACGAAAGCCGACGCCGCGGATGGTGATGAGGTGACGGGGATTCGCGGGGTCGTCTTCGATCTTTTGGCGAAGACGCTTGACGTGGGTGTCGAGGGTGCGCGTGTCGGAGAGCTCCAGCCCCCACCAGAGCGTGTCGAGACAGACCTCGCGCGTGACGACCTGCCCGAGGCGCGTCGCGAAGAGCGCGAGGAGGTCGAACTCCTTGCGACTGAGCTCGACCTCTTGACCACGGCGTGTCACCGTGCGTCGTACGAAGTCAATGTGCAGGTCGCCGAAGTTGACGACCTCGTCGTCGTTCGTGATGACGGGTCGTCGCAATACCGCGCGGATTCGTGCGACCAGTTCACGCAGTCGATACGGCTTCGTGACGTAGTCGGCCGCGCCAATCTCGAGACCGAGGACGACGTCGACTTCGCTCGAGCGCGCCGTCACCATGATGACGGGGACGTGGGTCGTGTCGTGAAGTTCGCGGCAGTAGTCGACACCCGAGCCGTCGGGCAGCATCACGTCGAGCAGGACCAGGTCGGGCTTCGTGCTGGCGAAAAGGGCTCGAGCCTCGGCGATGTTCGTCGCCCCGACGACGACGAAACCCTCCACGCTCAGTCCGACGTTCAGGGCGTCTTGGTAGCTCTCCTCGTCCTCAACGATGAGGATCACGTTGCGGGTTTGAAAGTCCACCGCGGCGGTCACGTACGATCCGGCACGAAGTGTTCGCGAGGTGCGGCACGCTCGAATCCATCAAGGGGACGTTGAGTTCGTTGGCGTGCCACAACGACAACGTAAGGAGGCAGGGTTACCGCAAGGTGAAAGGACGGGTACTTCGAGATGGTCAACAGATGAAACCTTGCGATCGGGTATCCCCTTTTTTTCGAACACTCCCTAATCAGGTCCGTCTGACGTGCTTCCAACGTCAACTGGCGATGGTGAAGCCTTCGTACGTCGTCGCGTTCGAGAGGAAACTGCCGGTCCCGGTGCACGAACCGGCGCTCGGACACACGAGTGAGTAGAGGCCGCCGTCAACGCCGACCGCCGTCGCGCCACCCGGGAGGACGACCTTCTGGCCAACCTGCCACGCGCCATCCACTTGGCTGACGACGAGCGCCTGATAGTTGCCCGCACCGTCGAGGTACGCCGCGCCAGCGCGACAGTTGTCCGCGATCGGACAACTGAGCGCGATGACGCCGCCGTTCTTGCCGGCCGACGTCCCACCGGTCGGTAGTGAGAGCTGGACCGCGCCCGTCCACGTCCCGGCCACTTCACTGTCGAGGAATCCCTGGTAGTTGCCCGCGCTGTCGACGTACTGTCCGCCCGCGCTGCAGTTGTTCGCGGACGAGCACGCGATCCCGTCGAAGCCGTAGAGAAAGACCCGCGGGTTGACACCGGCGTTCGCGGGCATCGCCAGTTCTGTCGCGCGACGCCACGTTGCGCCACTCTCACTGGCGCTCATCCCTTCGACGGCGCCAGTGGCGTTGTTGTACGTACCCAGCACCGCGCAGGCGGACCGCTTGACGCAGGTGACCTCGGACACGCTGGCGCCGGCGTACACGCTGGCGTTCAGCGGCAGGGGGAGCGAGACGCCGCGGGACCACACACCGCGCACTTCACTGACGACGAGGGCCTGCGTGACGCTGTTGGAGTCCACGAAGGAGCCCACCGCCACGCAGTTGGCGCTCGAGGCGCAGGCGATCTGGTTCATCGTGACGAAGGGATTCACGTTGGGCTTCGCGACTGTCGTGATCTCCAACGCTCGGTGCCACGTGCCCCTCACCTCGTTCATGACGAACCCGACGGTTCGCGAAGTGGGCGCGTCGTTGTCTTTGTAGTCCCCGACGGCGCTGCAGTTGCCGAGCGAAGGGCAACTGACACTACGAATTAGGGAGTTCTGTCCAGTTTTCGCGGCGTTCGCGGGCAACGTCACCTTCGTCGCAGTCGACCATGTCCCGTGCACCTCGGTGGCGACGAAGGACTGAGCGTTAGCTGCGCGGTCGTTGTAGCTGCCGACGGCGACACAGTTACCGAGGGCACCGCACGACAGCCCGTAGATGGTCACGCCGCCGCCTTTGGCGACGTCGTTCGGAGCCTTCAAGGTGACGGGCGCGGTCCACCTGGCGTTCTTCTCATTGAGGATGACGGCCTGGACGCCGCCGCCGACGGAGTAGGCGCCACCCGCCTCGCAGTTGCCGGCCGACACGCAGGTGAGCGCGGGCAGGTAGCCCTGCGGAAGGCCCTGCGCGCCCTTCGGCAGGGCTACCTGTCTCGCGTTCTGCCATGAGGGTGCGGGACTCGCGGACGCTGGAAGCACCGTCGTCAGGGCCACCAGCGAGCCCAGCACGACGGCGGTGGGTAGAGACTTCATCGGCCGGGCTCCAATGTCGAGAGGGTCGTCACGTCGACGGCGGACACGTACCTTTGCGGGAGAAGTCGTAGCCGACGGCGCGTCGTTCGCCTTTCAGTATACGAACGAGAACGTAATGGTCTCAGTGCGCCACGACGTGACGCGACCACGAACGCGTTAGCCGGGATAGGTCGAAAGGGTAATCGTCGAGAGCAGCTTTGGATCGCTGCTCGAGAGGCGCGTGTACTTGCCGTTCTCGTTTCGCCACGCCCAGACAGTGACGGGCTGGTGCTTCCAGGTGCCGGCGGCGCAAGTCGGCGTGCAGTCGTTCCACTTGGCGACTCCCGTCGCGTAGGCCGTGGCCGCACCCCAGTCGGTCCACTTGAGAGAGGAGAGCATCGCGTTAGCGTCGGCGCAGAAGAGAACGTACGTCGTGGGTTCGGAGCCGACCTTGCTCGAACAGCTGAGTGCCATGGTCACCGAGTTCGTTGACGCGCTGGACTGGGCGATCGAGAGCCCGGTGGTGAGCCCGGCCAAAACGATGAGCGCCGAAACGATCGAGAGCGGAATGAGGCGAGGCACGCGACCATTGTAAACACGTCTCGAACCGTTCGACGGATCAGCGTCGTCTCACTCGGTCGCGACGATCTCGACGAGGGGACCCGTCAGTTGGGAAGGTCGGCGACGCGACAGGGGATGCGTGCGTTCTCGTCGAGCCAGTAGCTGGCGCAGATCCGGTGGTACCCGTCGGCGACGACGAGCGGACGGCGCTTGGCGTAGTTTCCACGTACGAGGAGGACGGGCGAGAGCTTTCGACCACTCTTGACTTTGTCGAGGTCCTTCTCCACGTGGGCGTTGTTCTTGTCGAGGAGCGCGAGTCCACTCGCGCGGAGGAGGTCCTTCGCCTGATAGATCGTGGAGGATGCGCCTTGGAGAAGTTCGACGAGTTTCTCCACCGTCCCTGCGTCACAGATCAAACTGAGGTACGTGCCCGCAGCCGGGAAGTCGTGCTGGTCGGGCTCTAACTGCCAGTGTTCGCTCGTCACGTGGCCTCCTTGAGGAGAGCCTACATAGCGGTAGAGGTGTCATCGGGAAAACAGATCTGGCTAGAGGTGAGAGTCGATACCCTTGGGGAGGAGATGAGGAATCACGCGATGAAGCGAAATCTTTGGCGTCACGGACTTTTGACGAGCACCGCACTGGTCGCGCTGACGATCGCGGCGTCCCTACCGGTGAGTGTCGCCGGTGCGTCGTCTTCGCGCCCCACGGCGCCGAGGTCGGTGCGCGCGAGCGCGCAGACTGACGCGGCGCACGTCAGTTGGTCCGTCCCCGCGTCGAGCGGCGGCTCGGCGGTGACTCGCTACGTCGTCACGTCACATCCCTTGAGTCGATGGTGCGCGACGGCGTCGAGAAGTTGCGTCGTCAAGGGTTTGACGGGCGGATTGTCCTACACGTTCACGGTGGTCGCGAAGAACGCGTCGGGCGCGGGCCCGAGCTCCTCGTCATCGAACAAGGTCACTATCGCCCTGTCGATCAAAGCCGCGGGCGCCGACTTCCTCGCGGCCGTGACGGCGTTCGCGACGTCGTTCAGCGCAGCGGACGCCGCGATCGTTGCACTGCCGACGAACGCCACGCAGGCGCAGGTCACGGCCGCCGTCGATAGCCTCCAAGCGACCTACACGTCGTATGCGAGCACGTTGTCCAGGGTCAAGTGGCCTTCGGTGGCGCAAGCTGACGTGTCAGCACTCGCCACCGAGGTCACCACGCTCGGTACCGATGAGGTGGCCTTCTTCAATTCTGCGACGCTGTCGGACGAGGCACTCAGCCTTGTCTCGCTGCAGAGCGATTCGAATAAAGAGATCGTCGTCGATTCGAAGGTTCGTACCGATCTCAGCCTCACCCAATTGATCTCTGGTCCCGTCGCGTCGACGTCAACGCCGGTCGCGTTCGGTACGGCACAGACCGTGCACGATTTCTTCGGCGACACGGCGTCGATCACGGTGACACAGGTGGTCGATCCGGCGACCGCGGGAACGGGTTCAGGTCTCCCTGATCCGGGCTACCGCTTCGTTGCGGTAGAGGCGAGCGTGTCGAACACGACGGGCCAAGTCGACGGTGACGCCAACTTGGCGATGACGGTAACGGGTAGTGACGGCGTGACCTACTCGGCTGACTTCGGTACCGCGTCGCAGTGCACGAACTTCACACTGGGCGAGTTCCAAGTTCCGACGGGTGACACCGCGACGGGCTGCGTCCTCTTCCAGCTACCTTCTGCGATCACGGTCAAGTCGGTGCAGTTCACGTTGGGTGCCGGGTATCTCGACACGGTGGCGTGGACCTAGGTCGCTGGACCGCGTGACGGCGCGTGACGACGACGCGCCCAGTCGGAACTCTCGGGGATCGCGGTGACGACACCCTCATAAGGGTCTGAGATTCTGGAGGAAGTGGCGACGGGTGACCTCGTTCGTCCTCTGTCGCCACGAGACGCTCGTCGAATCTGTTTTATGATTGAGGGTGATCGCCACTGCTCAGACGGGTAGTCGACCGGGCGCGACGTCGAGCGAGGTGAGCGTCAGTGTGGCCCGACGAGTGAAGACCCTGAGGTAGTCCATGTGTCGTAGAACGAAGTACGTGGCGGTCATGGCGCTCGCGGCGTCCCTGATGGTCGGCGTCTACTTCGTGCAACGCTCGGTGACGGCCCCCAACGCGAGCGCCGCGTCGGGAGCGACGTTTTCGGCCTTCTACCTCGACGTGGGTGCGTCCTCGTCGCTGGGTTTTCAGCCCACGGGCATCGTGAATCACAACGGGCGGCGCACCAACACCGGCTACGCCAACGATCTCCTGGAAGTCGAGAATATTAAGGGCGTCTCGCTCACGTTGACGCAGCTCGGATGTCCCGGCGAGACGGTCGAGACGATTCTCGGTCCGACGCCCATCAATCACTGCTACAAGGGGAGCGAAACGCAGATGACCCAATCCGTGAAGTTCTTGAAAGCGAAGAAGAACCAAACCGGTCTCGTCACCATCGACCTTGGCTTCAACGACATCCGCACCTGTCTCTCGGTGACGCCGGTGAACGAAACGTGCGTGAACCGCGCGGTGGCCGCGGTGCAACGTGACATGCCCAAGATCGTGGAGAAACTAAGGGCCGCCGCCGGCCCCCACGTACGATTCGTCGGAGTCGAGTTCGAGAACCCCTTCCTCGCCGACTATCTCCTCGGGGCCAGCGGGCCTAGCAACGCGGCGGCGACGACGATCGCGATGGACCGGATGAACGCGGCCCTCGGACGAGCCTTCACGAACGGCGGTGTCGCGGTCGCGAACGTGCCGGCGATGTTTCAGTCCGACAACGCGACGCGCGTCTCGATTCCGAACGTCGGCGTCGTCCCCGAGAACGTCTACAGGGCCTGTCAGTTGACGTGGCAGTGTTACGGGCCACCCTTCGGACCTGATGACCACCCCAACGACGCCGGCTACGCGCTCATCGCCCAAGCCATCGCCGCCGTGTTGCCCAAGACCTGGTGAACACGGTTCGTTGAGACGACGGCGGAACTCGGCCTGCTCTAGGGCGAACTCTGCAGCAGGTCGCGACGCTTCGTGAACTCTTCAGCGTCGATCTCACCTTTGGCGAATCGCTCGCTCAATATCTTCAGGGCGTCCGAAGAGTGGGGCGAAGGCGCGTTGTTCGCGTGAGCGAGCTCGTGATGCATGTGGCCCGAGTGACGCGAAAACGAGACCGCGAACCACGCGACCGCGGCCAAGACGAGGAGGACGAAGAAGAACGCGATGACTCCCCGTCCCCAGCCCATGCCGGCGTGTTGGTGGAACTGATAGGGCATTGTCGACCTCTCTTTTACTCTCTACCTAAGTACTACGCCATCGCACGACTCTTCGCAAGCCGGGAGGGCCTCGGGAACGAGATTCTTAGCGCAATCTTCCGTGTGGCTTATCGCGCCGCACTCAGGGGCGACGTTCACGTCGTTGGTCCGTAGCCGGCGTTCGTGAGCATTCGACGAAGATCCAGGATCTCTTGGGCGTTGACGTCTTTGTGGCGCGGTCGCTCCAGCGTCTCGGTCTCGTCGCCCAAGGTCATCGTGAACTTGCCGTCGTGCTTCTCTTCGACCGTGCCCACCGCGCCCATGAGCGAGAGGACGTCCTTCCATTCGAGGTTATGGCTCACCGGGTGCTGGAAGATCTTGGCCAAGGTCGTACGGTGATGATTGCTCAGATGCGTGGGCTCGGAGGAAGGTGTCATTGAGACTCCAATCTGCACTCTCAGACTAACGCCGTTGCGGAGCAGGCCTCACGCGATCTCGGCCAAGATGGATTAATGGGTGACGTCGTCCGCTCGGGTTCGAGCACCACCACGGGCTCGAATAAGGAACGTTGACGTCGGTGATCTCATCACTGCTGAGTGACGCGCTGGCCATCAGCGCCCGGTGGCTAAGTGACCTGGACCTCGTCGCCCTCACCGAGGAGCGACTTGGCGTGTCGGGACTCCTTGCGCCGGACGTCACCGTCGACGTCGTCGCTATCGGCAAAGCGTCGCGTGAGATGGCGGACGCCGCGGCGCTCGTTCTCGGCGAGAGGCTCCGTCGGCGGCTGACCATCTGTGACGAAGCGAGCGCCGCGGCGCGCGAACGAACGCCCGACGTCGTCGTGGGTGAGCATCCGATCCCCGGCGAGGGAAGTCTGAGGGCCGGCGTGGCGCTGCTGGCCTTCCTGGACGATCCGGCGCGAGCGGACTGCGTCGTCTTCTTGCTCTCCGGCGGCGCGTCGAGTCTCTGCGTCGTGCCCGAAGCGCCCATAACGCTTGAGGACCTTCGCGGTCTCTGGGACGCCGCGATGACCTCGGGCGTCGACATCACGATACTCAACCAGCTGCGCGCCTCGACGTCGGCGATCGCGGGCGGGGGAGTCCTACGCCATGTCAGAGCGACTCGTTCGCGGAGTCTCATCCTCGTCGACAACGTCATCTCGGGACCCTCCTGGGTGGCGTCGGGCTTGACCTACGGCTACCGACCCACCTCTGCCGAGGTGACGGGGCTGCTCGAACGGGTTGGTCTCGTCGCGACGCCGTTGGGCCAGCGAGTCCTGGCGGCCTCGAGCAACAGGGACGATTCGATGACGGCGCTGACGACGCAGCACCAGAACGACGTCCTCGCCGAACCCTCGATGACGCTCGCCGCCGCCGTAGCCGAGGCGCGTCGCCGCGGCTACCGAGTGGTCGACATGGGAAGCGGCGTGCACGGTGACGTGAAGGACGTGAGCCGTGAGTGGTCCGAGGTACTTCACGCGGAGGTTTCGTCGAGTGACGTGGTCGCGCTGCTCGGGGTCGGGGAGGTCACCGTGAAGGTGCGCGGCCCGGGAACCGGTGGACGATGTCAAGAGTTCGCCTGGCGAATGGCGAAGGACGTAGCCGAATTCCAACGTGACGCGGTCTTCGTGGCGCGAGCGTCGGACGGTCGGGATTTCGTCGACGGCGTGGGTGGCGCGTGGGTGGAGCGTTCGACGATTGATCAGGCACGGCGTCGTGGCATCGACTGGTCCGTAGTCGCGCGAGCGAACGACACGCACACGGCACTGAGCGCCCTCGGCCAACTCCTCGACGGCGGTCACACCGGTTGGAATCTCTGCGACCTCTACGTCGCCCTGACGTGAAGGACCGGTCGATCATCGCCACGGGCGTTGGTACGCTCGGTGAGTCAACGACCCGACCTCGAGGTTCGTCACGTTGGAGAGGAAAATCGTGAGTGCAGCCCCTTTGAGCGGTGCGGCCCCAATGGAACGCGTTGGTTTCGTCGGACTCGGGACCATGGGCGCGTTCATGGCGGCCAACCTGGTGCGCGCGGGCTTTTCACTCACGGTATGGAATCGAACGGCCGGGCGAGCGAGCGAGCTCGTGGACCTGGGCGCGAGCGAGGCGTCGAGTGCCGCCGAGCTGGCGCGCTCGTGTGACGTGGTCGTCGCGTGCTTGACCGATTCGCCACAAGTCGAAGAGGTTCTCTTCGGTCCCGGAGGGCTTGCGGAAGGTTTTGCCCCCGGAGCCCTGTTTATTGACTGTTCGACGCTCAGTCCCCTGAAGGCGAGCGAATTCGCCGAGCGCCTCTCGCTCCAACACGTCGCCATGCTCGACGCGCCCGTGTCGGGGGGATCGGAAGGCGCGAAGAACGCAACGCTCTCGATCATGGTCGGGGGAGAGGTCTCTGATTTCGAACGCGCGCAGCGTGTCTTGGACGCCATGGGTCGAACGGTCACGCACTTGGGTCCGGTCGGATCTGGCCAGTGGGCTAAGGCCATCAACCAAGTGATCCTCGCGGGGGTCTACCTGGGCGTCGCCGAAGGCGTCACGCTTGGTCTCAAGGCCGGTCTCGACGTCGAGCGGGTGCTGTCAGCGCTGAGGGGCGGCGCCGCGGGGTCGTGGATCCTCGAGAACCGCAGCGAGCGGATGATTCGTGACGACTATCCCCTGGGCTTCAAGATCTCACTCCACCGAAAGGACTTGGGCATCGGCCTCGATCTGGCCAAGAGCGTCGGGGCCGTCCTTCCCGTGACCTCCCTCGCCGCCACGTTCGAAGACGGGTTGATCACCCAGGGTTACGGTGACGACGACAACTCGGCGTTGGCCCGGCCGATTCGACAGCTTTCGGGGCTCTAGCGCGGCACTACACCCGCGCGGTGTCTCGCCGGTAGACACGCGCGGCGAGTCGAGCCGCCACGACGGACCACACCGTCAACACGATCCAGGCTTGCGCCGGCCACGCGTTCCCGCCGCCCAGTGCCGACCGACCCGCCTGGACGAGCCAATACGAGGGGAGGTACTTGACGATCGCGAGAAACGCGCCCCCGGTGGCCAGAGGTCCGTACGCTCCACCGAGGAGTGCCATGAGCGAGGTGCCGCCGCCGATGACCGGGCCGAGGGTGTCGACCGAGACGAGGTGGCCGAGGAGGATCCCGAGGATGGCGAACGGGACGAGCCCGACGAGCAGCAGTCCGAGCATGGTCAGCCACTGCACCGCGCTCAGGCGCACGCCGATGATCGATCCGGCGGCCGCCAGGACGACGATGCTGAAGAGCGCCATCAGGTAGCCCGAGAGGATCTTTGCCACGAAGTAGTCGCGCGTACTGAGGGGGGTAATGCGAAGTTGACGGGTCCAGCCGACCGAACGTTCCTGGGCGATGCGCGCGCCACTGGAGATGACGGCGTTCATGGATCCCCACGCCGCCATGCCGCTCAAGTAGTACAGGGGGAAGCTGATCCCGTCGAGGGAGACGTTCTTGTGGGCGCCCGCCACGGTCACGTACAGGACCAGCGGAAAGGCGAGCGAGAAGATCAGGAATCGTCGGTTGCGAATCGTGCGCAAGAGCTCGAAACGAAGATAGATGAGATGCTTCATGGCCGCGGTACTTCGTCGGCGTTGGCGTCGGGGTCGTCACCGGTGAGGTTCAAGAACGCCTCCTCGAGACCGGCCCCGCGAACCTCGATGTCACTCGCGTCGGGGTAGCGCGCGAGGAGCGCTCGAATCGCCGCGTCCGACGCCGCGGCGTCGGTGCAGGTGAGCACGATGGCCTCGCCGCGCTTGTCGGCCCTCGAGACGCCCGGCAGCGAGCTCAGGGCGTCGGCCTCAACGCCAGCCAGCGTCGCTCGAATGGTGCGCCCTCCGACCCGCGCTTTGATCTCGGTCGGTGGACCGTCGGCGACGACGTGACCACGGGCTATCAACACGATGCGGTCGGCGTAGGCGTCGGCCTCTTCGAGGTAGTGCGTGGCGAAGACGACCGTCTTTCCCCGGGCGGCGACCGCGCGCATCGCCGTCCAGAAGTCGCGTCGTCCCTCGACGTCGAGGGCGGCCGTTGGTTCGTCGAGGACGAGGAGTTCCGGGTCGGCGACGAGGGCGATGGCCATTCGTACCCTTTGGGTCTGGCCCCCGGAGAGCTTCGTGGTCGGACGGTCGGCGATTTCCGCCGTGCCCGTGAGGCGAAGGGCTTCGTCCACGTCG
>DATKSO010000005.1:0-5147 GCA_035531635.1 Acidimicrobiales bacterium | reverse complement strand
GGTGACGACGACCACTGGTGACGCGTACGAAGCTCACGCCGTTCTCGTGGCGACGGGATCGATGTACCGTCGCACCGGCGCTGAGGGCGAAGCTGAACTCATTGGCGCGGGCATCCACTTCTGTGCCACGTGTGACGGACCGTTCTATCGAGGGGCCGAGGAGGTCGTCGTCATCGGCGGCGGCAACAGCGGTTTAGAGGAAGGACTCTTTCTCACTCAGTTCGCCGATCACGTCACCGTCGTTGAGGACTCCGAGAAGTTGGCGGGCAGCCGCCTCCTTCAAGACAAAGTGCTCGCGCACCCCAAGATGACCGTCGTTACGAACACCAAGGTCGTGAGTTTCCAAAGTAACGCCGCTGGTCAGCTGGACTCGGTCGAACTCGAGGATCGCGTAACCCATGAGCGACGTCGTCACGAAGCGTCGGGAGCGTTCGTCTTCATTGGGCTCGATCCGAACACCGCGTTCCTCGACGGCGCGCTCGACTTAGATGAGCGCGGGTTCATCGTGAGTGACGAACAGTTTCGAACGAACGTGCCCGGCGTGTTCGCCGCTGGTGACGTACGGCAAGGTTCGACGAAGCAGTTGGCGTCGGCAGTGGGCGAGGGCGCGGCCGCGTCAATTCAGATTCGCTACCACCTCGACAAGGTCGCTTCGCGCTGAGGGCGGTCCCTCGCCCGGTACTGCCGCCGCCGAAGGGTCGAACGACTACCCGCGCGTGGAGACGGTGGCGCCGAGAGGAAACTCTTCGCGACCGCTCGAGCCGAGTCGCCACACGCTCTGACGACCCTGGACCGTCCATTCCTTGGGGCCGCCCACGAGGGCCGTCTCTTCGTCGATGCCGAAGACGGTGATCAACGACTCATCAGGGAGCACGAAACGGGTCAACAGGTCAGGGACTCGTGCGGCGAACGCGTCGAAGTGTGGAATGACGCCGACATGCTCGAGGAGGCCAAGTCCCGCGGTGCTGCCCTTGCGTGGATGACGAAGTGAGGGAATCCACGCGCCGAGCGCCATCGCGCCGGCGCTGCATCCCGCGAGCGCGGCCCCTCGGCTCCACGCTGCTTCGATGGCGTGCCACACTTTCGTGTCACGCAGCGTGTCGGCCAGGTAGTTGGGATCGCCGCCCGAAAGATAGATCAATCCGGCGCCTTCGATCATCTTGGCCAGGTCCGGGTTCTCCGCGTCCGCGCGGTCGTTGACCGGGACGATGACGGGCTCTACCCCGAGGCGTTCGGCTTGGGCTCGACCGAGCTCGTGCCAGTGGTCGACGACCGAAGGGCCGTCTTGGACGGCGGCCGTGGCCAGTTGGACGTACCGCGGGGCGCGACCAGCGATGAGCGCCGCTTCGACGTCGGCCATCTGGGGAAGGTACTCACCCGACCCCACCAAAGCGATGGGACCCGGTCCCTCTTCAATACCCACGGTCCTCCAATGCGACGCACTATTAACTGTAGAAGCGAACGTGGTGTCGAACGCCTCCGCTCAATCTATCTGGAGACCTACCCGTTCGAGCGCTTCGCGCGCTCCGCGTCGTGGTGCGTGCGCGAACTTGTGCGAGGAGGCGTCAGAGAAATGAACGACGCCCACGACGACGGGCCCGACGCGACGCTGCGTACGAGCGCTCAGTTAGCCGAGCGCCAGTTGGACGTCTTCTTTCTTCCACGCCACCACTTCGTTACGACACGAACGACCACGACCGATACTGCGGCAATGACGAACGAGCCCACGATGTCGATCGGGCTGTGAATGTGAGCGGCGACGCGGGCCCAGCTCACGAGGAGCGCGATGACGAAGAGGAGGATCGCCGTGCGTTTCGAGTAGAGGATCATGGTGAAGGCGAGAAACGACGAGAGGAGGGCGTGGTCGGAAGGGAACCCGTTATCAGCCGCGTGAGGGATTATGGGCGTGAGGTGGTGCGTGACGAACGGTCGCGTGTCGTAGTACAAGTGCGACGCGACGACGGACAGCACCAGCGCGAGGACGCCGCCGGCAACCAACTGCCACGTGAGCGAGATCTTGACGCTGGTCTTCGCGCGTAGCCAGTAGAGACCCACGATCACGACGCTCAGTAGAACGACGTACTCGCCAACGATCTTGATGAGCGTGTGCATCGTTCCATCTTAAAGAGAAGACGCGGGCGCGACAAAAAGGAGTGTTACGTCTCGTGGCTTACCGAGTCCCGGTCATCGAAGCGGATCTTTCGAGTGCGCCCAGTCGATAGAGTTTTCCCGTATGAACCGCGTGTGGATTGCCGTCGATACTCTGATCGTCGTGGTGTTCGTGGGTATTGGCCGATCGTCACATCATCACGGGCTGCGTCTTACGGGTTTTCTCTCGACGACCTGGCCCTTCGCGGTGGGACTTGGACTTGGTTGGCTGTACCTCAGGTTTCGACGTCAGAGCGGGGCGTCGCTGCGCGGCGGCGTTGCCGTCTGGCTCAGTACGGTGGCCGTGGGCATGGTGTTGCGAGTCCTCTCCGGTCAGGGGACGGCGCTTGCGTTTATCTTCGTGGCGCTCGGTTTCCTCGGTGGTTTGATGCTGGGACTTCGGATGGTGGTCTCAAGGTACGTTCGGTGGCACCGAGCCCGAATCTCCCTTTGACCCCCTAAAAGAAAACGGCGCAGAGATCGTAAATGTCGCGAGGGACTTTGCGTTGACCGACGGCGACGGTGGACAGTGGCGCGAGGACCACGTCGTCGCCTCGAATGACAGGGATCATGCCAAACCTTCCCTCGATGACCGCGTCGTAGGCGGCCGCGCCCACGCGAGTGGCGAAGATTCGGTCGTGCGCGGTGGGGCTCCCGCCGCGTTGGAGGTGACCGAGGACGGTCGTTCGAACTTCGAAACCGCCCTGCTCTTCGATCTTCGCGGCGACGAAGTGCCCCACGCCTCGCGTGGCGTGACGGACGCCACCGATGCCTTCATTCGAGAGGTCCACCGCTTCGACGCCGCCCAGTATGGCGAGGTTGATGCCTTCGGCGACGACAACGATCGAGTACACGAGCCCGGCGCTCTGACGTCGATTGATGTGTTCAACGATTTCGTCCATCGTGACGGGAAATTCGGGGATGACGATCATGTCAGCTCCACCAGCTAACCCGCCAAGGGCCGCGACCCAGCCGGTTGATCGGCCCATGGTCTCAACCACGATGACGCGATGATGCGAGGCGGCGGTCGTGTGGAGGCGATCGAGGGATTCGGCGACAATGCTTATGGCCGTGTCGAAGCCGATGCAGTAGTCGGTACCGGGCAAGTCATTGTCGAGGGTCTTCGGCACGCCGACGACGGGCGCGTCTCGCTCGGCGAGCCAACTCGCGATGCGATGCGTCCCGTCGCCGCCAATGGCGACGAGGGCGTCGAGGTGTTCTTCGATGGCGCTGAGCACGCACTCGCGGCCGCCAGCGGGCTTGTCCAGATTGAATCGAGCGGTCCCCAGAAGCGTTCCGCCTTGACCGATCACGCCCCGTAGCTCGTTGGCCGTCAGCGCCTTGCCTTGGAAGTCACCCACGAGTCCGGCCCAGCCGTTCGCGATGCCGATGACTTCATGGCCATCGCGCAGCGCCATCTCACCAATCGCGCGAATGGCGGCGTTGAGTCCGGGCGCGTCGCCTCCGGCAGTTAGAACACCGATTCGCATGAAACTCCCTCACCAGACCCACCGCCAGTCTAGGAGGGTTCGCTCGCTCACTTCAGGGAGGGCGGAACAGATCGAACTCGGACCACCCATGAGGCGACGTTGACGAAGCGATTGAAACGGACGTCGCCGTCCAGTGTTACGCGAGCGCCTCTTCGCGCACGATTTCGCTTCGTGTGAAGAGGGCGGTGAGAACGAAACTGAACGCTAGGGCGACGATCACTCCGAGATTGGCGTACGCCCAATGTCCGGTCTTGCCCCCGAGGCCGAGTGGCCCGAGGAGGTAGCCCTGCCACGTGAGCCACGAAGCGTACGAGTTGGTCACGAGGCCCCAACCGAGGACGCTCGACGCGATCGTGATCACGATGGGCACGATACGAAGATCGCCGTAGCGACCCGACGACTGAAAGAGATCAACGTCGACGTAGTTCTTCTTGCGAAGTAAGAGATCGCCCAAGAAGACGCCGGACCACGCGGCGATCAAGACGCCCACGGTGATGAGGAAGCCCTCGAACTGGTTCAAGAAGTTCTGCTTGCCAAAGACGATATAGATAGTGCCCACCAACATGATGACGCCGTCGACACCCGCCGCGGCGTATCGCGGCATCTTCAGTCCCGCTGAAAGGAGCGCGAGACCCGAGGAGTAGATGTCCAAAACGGCACCGCCGACGAGGCCCAGTATCGCCACGATGACGAAGGGCACGAGGAACCACGTCGGCAAGAGCGTCGCCAGTGCTCCCACGGGATCGGCTCCGACGGCGCTCGCGAGCGACGATGATGAGCCCGCCAAGAGCAGACCGAAGGCGATGAGGACGAGGGGCGCCACGGACCCTCCGAAGGTGGTCCACCACACCACGCCGCGCGACGACGCACTTCGCGGCAAGTAACGCGAGTAGTCGGCCGCAACGTTCACCCAGCCGAGACCGAAGCCCGTCATCACGAAGACGAGCGCACCGATGGTCAACTGAAAGGAGCCGCTGTGCACGTGGCTGACCACGTGCCAACTGATGTGCTTGACGGTGAGCGCGATGAAGACGATTGTAAGAATGCCGGTGATGACGGTGATGATCGCTTGCATGCGCATGATGAGATCGAAGCCCATCACGCCGCCACCGATGATCAGGGCCGCGATGATGAGCATCGCGACCACCTTTAGACCATCGCCGCCGCCCCACCCGAGACGGACGAAGACGGTGTTGGTCGCGAGCACGGCGATGACGGTGAGGGCGGTTTCCCACCCGACGCAGAGGAGCCACGAGATGGCCGAAGGGAGGCGGTTTCCCCGAACACCGTACGCCGCGCGAGAGAGCACCATCGTGGGCGCGGAACCGCGCTTGCCGGCGGTGGCGATGACGCCGCAGAGCCAGAAACTCAAGACGGTGCCGATCACGGCGACCACGAGGGCCTGGATGAAGGAGATGCCAAAGCCCAGGACGTACGAGCCGTAGCCGAGGCCGAGGACTGAGACGTTCGCCCCGAACCACGGCCAGAAAAGATCGCGGGGGCTGCCCT
>DATKSO010000004.1:0-8096 GCA_035531635.1 Acidimicrobiales bacterium | reverse complement strand
AACGAACTCGAGTCTGTGGGTCGGTGTCGTCAGCTTCATCCAACTGCCCTTTCTGATCGCGGGTTCGTTGTGGGGCGGCGCGCTCGGCGATCGATTCGATCGACGGTCGCTACTGGCGGGCGCGTCGTTCCTCCTGGGCCTACTGAGCGCCGGCCTCGGAGCCAACGCTCTCTACGTTCGCCCGAACTTCGTGGTGTTAATCCTGATCCCGGCACTCGCTGCCGGTCTCGCGGGCCTCTCTGGACCACTGCGCACCGCGGCCATCCCCACACTCGTCGCTCCCGACGAGCTCGTGGCCGCCATTTCGCTCAATCAGGTCATCATCAACCTCGGGACCCTGGTGGGACCGGCCCTCGCGGGCATCCTGCTCGCGACGGTCGGACTGTCGTGGTGTTACTTCCTCGACGCAATCACCTTCGGCGTCCTCGTGATCGCGACGCTCTTGATGGCACCGATGAGACCAACGGGTGAACACGCGGGCGTCACGATGGTGCGCGCCATTCGTGACGGCTTCACGTACGTGCGTAGCCACGCCGTCGTGCAAGCCGTCTACCTCGTCGATCTCAACGCGATGGTCTTCGGACTCCCGCGCGCGCTCTTTCCCGCGGTGACGAAGCACGTGTACCACGCCGGTCCCGAGGTGTTAGGCCTGCTCTACGCCGCGCCCGGCGCGGGCGCGCTGTTGATGGCCTTGACGACGGGGTGGCTCGACCGGATTCGTCGGCGAGGTCGTCTCGTCGTGCTCGTCGTGCTCGCGTGGGGCGCCGTCATGACCCTCTTCGGCTTGGTCCCCGTGCTGTGGGTCGGACTCGTGTGCCTAGGCGTCGCCGGCGCGACGGACGTCATCTCGGCGGTACTTCGCCAGACCATCCTCCAGACGTCGATCAACAACGACTTCCGGAGTCGGATCTCGTCGATTCAAATGGCGGTCGTCACTGGCGGACCTCGCCTTGGCGATCTCGAGTCCGGCACGGTCGCCAACTTCACGTCAACGGAGTTCTCCATCGTCTCGGGCGGGATCATGTGCGTCCTCGGCGTTCTCGCGCTCGTGCGTTGGCGCCCGACGTTCTGGCGCGAGCGGACGCTCTAGGCGCCGCGTACCGGTATCGAGCGGCGTTTCGCGTTCGTCACGGTCGCGAGCTGGCCGCAGGCCGCCGCGATCGATCGGCCCCTCGTGTTGCGCACCGTGGCGTTGACGCCCTGGCGCACGAGTTCGTCACGAAACTCCGTCACTCGCTGCGCGCTCGAGCCCCGTACGAGGTAACCGGGCGTGGGGTTGAGGGGGATGAGATTGACGTGCGCGTCGAGCGAGTTCGCGTACGCGCTGAGCTCGTCGACGGCCTGGTCGGTGTCGTTGACGCCGTCGATCAGCGCCCACTCGAAGCTGAGTCGTCGTCCGGTCACGTCGAGCCACGTCGTGCAGGCTTGGTGCAGGCGCTCGAGCGGATAGCGGCGATTGAGGGGAACGAGCTCGTCGCGCGTGACGTTGTTCGCGGCGTGCAGCGACACCGCCAACGTGAGGGGAAGTCCTTCCTTGGCCAGTCGTTCGATCGCGGGCGCCACGCCGACCGTCGAGACCGTCAGGTGGCGCGCGGAGAGTCCGAGGTACTCGTGCAGCCGCCGCACCACAGCGACGGTCACGGCGTAGTTCGCGAGTGGTTCGCCCATGCCCATGAAGACCACGTTGGAAAGACGCGACGGCGCCGCGGCGCGCACCGCGAACATCACCTGTTCGATCACTTGACCAGCGCTGAGCTGACCACTGAAGCCGGCCTGTCCCGTGGCGCAGAAGGTGCACCCCATCGCGCAGCCGGCCTGTGAGGAGACGCAGACCGTGACGCGATCGTCGTAGTGCATAAGGACCGTCTCGATCGTCGAGCCGTTCTCCAGACGAAAGACCCACTTGCGCGTGGCGCCGTGGTCACTCGCGACGTCGTTCGCCACGGCGAGACCGGGTGGGAACTGTTCGAGAAGTCGCGCGCGCAGATTCTTCGGCATCGTGGTGACGTCCTCGAGCGCGAGCGCGTCTGTCCAGAGCCCGTGCCAGAGTTGATCGATCCGGTAGCGGGGTTCATCGCCGAGCAGCGTGGCCAACTCCTCTTTGGAGTAGTCGTAGATGGAGGCCACCTACCAACGCTAGAGGACCGGGGGCGAGCGTTGATCGTGGGCCGTTCGCGCTCGCGTCACGGCCGTCACGCGACTGGACCAGATCTCTCAGCGAGTTCTTACGCGCTTCTTCGTTGGGCTTTGTCCCGTCCTTCGAAAGGTTCGAGAAACTGCGTCTGGTCGAAAGGAAATTCGGAGATGCTTACCCTGTACTTTTCTGTAGTGGTCGTCGGTCTCGGGGTCACCGTGGCTCTCGGCGTGCCCTTCCTCACGACGCGTCGCGAACTGCGAGGCCGACGCGAGCAGGCGCTCAGCGCCGAACTCGCTCGCCAGCGCGCCGTCATCGCCGACTACGAAGCGACGATCGAGGCGTATCGCCTGTACGCGCAGCACGACCCCGAACTCGCCGGGTCGTCGCGATAGATCCCCCCGTGGCGAGGCCGGGCGACCGGTCTCGCCACACCCTTCTCCTCATCTGATTGACTCTGTTAGCGGTTCAATCACACTCTGAACGGATGACAGGAGCACAATGGAACTCAATAACACCTCGGCCGTCGTCACGGGTGGCGCGTCCGGACTTGGCGAAGCGACCGCGCGCGCGCTGGCCGAGCGCGGCGTCAACGTCGTTCTCGCGGACTTGAACGACGACGCCGGGACCTCGATCGCCAATGAGATCGGCGGCGCCTACGTGCACTGTGACGTGACGAACACCGACGACGTGATTGCCGCGATCGAGACCGCGAAGTCGCTGGCGCCGCTGTGGAGCGCCGTGAACTGCGCCGGCATCGGCTGGGCGACGCGCACGATCGGCAAGGACGGCGAGTACGCCTCGGCGCACGACCTCGACATCTATCGAAAGGTGATCGAGATCAACTTGATCGGCACGTTCAACGTCTGTCGACTCGCGGCGACGGCGATGAGTCACAACACGCCCGACGTCGACGGCATGCGCGGCGCACTGTTGAACACCGCGTCCGTCGCGGCCGAGGACGGCCAGATCGGACAAGTCGCGTACTCGTCCTCCAAGGGCGGCGTGGTGGGTCTCACCTTGCCACTCGCGCGCGACATCGCGCCCATTGGCGTTCGCGCGAACTGCATTTTGCCGGGTCTCATCGACACTCCCATCTACGGCACTGGCGCCGCGTCCGACGAGTTCAAGGCCCGTCTCGGCGCGGGCGTGCTCTTTCCCAAGCGACTGGGGTACGCCCGAGAGTTCGCGTCGCTCGCCGTCGAACTTCTTTCGAACAGTTACATGAACGCCGAGTCCGTGCGGATCGACGCTGGCATTCGGATGCAGCCGAAATAGCCGAACCCGTCGGCGTCACGACGCGCTCGTACGCCGTCCACTGGTCATTGTCGCTCGAAAGCACGCACCGCCTACCCTTACTGCCATGAGCTGGGTCGATCTCCTCATCGCTATCGCCGTGGTGCTCGCCGCCTTTCTCGGCCACGCGGAAGGTGCCGTTCGTCAGGTCCTTCGTTTCGCCGGTTTCGCGGTTGGCTTTCTCGTTGGGACCTACTTCGCGCCCTCGCTGTCGTCACTCGTCACGCACAGCGGTTGGCGCCCGGCGCTCGCGTTGGGCTTCGTGCTCGTGATCTCCATCGTCGGTGGTCAAGTAGGTAGTTTCATCGGCTCGATCGTCGCCCAGGCGCTTCGCACCATGAAGTTGGGCATGGCGGACCGAATCGCGGGCACCGTAGTCGGTGCCGCGGGTGCCCTCGCGGGCTGTTGGCTGGCGGCGGGACTACTGGCTTCGACGTCGTGGGGATCGATCGCGACCGGGATCCAACAGTCGAGCATTCTCTCCGCGATGGGTCACGTCATGCCCCCCGTGCCCACGCTCGACGCCAAGGTGCAATCACTCTTTCGCAACATCGACTTTCCCAACGTCTTCGCGAGCGTCGTCGCGCCGACGCTTGGTTCGTACGTCGACCCGAAACAGCTGGGCCCCCTCGTCGGTTCGTTGAGCGCGCCGAGCGACGTGGTCAAAGTGATCGCGAGCGGTTCGTGCTCCGCGTTGAGCGAAGGGACGGCCTTCTACGTCTCAGCCCACGAGGTCGTCACGAACGCCCACGTCGTGGCTGGCCACTCCATCGTCACCGTCAACGGTGCGCCCGCGCAAGTGGCGCTCTTCGATCCCAACAACGACCTCGCGGTCCTTCGCGTGCCGACACGCGCGGAGACGCCGCTGCCTCTGCTCGCCACGACGCCCGCTCGCGGCGTCCGCGTGCGGGTCATTGGCTTTCCACTCGACGCGTCGCGTACCAAGGCGCCCGGTGTGATCGACGGCGTCCTCACGGCGCAGGGACGTGATATCTACAATCAGACGATTCTCACCAAGACCGTGGTGGTGGTCGAGGTCAACGTGCAACCCGGCAACTCGGGCAGTCCCGTCATCGACGGATCGTCCGTCGTCGGCATGATCGAGTCGAAGTTGGTCAGCCAAGCGAGTACGGCCTACGCCATTCCCGCCAGCGTCATCGCGCACGACGTGACCGGGACTCCCGCCACCGGGTCGGTGTCGACGCGAACCTGTCTCTCGTGACGATTCGCGAGATGCGCTCGTTGGAGGGGCTGGCGGTCACTTTCCGGCTGCACTGAGTCACTCCCATCTTCCGGATGAAGCTCGACGGAATTCACGCATTTCGAACTTGGCGACTCTTATCCAGTGTCGGAGTTCCGACGTCCGCAATCTCCTCCCGGCGACCTACAGCGTGACATGTGCGACGGACCGTGCACGTGAGTCGTGAGAGTTTCTACACGGGTCATTGTTTAGTCACGCCACAGTCAGCCAAGTGGCTCCGTCCAACTCGTATAAATTCCGACCATGACGCTTCGTTCCGGAAACACCGAGGATTTGGCGCCGTGGTAGGACAAAGGTGACTCGACTCCCGAAGATTGAGGATGACCGCCCTGTTTCCGCGTTGACTCGCTGGCTGGAACGCCCACTTGCAACAAGGTGGTGCGTGGTCGGCTGGTTAGGTGCCAGTTCAATGTTTTTCGGCTTGATCGCACTTCTTGGCGGACCCAGTCAAGGTGACTCGACTTCATCGACCTTCTCTACGTGGGCAATCGCGCACGGCGACTTCTCTTGCGCCTACCCTCCAGCGAACTCGTATCACTTCCCGCTCTCTGCGCCGCTGTATCCACTTGTATCGGGAGGGATATCTGCACTCCTCCGAATCGGCCACGTCGTCGGATTTCCCAATCAAGGCGCGCTGGGTTCGCACTGCATGACCGCATTCGGCGCCATTTCTAGGTGGAGCGTCCTGTCCCACGCCGATCAGCCAACCAGGGCGCTCGGGTATCTGAGTTGGCTCGTGCTTCTAGCGGGGATTGTTGCGTTGTTGCGGACCTCCGGACGAGGTCGCCGCGGCTGGGAGCCGACGATCCTCGTGCTGGTGGCGCTCACCACTCCCGTATTCATGGCCCTCGGCGTGTTCTTTCATCCGCAGGACATCTTGGCGCTCGGGTTGGCACTCTGGGGTTTGGCGTGCGTTCGAAGAGGCACGTGGGGTTGGGCTGGAGTCCTTCTAGGTTTGGCGTTCTGTTCTCAGCAGTTCGCGATCTTGGTCCTAGCTCCTCTCGCAGTGCTCGCTCCACGTAAGCAACTTCGGAGGTTCGTGGGGTTAGCACTTACCCTGGCGGCCGTCGTCGACGCGCCGCTGGTCTTGATGACGTCGGGTCGCGCCTTTTCCGCGGCAGTGGTCGGCACCGGCTGGGTGCATTCCACCGGCGGCACGATTCTCGATGAGGTGGGACTATCAAAAACGACGGCTGTACTGCTATCGCGGATACTGCCAATTGGCTGCTCGGTGGTCCTTGCCTGGTGGGCGAAACAGCGACTCGGATCACGCGTGCTCGAACCAGTCCCGCTGATGTCGCTCATCACCACGTCGTTCTGTTTCAGACTTGTCTTTGAAGTCAACCTCTGGGGCTATTACTTAATGGCAACCGCGGTGACATTGGCAGTACTTGACGCTTCGATTGGTCGACTACGCGGAGCGTTGATGTGTTGGCTAGCTCTGGTCGTGTGGGCCTTCAATCCCGTGCTTTCGACTACGCCTGTATCGGGCATGGCTGCGCGAGTGGAGCTTTACCGTGCACTCCCACTCGTCTTCATTGGCGTGGCGCTTGTGCTCATGGTGCTCGACGCGTTTCGCTATCGGATTCGCTGGTACCTTTTCATCTTCGTTCTTCTTCTTTCCGCGGCACGCGCTCACGAAGGCTGGAACAGTTTGCCGACCGGGCCTCCAAGCTCAGTCTGGTATTGGCAGCTTGTGCTCATTCCGGTAGCGCTTGTCTGGGCAATTCGACCGCTGATTGCGCCGCAGGACGACGGACCTCGGTTCGGACTCACATCGTCCATGGACCAGTAAATGTCGGGGGCCCTCTCCTTCGAGAAGCAACGTACGCTTAAGAACCGGGTGCGGCTCCCGTGTAACAGCTTCTGCAAATAGCGTCTACTCGATTGACGCGCCGGTCGATGTTGCAATCCCCGCGAAGTGGCTACAAGCACGGTGTTAGCGTGGCCTCTTTATGTCCTTCGACCTTGCACTTGCAACCTCGATCGAGCCAATTTTCATTCTCGTTGCGCTCGTGGCTGTGGCTGTTCTTGCTTTTGAGATTGTGATGATCATTAACGCCATCCACAATGAAAACATTTCCGCAACCGCCAAAACGTGGTGGGTTGTGGGAATGTTTTTAGTCCATCCTTTTGTGGCATTCGCTTATTACTTTACGGATTACAGCAAGCGGCGCGGCGGAAGCGTAAAGGTCTAGGTTTCATCTCATTGGCGAGGACGCTCGATGAAGGAGTCAGACGAATCTGCAGATATCTCTCTATTCGAAATGAACAATCCTTTTAAGAGACTTGCGAATCTGACCAGTCTCGACCACAACATACGCGTCGAAATGAGCACTTCCTGCGGGTCGCCATCCTTATGATGTCTCAATTCAGCCAACACGCACAACGTCGGGAGTCGGAAGTGACCAGCCGTCTGCGAGTCTTCCCTCGACGAAGTTCATCGATTGCCGCGTCGGCAGCCGCCCTTCTCGCCGCGATGACGATGATCGCAGCGACGTCTTTGGCGTCGGCTAGCTCGACGTCGCCAGCCGAGAACGCTGGCTTCAACACCGATATCGCCTTCACGTCCAATGGGCAGGACATCTTCCTCGTTAACGCGACGTCCAATGTGGCTCAAGAGATCAACTCGCACACCGGTGCAACCGTCAGGGTGTTAGGGGCTAAAGCGTACGATTTCAATTTCCCCCTGGACCTTGCCGTCAGCGGCCAGGACGCCTTCGTCCTCAACTACGGCGCCCTCACCAATTTCGTCACCGAGTTCAATACCGTCACGGGTAAATTGGTGCGAGTACTTGGCGCGAAGTCGTTCGGTTTCGTCACTCCATTCGACGTAGCCATCAGCGGCCAGGACGCCTTCGTCACGAACCTGGGTGGCCATACCGTCACCGAGTTCAACATTGTCACGGGCGCATTGGTGCGAGTCCTCGACGCGAAGTCCTACCGCATCGCCAATCCGTACGGCATCGCGATCAGCGGCCAGGACGCCTTCGTCGCCAACGGGGGCAACAGCACCGTCACCGAGTTCAACATTGTCACGGGCGCCCTGGTGCGAGTGCTCGACGCAAAGTCCTACGGATTCTCCGGGCCCGACGGCATCGCGGTCAGCGGCCAGGACGCCTTCGTCGCCAGTCCGGGGCTCAAGGGCGCCGGTGCAATCACCGAGTTCAACATTGTCACGGGCTCACTCGTTCGCGTGATCGATCCCAGGGCCCTCGATTCGCTTCATCCCGTCTTCTTGGCAATCGAGGGCCGCGTGGGAGTTTCAATCGATGCCGCCCGAAAGGTCGTCGAATTCAACACCAGCACCGGAGCCCTCATCAGAGAATTGAAGTCCACCAAGTACGGCTTCAACCGCTATACCACCGGTATTCTCACGAGAGGTCGTGACGCATTCATCCTTAA
>DATKSO010000003.1:0-2243 GCA_035531635.1 Acidimicrobiales bacterium | reverse complement strand
GAGTTCGGATGGGTGTGGATTGCGAAGAACTGTCGCCCCTCGCCTCGAAGGCGCTTCTCGTTCCAACCGGTCGTGGCGATGGTGAGGTCGAAGACCTTCACGATGGCGGTGCCGATCGTGGTGCGCGGGCGCACGGTCCGTCCCGCGAGGTGATCAGCGACGACGCGCCCGTGTCGGTTGGCGATGTTCGCCAGCGGCACCAGGGTCGCCGCTCCGTCAAGGGCGTCGGCCTTCTCGGCCGCGTCCCCGATCGCGTAGACGTTCTTGACGCTCGTTCGATTGAACTCGTCGACGACGATACCCCCGCGCTCACCGATCGCGAGGCCCGCCTTCTTTGCGAGACCTGTCTCGGGCCGCACCCCTATCGCCACGACGACGAGGTCCGCCGCGACGATCTCCCCCGACGTGAGTCGCACCTTCTGCGGCTCGATGGCCTCGACCGAGTCGCCGAGGTGCAGCGTGACACCGTGACGACGCAGCTCATCGGCGATCGGCGACGCCATCTCCGGATCGAGTGGCGCCAGGACCTGAGTCATCGCCTCGATCAGTGTCGTCGCGATGCCGCGACGCACGAGGTTCTCCGCAATCTCCAGCCCAATGAAGCCGCCGCCGATGACGACGGCACTCGCGGGCGCGTTGCGCACTTCACGCACGAGCCGCTCGACGTCTTCGACCGTTCGCAGTGGCATCGCGCGCTCGATGCCCGGAATCGGCGGCACGACGGGCGACGCGCCGGGGCTGAGGATCAAGAAGTCGTAGCGAATCTCGTAGTTCTGGCCCTTCGCGAGGTCGCGCGCCGTGACGGTGTTTGACGAGGTGTCGATGGCGACGGCTTCGGTGTCGACGCGCACGTCGAGACGGAACCGGGTAAAGAGCGACGCCGGCGTCTGGAGCAACAGCGAGTCCTCGTCCTCGATGACGCCGCCCACGAAGTACGGCAGGCCGCAGTTCGCGTAGGAGACGTGGCCACTTCGCTCGAGCACGATGATCTCGGCGTCGTTCGACAGCCTTCGCAGCCGCGTCGCGGCCGACATGCCCCCGGCAACCCCCCCAACTATGACGACTTTCACGCTTCTCCTTTACGCCAGGCTCAAGAAGAGCTTCTGGAACTTTTCGGTCATCAGAGTGTTGTCCGACCCTTGATCGACCAGGCACTCTTTGAGACTCGCCGAGATGAGCGTGAAGGCGGCGGTGTTGAGCGCCTTGCTGACCGCGGCCATCTGGGTGACGATCTCTTCGCACGAAGCGTCGTCATCGAGCATGCGCACGACGGCGCGTAACTGGCCGTGCGCCCGTCTCAGCCGTTTGCTGGTCGCCGAGAGCTGGTCTCCGTCGTCGAGCGTGTGCACGACCGACATGATCACGCACCTTTGAGAGGCTGGCCCACGAGCGGAGCGAGCAGGCAGAGGCCAAAAACCCCCGCGAACAGAGGGATGAGTCCGATGGCGGACAGCGTCAGCCATCCACCCCCGACGACCAGACCGACAGCGACAAGGGAGACGCCGACGACCACGCGAAGAAGACGTCCCGCGCTCGATGACATGAACTTGATGACACTCATCGTTCCTCCTTTACGAGCTGGACGAGGGACCATGCTCGGCCGACCCTGATCGGACCGCACCACTAAGTGTATACCCTATGGGGTATCCACGCAAGTCAGTGCAGCTCGCCACGGCGAACCGCTCGAGACTCACTGGCCTGCCGTCGATCCACGTGGTGGCGAGAGCCGGCGGAGGGCCACTTGATTGCTCTGGAGCTCGTGTCGGCGCCCGAGTACCGGGTTATCAGAGGCTCGGTCAGCGGGTGCGTCCGACGCTCAAGACGAAGTCGAGTTCTTCATCGCGCCGACCGACGAAGCCAGCGGAGAACTCGGTGTTGAGCACGTCGGCCACGCGTTCGGGCAACGCCCACGCGAGTGCCCACTGCCAAACTTGCGCGGCGCGGCGATGAGTTCACTCACTCGAACGCGACCAAGATCGTCGGCGAGGACCCGTCGAGTACGTCGCGTGACCACGCCACGTCGACCTCGAGTGCGGCTCACGCGCGTCGTGATGGCACGTGGTGCTGACCCCTCTTTTTCGTTACTTCTCGGCGTCCCCTCAGATGTTCTCACGTCGCGCGAACGACCCTCGTCATGTAGACTATACCCCTAGGGGTATTCTCTAAACACCGTGAGGACCCGAGGAGGCGCCATGACCACCAGACCTATCACCCAGGAGAACTTCAACGAGACCGTCGCGTCC
>DATKSO010000002.1:0-13586 GCA_035531635.1 Acidimicrobiales bacterium | reverse complement strand
GCCGAAATGGTGGCCAGCTTCGTCGACGACGCTCCGGTCGTCGATCCGACGACCCTGTTGCCGCACTGGACGGACGCGCCGACCGGCCAAGTGCCGATCGTCGTGGCTCGTGAAGCGGCCCAGAATGACGATCCGTGGGCGGCCGTACCCGCGCCCGCCTGGCGCGAGGGCGAGGCCGACTGGGTCGCCCACGAGGACCAGTTCGACGCCTCAATACTCGCCGGCGACGAAAAGGTCGACGACGCGCGTCCTTGGGAGTTCCTCCTGCCCGACGAAGACATGGCCGAAGAGGTGGTGGAGGTCGAGGCACCGCGACCCGCGCCGACGCGCGCTCAGCGCACGCGCCAACGTGCTACCTCGAATCCCCTCGCCGGACGCGCGGTGCGACAGAGTTCGTCGAGCAACGTCTCGAGCGCGACGATGACGGGCCTCTTACTCGCGATCGTCGTCTTCGCCGTCTTCTTCGCCGGCCCGGTGGCCCTGACCGTTTTGATCCTCGTCTCGTTGGCGTTCGCGAGCGCTGAGGCGTACGCGGGCTTTCGTTCGGTCGGTGCCCATCCCGCGACGATCTTGGGCATCGTCGCGGTCTTGACGCTGGGCGTCGCGGTCTACAACAAGGGCCTCGTGGTCATCGGCGCCGTGACCGTGTTGCTCACGATCTTCGGGTTCATCTGGTACATGAGCGCCGAACGAAAGATCGACGTGCTCGACGGGCTCGGCGCGACCATGTTCGTCTACGTCTGGGTCGGCGTCTTGGGATCGTACGGGATCTTGATGCTGTCACCGCACGCCTTCGTCGGTCGTCACGGCGTGGCGTACGTCTTCGGCGCGCTCACGCTCACGATCTGTAATGACGTGGGCGCGCTCTTCACCGGCCGTTGGCTCGGTCGTCGACCGCTCAACGCTGCGCTCTCACCGAACAAGACCGTGGAAGGCACCATCGGCGGCACCGTCGTCACGCTGATCGCTGGCGCGATCATCCTGCCGTTGGTAAGCCCGTGGACACGCACCCACGGCGTCGAGGCGGCGGTCGCGCTGGCGATCGT
Organism: Acidimicrobiales bacterium; assembly: GCA_035531635.1. Taxonomy (GTDB): domain Bacteria; phylum Actinomycetota; class Acidimicrobiia; order Acidimicrobiales; family RAAP-2; genus RAAP-2. Next base: position 12,540 of record DATKSO010000002.1, on the reverse strand, counting down.
CGTGCCCCTCGGTGATCTCTTCGAATCCATGGTGAAGCGCACCCTGGGCTTGAAGGACCTTGGTCGACTGCTGCCGGGCCACGGGGGACTACTCGATCGCATCGACGGGCTCTTGTTCGCGCTGCCGACCATGTACTACCTCCTGCACCTGCTCAAACTGAGCTGACGATGTCGCCCCCACGCCGAAGCGTGGCGCTGCTCGGTGCGACCGGATCCATCGGCGTGCAGACCCTCGACGTCCTACGGCGCGAGCGCGAGCGTTTCGAACTCGTCTCCATCGCCGGCGGCGAACGGCTGGGCGAACTCGCTGCCATCGCCACGGAGTTCGACGTGAAGAGCATCGCGGTGAAGAGCGAGCAGCACCGCTCGGCGTTGATCGACCTCGTGGCGTCTGACGTCGAGGTCGTCGTGGGTGACGAGGGCCTGCACGATCTCTCGCAACGGGCCGACGTGATCGTGAACGCGGTGATGGGTTTCGCGGGTCTGCCCGTCACCCTCGGCGCCCTCGGGGCGGGCAAACGGCTCGCGCTCGCGAACAAGGAGTCGCTGATCGCGGCGGCGCCCCTCGTCGCGAAAGTGCGCGAGACCAAGGGCGCGGCGCTGCTACCCATCGACTCGGAGCACTGCGCCATTCACCAGTGCCTTGCGAGTTCACCGGGCGTCGTAGGCTACCCCGACGTACGCCGAATCGTGCTGACGGCGTCGGGTGGGCCGTTTCGAGGTTGGAGCGCCGACGACTTGAAGGGCGCCACCAAAGCAGACGCGTTGCATCATCCGACGTGGTCGATGGGCGCCAAGATCACCATCGACTCGTCCACGCTCATGAACAAGGGTCTCGAGGTGCTCGAGGCGTCGGCACTCTTTGGAGTCGACGTCGATCGCATCGACGTCGTCGTGCACCCTCAGTCAATCGTCCACTCGATGGTGGAGTACGTGGACGGGTCGGTACTCGCGCAACTCTCGCGACCGGACATGCGGTTGCCGATCGCGTACTGTCTCGGACTTCCCGAACGATTGACGCACCCGTACGGGGAGCTCGACTTCTCCTCGTCGCTCTCGCTCTCGTTCGAACCTCCCGACACCACCGCGTTTCCGGCGCTCGGCCTCGCGTACGAAGCCGCCCGCGTGGCGGGTGCCGCGCCCGCGTGGCTGAGCGCGGCGAACGAAGTCGCGGTCGCCGCGTTCCTCGCCGACGAGATCAACTGGTGTGACATCGTGCCGATCGTCGCGTCGACGATGGATCACTACGTGGCCGATCCTCTTGATTCCTTATCGTCTCTTTATGAAAATGACGACGTTGCACGACGATGGGCCCGCGCTAGCCTCGAAAGGTAGCCATGGAACAGTCGTCGTCACTTCGTCAGTCACCCGTGGCGCTGCTTTTGGGAGTAGTAGCGCTCGTGGCGCTCCTCACCTGGTTGGTGGGCTGGGCGCTCCCACTCGTGATCTTCCTCATCGTTGCGATGGTGATGGGTCACGAGTTCGGTCACTTCGTCACCGCCAAACGCGCGGGGATGCTGGTCACCGATTTCTTCGTGGGGTTCGGTCCCGTCCTGTGGTCGACGAAGCGTGGCGAGACGCGCTACGGCGTTCGGGCGCTGCTCCTCGGCGGCTACGTGAAAGTGCCCGGAATGACGTGGGGCGTGCCGGTCGATCCCGCGATCGAAGCGCGAACCTACCGCGAGGCGTCGTATCCGAGAAAGGTTCTCTTCGCGTCGGCGGGTTCGCTCATGCACGCGGTCATGGCGCTCGCCCTCGCGTGGGGCGCGTTGGCGTTCATCGGCTCCCCGTCAGCGAGTCACGTCGGCGTCCAGGCATTCTCGGTGTGGCAGGGCCAAAAAGAGACCGTGGCGCAGTTGGCGGGACTCAAAGTGGGCGATCAGATCATCAGCATTGACGGTCACGCGATCACGAACTACACCCAGCCAGCGAACCTCATCCATCATTCCGTAGGAAAGAGGCTCACGTTGGTCGTCGAGCGCAACGGACGCGAACTCACGCTGCACGCGACTCCCGTCAGTGGTTCCACCATCAAAGAGAGCGGCAAAGCCCTGCCCGCCGGCGGCTACATCGGCATCGTGTTGGGCGAACTGAGTGTCCATCGTTCGCTCCTCGGCGCCGTGCCGGGCGCCTTCTCAGAGATCGGCTCGCTGTTGTCGACGGCCGGCCACAACATTGTCCACGTGTTCTCACCGGGCGAGTTCACCAGCCTCTTTCACCAGGTGACTTCCTCGGCGGCCGCGACGAACGTGAAGAACCAGGACACGAGACCGGTCTCCATCCTTGGCGTGGGGCGTCTCGCGGTGCAGGGAGCCAACTCGGGCGTTGGTCCGTTGCTCGCCATCTTGATCCAGGTGAATATCTTCGTCGGGGTCTTGAACATGCTGCCGATCCTGCCCGTCGACGGTGGGTACGTCGCCCTCGCGACCTACGAACGCCTGCGCTCGCGACGCGGGGTACGCCACCAAGCCGACGTGAACAAGTTGGCGCCAGTGATCTACGCGTTTATCGGTGTTCTGCTCTTTCTCTTCGCCTCGACGCTGTATCTCGACATCGCGCACCCGTTGCCCAATCCTTTTGGCTAGACGCTTCGTGAACCCTTCGAACACGGCAGAATAGAGACATGGACGTCACCGCCACCTCCCTGACCCCTCGTCGCGTGACTCGTCAGATTTCCGTTGGCTCGGTCAAAGTCGGCGGCGACGCGCCCGTGTCGGTCCAGTCGATGACGACGACCAAGACCGCCGACGTCGAAGGCACGCTCCAACAGATCTACGCACTCGCCGCCAACGGCGCCGACATCGTGCGCTGTACCTGTAACGACCAAGGCGCTGCCGAAGGGCTCGCGCAGATCGTGCCGCGTTCGCCGGTGCCGATCGTCGCCGACATCCACTTCCACGTGGAGATGGCCCTCGCCGCGCTCGAGGCCGGCGTGCACGGGCTTCGACTGAACCCGGGGAACCTTCGCAAACCCGAAGAGATCAAACTCGTCGCCAGCGAAGCGCGCGACCGTGGCGTGCCGATTCGCATCGGCGTGAACGCGGGGTCGCTGCACCCGGACATCTACGAACGCTTCGGCGGCGCGACGCCCGAAGCACTGGTGGAGTCCGCGCGAATCGAACTCGCCTACTTCCAAGAAGTGGACTTCTCTGACGTGAAGATCTCGGTGAAGGCATCGTCCGTGGCGACCATGATCGCCGCGTACCGGCTGGCCTCCGAGACGTTCGACCATCCCTTGCACCTCGGCGTCACCGAAGCGGGCCCCTTGCCCGGTGGACTCTTGAAGGGGACGGCCGGGATCGCGACGCTGCTCGCCGAAGGCATTGGTGACACGCTGCGCTACTCGTTGACGGCCGATCCCGTCGAAGAGGCGCGCGCCGGTCGCCAGTTGCTCGAATCGCTCGGACTGCGTGAGCGTAAGGGTCTGGACCTCATCGCGTGCCCGAGCTGTGGGCGAGCGGAGGTCGACGTCATCAAGGTCGCTACCGAAGCCCAGGCCGCGCTGAACGCGCTCGACGTGCCGCTCCAAGTCGCGGTGATGGGCTGCGTCGTGAACGGACCGGGTGAAGCGCGCCACGCGGATCTGGGCATCGCGGCCGGCAAGAAACGCGGTCACCTCTTCATTCAGGGACAGATCATTCGCGTGGTGCCCGAAGACGAGATGGTTGAAGCCTTGGTCGAAGAGGCGAAGAAGATCATCGCCGAGGGCGTCGAGGCGCGACTACTCGCCCGTGACAAGTCCGCAGAAGCTGAAGCGGAAGCCGACCGTGCCGCGCTGCTCGACGACCGTGGCGCGGACGCGAATAACGCACAACTTCGTATCGAGAAAATTCGACGCCGCGTCGAGCACTAAGCGCCCTCTGTAGGCTTGACCCACTTACAAAGGAGCACCGTGGCGTCGCAGAGCGTTCTCACCCCACAGTCCGAGGACTTTCCACGCTGGTACCAAGACGTCGTCGCCAAGGCTGAAATGGCCGACAACGGTCCCGTGCGCGGCACGATGGTCATTCGTCCCTACGGCTACGCGATCTGGGAGCGCATGCAGGCGGAGATGGACGCTCGCATCAAGCGCACCGGTGCGAAGAACGCCTACTTCCCGCTCTTCATTCCCGAAAGCTACCTCCACAAGGAGGCCGAGCACGTCGCGGGCTTCAGTCCGGAACTCGCGGTCGTCACGCACGCGGGTGGCGAGAAGCTCACCGAGCCCGTCGTCGTTCGTCCGACCTCGGAGACGGTCATTGGTGAGTTCATGGCCAAGTGGATCCAGAGTTACCGGGACCTGCCACTCCTCTTAAACCAGTGGGCTAACGTCGTGCGGTGGGAACTGCGTCCCCGGCTCTTCCTTCGCAGCTCGGAGTTCCTCTGGCAAGAGGGTCACACGGCGCACGCGACCAACGAGGACGCGTCGGCCTACGCGCAGCGCATCCATCTCGAGGTCTACAACGATTTTCTGGTGAACGTCCTCGCGGCACCGACGTACCTCGGCATCAAGCCACCCAGCGAACGTTTCGCCGGCGCCATCAACTCCATGACGTGTGAAGGCATGATGCGCGACGGCAAGGCGCTGCAAATGGCGACCACGCACGAACTCGGTCAGAACTTCGCCACCGCCTTCGACATCTCCTATCAGAGCGAGGAGGGCCAGGCCGAACTCTGCTACACGACCTCCTGGGGCGCCTCGACGCGTCTCGTCGGGGGACTGATCATGACCCACGGCGACGACGCCGGTCTCCTGGTGCCGCCACGACTCGCGCCGGTGCAGGTCGTCGTCGTCACCGTTCGTGACGAACCCGAGGTCCACGAAGCGGCCGATCGAGTGGCGAAGGCGCTCCTCGACGTCGACGTGCGCGCGGAGGTGGATCGCGGTCGCGGGAGTTTCGGTCGTCGAGTCACCGACTGGGAGATCAAAGGCGTCCCGTTACGTGTCGAAGTGGGGCCACGTGACCTCGCCCAGGGCGTCGTGACCGTCGTTCGCCGTGACACGGGCGAGAAGTCGACCCACCAACTCGACGCGTTGGCGAGCGCGGTGCCCGTCATGCTCGAACAGTTCCAGCGGGACCTCTTCGCGAAGGCAGAGTCCTACCTCGTCGGGAACACGCACGACGTGAAGAGCGTCGCGGACGCGATCGACGCCACGAAGGACGGCTTCGCCCGACTGGACTGGGACCTCGTCGCCGGCGAGGGGGAGCGCGAGCTCAACGCCCAGGCCGTGAGCGTGCGTTGCCTGCAGCGCCGAGACGGATCGATGCCGGTGAGCGACGACGAGGGCGACCTGATCTGCCTCGCGGCGAAGTCGTATTGAGCGACGAGAAAAGAGGTATTTTTCTCACTCTTTCGCAATTTCCTCCAGCCACTTTCCAATTGTTTCATGGCTCTTCGACTGCTACAATTGTTGTCTACAGTCCGCTCAGGACGTTTGGACTCGTTTAAGCGCGGGCCTCGGGCCCGCGCTTTTTAATGTCTGAACGTCCGTAGCGACATCGAAAGGAGACGGCCATGGAATGGGACACCACGCTGCGGCCCATGCTATCTCCGCTCGGACTTGAGCTCTATGACGTGGAATTTTCCGGCGGGACACTGAACGTCGTCGTGAATCGACCTGGTGGGGTCGACCTCGAGTCCCTGACCAAGGCCAACCGGACGATATCGGAGTGGCTGGACGCCAACGACCCCATCGCCGGCCGCTTCACCTTGGACGTGTCGAGTCCGGGACTCGAGCGCCGTCTTCGAACGCCCGCACACTTCTCGAGCGCCGTGGGTGAACTGGTGACCCTGCGCGAGCTACGAGACGGAGAGCCGACCCGACGCCTCGAAGGGCCGCTCACCGCGGTAAGCGACTCGTCGCTCACGATCGACGACAACGATCTCGGCGCCGTGACCGTCGCCTTCGACGCGATCGAACGCGCGCGCACGGTCTTCGCGTGGGGGGCCACCAAGCCCGCGTCGTCCAAAGGCACGAAGGCTTCATCGACGAGCAAGAAAGGCTAGCCATGGCGAACTTCGAATTTCTTGAGGCCCTCGGTCAGATCGCGCGGGACCAGAACATCGACGAAGGCGAGTTGTTGATCGCGTTGGCGAACGCTCTGCTCGCCGCGTATAAGCGCCGTCCCGACTCGGCCGAAGACGCCGAGGTCGAGATCAACCCCGAAACGGGAGAGATCAAGGTGTGGGGACTCGAGCTCGATCTCGAGGGCAACGTCACGCGCGAGTGGGACGCGACGCCCGAGGACTTCGGACGCATCGCCGCGCAGACCGCCAAGCAGGTCTTGATGCAGTTGATCCGCGACATCCAGCGTCGCCAGATGTACGAAGAGTTCGCCAACCGCGAAGGCGACATCGTCTCGGGCACCGTCCAACAGAACGACAACCGCTACACGTTGCTGGACCTCGGTCGCGTGGAGGCGCTCCTTCCCCAAGCCGAGCAGATCGCCTTCGAGCGCTACGAGCACGGCGCGCGCATCAAGGTGTACATCGTCGAAGTCCGCAAGACCAACAAGGGTCCTCAGATCGTCGTTTCGCGCACTCACCCCGCTCTCGTCGCGAAACTCTTCGAGATCGAAGTGCCCGAGATCGCTAACGGCATCGTGGAGATCAAGGCGCTCGCGCGTGAACCGGGCCACCGATCGAAGATCGCCGTGGCGTCGAACGACCAGATGATCGACCCGGTCGGCGCCTGCGTCGGCGCGCGTGGATCACGCGTGCGCAACATCACCAACGAACTTCGCTCCGAGCGCATCGACGTCGTTCCCTACAGCGACGACCCGGTCGAGTTTATCCAGTCGGCGCTGCAGCCCGCGCGAGTGCGCGAGGTTCGCCTCGACGAGGAAGAGGGCATCGCCACGGTCATCGTGCACGACCAGCAGCTCTCGTTGGCGATCGGCAAAGAAGGACAGAACGCGCGATTGGCCGCTCGACTCACCGGTTGGCGCATCGACATCCGATCCGAGAACGAGACCAACGACGAAGTCGTCGAAGAGGTGTGGACCGAAGGTGACGTGGTGGTCGACGAGACCGTCGCCGCCGTGACCAACGAGAGCGGTGAGGTGGAGGCGGTCGTGGTCGACGACGTCATCACCACCGCCGAGGGCGACGTCGAAGAGGTCGTCATTGTGGAAGCGATTTCGGAGGGCGAGGCATAGCACCGAAGCGGACGTGCGTCGTATGTCGGACCCGTCGGGACGACACCGAGATGACTCGCGCGGGCAGAGATGCCCGCGGAACGTGGTATCTCGGGCGTGGCGTCGGACGCGGCGTGTGGTGGTGTGACGGCCAACCTTGCGAACAAGGATTACGAGTTACCCACGTCGCTCGAGCACTGAGAACCACGGTGCTCGAAAGCGACGTGGCGGCACTTCGAGGTCTTGCGACCAAGAAAAGCCCGTAGTTGTGAAAGAATAGGAAACTGTGTCCGCCGAACGTGCGGGCGCGCGAAGTAAGGGAACGTTTTGGCGCCAAAGAAAATTCGAGTGCACGAGCTCTCAAAAGAGCTCGGTCTGACGAGTAAAGAGTTACTCGCACTCGCCCAAAAACTAGGAATCGGCGCTTCGAGCCCATCGGCGTCGATCGAAGACGCTCAGGCTGACCGCATTCGTCGGCGTGCCGACGCGGACGGACTGCGCCGTGAAGTACCCGCTGACGTCCCGAAGGCGGACAAGGCTGAGAAGGCCACGAAGGCCACCAAGGCCACCAAGGCCACCAAAGCAGCGGCGCCGAGCGAAGAAGTGACCGCCGCGCCCGCGGAGCCGACGCGCGTCTCTCGCGTCACGCAGCCCGCGCCCGTGCCCGCGTCAACGACGTCCGACGTGAACGCCGAGGCGTCAGTCGCTTCTGCGCCCGCGCCGGTCGCGCCCGAAGAGAGTGCGCCCAAGGTCGTTCGATCTCGAGCCGTGCCACCGAAGCCCGCGCCGAGCCGGAGTGTCTCGCCCGACGGGCCAACGACGATCCGACCCACACAACGCGGTGGTGCTGGCGACGGGGAAGGCCAGAATCGTCCTCCCTTGAGTTCGACCGGCCGCCCGATTCCGCCACCGCCCGGGCGCCCGTTAAGTTCGACCGGCCGCCCCATTCCGCCACCGCCCGGCATGCGTCGGCCGCTGCCGAGCGCCACCAATCGCGGTGGGCCCTCGAGTGGCCCGCGCCCCATGAGCGCTCGTCCGAGCACGGGCGCGCCTCGCACCGGCGGACCGTCTCGTCCCGGAGGCGGCTTTAGCGCGACCCGTCCCGGCGCGCCCACCGGCGGCGCCCCCGCGGGCGCGAGTCGCAGCGGTGGCCCCGCGCGCGGTGGTGGTGGTCCTCGCGGATCACAGCGCAAGGTCACCCGCCGCCGTCGACGCAACGTCGAGGAGCTCGAACCCACGCAGATGACGACCTGGCAGCCCAGTAGTGCGCCAGTGCCCGACGGCGAGATCATCATTGAGCGCGGCTCCACGGCGAAGGACGTCGGACCGAAGCTGAACCGCAGTGCCGCGGATATCATCCGGTTCTTGTTCCTGCAGGGCGAAATCGTCAGCGCAGTTCAAAGTCTCTCTGACGACATGATCGAGCTCTACGCCGCGGAAGTCGGGGCCGAGATCCACCTCGTCGATCCCGGTGAGCAAAAGGAAGCGGAACTTCTCGCGAAGTTCTTCGACGAAGTGGAAGACGACGTCATCGTCCCCGATGCGCCGCGTCCGCCCGTCGTCACCGTGATGGGTCACGTCGACCACGGCAAGACGCTGTTGCTCGACAAGATCCGTAAAGCCAACGTCGTCGCCGGAGAAGCCGGCGGTATCACGCAACACATTGGCGCGTACCAGGTGACCTGGCACGGTAAGTCGATCACCTTTATCGACACGCCGGGTCACGAAGCCTTCACCGCCATGCGAGCCCGTGGCGCCAAGGTCACCGACGTGGTCATCTTGGTCGTCGCGGCCGACGACGGCGTCATGCCCCAGACCGTCGAGGCGATCAACCACGCCAAGGGTGCCAACGTACCGATCATCGTCGCCATCAACAAGATGGACCGGCCCGACGCGAACCCCGATCGCGTGCTGCAGCAGCTCGCCGAGCACGCGCTCGTCCCAGAGAAGTGGGGTGGCGACACCATCGTCGTCGAGATCTCCGCCCTGCAAGGAACGGGCATCGACGACCTGCTCGAGCAGGTCCTGCTCGTGGCCGAGATTGGCGAACTCGCGGCGCCTCCGTCTGGTCGCGCGGTCGGGACCGTGCTCGAAGCCAACCTCGAAGTCGGTCGCGGCCCCGTCGCGACGGTCATCGTGCAAAAGGGCCTGCTGCGCGTCGGTGACCCCGTCGTTGCTGGACCGGCCTACGGCAAGGTCAAGGCGCTCATCAACGATCAAGGCAAGCAGATCAAATCGGCCGGACCGTCGACGCCGGTACAGATCCTTGGCTTCAGTGAGCCGCCCTTCGCGGGCGACGAGATGCGCGTCGCGCGCGACTTGGCGCACGCGCGTTCCCTCGCCGAAGCCCGAGCGCAGCGTTCGCGACTCGTGGGTCAACAGCCCGTGGCGTCCTCGAGCGGTGCTCGACTCGAGGACCTCTTCGAGCAGATCCAGCGCGGCGAGACCGCGACGCTCAACATCGTCTTGAAGGCCGACGTCCAGGGATCGCTAGAAGCCTGCACCGAGTCGCTGAAGAAGCTTGAACGTGACGACGTCAAACTCGTCATCGTGCACCGTGGGGTGGGCGGGATCAGTGAGAGCGACGTGCAGTGGGCTAAAGCGTCCAACGCCACGATCATCGGCTTCAACGTTCGACCCGACAAACGCAGTCGTGAGCTCGCCGTCAGTGAAGGCGTGCAGATCCGCACCTACGAAATCATCTACAAGTTGATCGAGGAGATCGAGGCCGCGATGCTGGGGCTTCTCACGCCGGTCTACGAAGAGATCGTTACGGGCGAGGCCGAAGTCCGAGAGGTCTTTCGTATTCCGCGTGTCGGAGCGATCGCCGGATGCTTCGTGCGCGACGGCGTCATCACTCGCGGCTCGAAAGTTCGGTTCCTGCGTGAGGGGACCATCATTTGGAAGGGCACCGTCACGTCACTTCGTCGCTTCAAGGACGACGCGCGCGAAGTGCCCGCGGGCTTCGAGTGTGGTGTTGGACTGTCGGACTATCAGGACCTGAAGCCCGGTGACGTCATCGAAACGTTCGAAGAGCGCGAGATTCCGCGCACGGCCTAACTCATGGCCCACTCCTCAGGTTCGCAGCGCCCCTACCCCCGCACGGCGCGGGTGAATCAGATACTTCGCGAGGTGATCTCCGAGGAGCTCGTGCGGATATCAGACGTTGACGAACGACTGGGGTTCCTCACCGTGACGGGCGTGAACACGTCACCCGACATGGCCCAAGCCATGGTCTACTTCCACGCGCTCAGCGAGGCGGCCAAGGCCGCCCTCGAGGAGCGCCGCGGCCAGATCCAGGGCGCGGTCAACGCGCAGACGCGACTGAAACGCACACCCAAGCTCTCGTTCATGGCCGACCCAGCGGTGGCGAGTGGGGCCGCCGTCGAGGAACTGTTGCGGCGCCAGCACCATGTCGACGAGTAACGGTCTTCTCTTAATCGACAAGCCGCGTGGAGTGACGAGTCACGACGTCGTCGCTCGCGTGCGTCTCGCGATGGATGAACGTCGGGTGGGGCACGCCGGCACGCTCGATCCGATGGCCACCGGACTCTTGGTGCTTGCCGTCGGACCTTCGACGCGGCTCCTGCGCTTCGCGCAGAGCGAGGTCAAGCGCTACGAGGGCGTCGTGACGTTTGGCGTCAGCACCGACTCACTCGACGCCGACGGCGTCGTCGTCGAACGCCACGACGTGCCGGTCCTGACGAGTGACCTCGTGAACGCCGCGGCGCGTGCCATGCTCGGCGTCCAGTCGCAGATCCCTCCGATGGTGTCGGCGATAAAAGTGAAGGGCCAGCGACTGCACGCCCTCGCGCGCGCGGGCGTCGTCGTGGAGCGTGAAGCGCGCAGCATCTCAGTTTCGTCCTTCACCCTCGCTACCACGAGCGCGGCGAACGAGTGGAGCTTCGACGTGACGTGTTCCGTGGGCACCTACGTGCGCGTGCTCTTGAGTGACCTCGCCGAACACCTCGGCACGATCGGCCACTTGAGTGTCCTACGCCGACTCTCGAGTGGTGACCACCACGTCAACCAAGCCTTGACGCTCGATGAACTCGACGAACGTCGTCGTGAGGACGCCACGGTCCTGCAGCCGCCGCTCGCGTTCGTCACCGAACTTTCGAAAGTCGTCGTCTCTCGGGACGAAGAGCGTTGCCTTCGCATGGGCCAGCGAGTCTCGCTCGACGCACCGGACGACGACGAGATCGCGGCCGTCACGGGGGCCGGTTCCCTCGTCGCGGTGCTTCGACGACGGGGCGAATCGTGGCAGCCGGCGGTCGTGTTACCCGACGAAGAAACCGTCGAGCGCGGGTAGGTTGCTGGCATGATTGTCCTTCGCGATGGCGAGTCGGCGCCAGGGTCGAGCGAACCGAGCGTCGTCACGATCGGCGTCTTTGACGGACTGCACCGTGGTCATCAGGCCGTGATCGCTCAACTCATCGCCCTCGCTCGCCAGTACGACGCGCGCTCCACCGTCGTGACGTTCGATCCCTCGCCGGCGATGGTGCTCGCCCCGCTGAAGGCACCGCGACTCCTGGCGTCGCTGGACCAGCGGCTCGAAGGACTCGAGGCCCTCGGAGTAGATCAAGTGCGCGTCATAACGTTCAACGAGGAGCTCAAGCGCGAATCGGCGCGTCACTTCATCGAGCGCGTGTTGGTCGGAGAGTTGCGCGCGCGCTGCGTGGTCGTGGGTGAGGACTTTCACTTCGGCCGTAACCGCGAAGGGACGGTGGCGGTCTTACGCGAGGTGGGCGCCGAACTCGGCTTCGACGTGACGCCCGCGCCGCTCTACGGCGGTGACGAACGTTGGAGCTCCTCGTCGGTGCGCAGCGCCTTGGTGGACGGAGACCTCCCTTACGCGCAGAGCGTCCTCGGTCACCACTTCGTGCTGCGAGGCAGGGTAGGTCACGGGGACCAGCGCGGCGAGGCGCTCGGCTTCCCGACGGCGAATCTCACGTTGGCGACGCATCAAGCGCTGCCCAGCGAAGGCGTCTACGCCGGGGCGACACGGCTCGACGGTGCGTGGTGGCCGGCGGCAATCTCGATCGGGACGCGCCAACAGTTCTACGAGGATGGCGATCTCCTCGTCGAGGTGCACGTCGCGGGCTACGAGGGCGATCTCTACGATAGGGAGATAGACGTGGTGTTTTTGGAGCGTCTGCGCGCGCAGTTGACCTTCGAGAACGTGGAGGCGCTCACGCACCAGATCGGCCTCGACGTTGCCAAAACCCTTCAGATCTTTGAGAGAGATTCAACCCACGACGCTCAACTGCTAGGATAGAGACTCGGTCAGCGACGCTGATCGTGTGGGTCGTCTCGTTGGCGGCTCGCAACGGGACCCCCGACTCAATAAGGCAAACACGTTATGACTGAGAAGCAGGAGATTATTAAGGACTTTCAGGCGCACGTCTCGGACACCGGTTCA
>DATKSO010000001.1:0-7315 GCA_035531635.1 Acidimicrobiales bacterium | reverse complement strand
GTGCGGACGCGCCGAGCGCCAGGTCTGATCGAGAATCGCGAGCCCTACCGCGACCGCGAGACCCTGTTCGACACCGATCAAGATGACCCCGAGGGCGGAGATCACGGCGAAGAGAAACTCAACCCGGCTCACCCGCCAGATCTTGACCAGTTGGGTGATCTTGATGAGTCGCGCGGCGACGAAGAACAAGACACCGGCGAGTGCCGCGAGCGGAATCGAGTGCGCGTAGTGCGCGAGCGGCGAGAGGGCGATCGCCAGTATCGCCGCGGTCAGGCCCACGAGCTTCGTACGTCCGCCAGCGACTCGTGCCACCGTCGTTCGAGCCGGTGACGCGTTGACCGGAAACGCCCCGACGAGTCCGGCCGCCACGTTCGCCAGGCCGACGCCGACGAAGTCACGACTGATGTCCGACCCGACGCCGAGGTCGTCCGACGACGTTCGCGTCGTCGCGGACGTTTGACTGAGGATAACGATCACCAACGTCACCACCGTCGTGAGGACGACACCCCACTGACTCGCCGTCAACCAATGCAGTCGCCACGAAGGTAGGCCCGCGCTCACCGCACCGAGTTCACGGACACCGTGGCGACCAAGGGACAGCGTCACCGAGAGGATCGTCGCCACGCCTATCGCGCCGAGCGCCCAAGGCAATCGGGCGCTGAGCTTCTCTCCCACCAACAACACGACGAACGTCCCGAGCGCGAGCGCCACCGACCACGCGCTGACGTGATTGAGAAGATGCGAGAGAGCGCTCAGTCGTTGGTACACGGATGTGCCGCTCGAGGAGACGCCCAACGCGCTCGGCAGTTGGTGCACGATGATGATGACGCCGATGCCCCCAAGGAAGCCCGTCACGATGGGCAGCGAGAGGAAGTCGGCGATCCACCCCAGTCGCAGTAGTCCGACACCCAACACGACGAGTCCCGTGACGACCGCCGTGACCGCGACGAGTTCGAAGTAGAGGGTCGTCGACGGCGGCGCTAGTCGCAAGAGCACCACGGCGAAGAGGGGCGCGATGGTCGAATCGGCCCCGACTGACATGATGGGGTTCGAGCCAAAGAAGACGAAGGCGAGTGTCGCGGTGATGAAGGCGATCATCGCGATGAACGCGGGTACACCCGCGAGGCGCGACGTGGCGAGTTGCTCGGGGACCGCGATGGCGAGGAGCGTGACGCCGGCGAGGAGCTGACCGGAGACGTTCTCGCGGGTAACACCTCGGAACGTGTTGGTCAGGCCGTGAACCGGTTCACGCAGACCTACGGGCGTGCGAACTTTCGTGCTCCGTGACACCGGTTGGACCATCAACACACACTACGGCGGGGTAACGCGGCGGCTAGTTGGTTGCGACGACCTTGAAACCCTCGGCGAGCTTGCCCTTCTTCATGCCGGCGCGCTTCGCCGTCCTTCTCGACCACGACTTCAACATCTTCTTCAAACCCTTGCGGTGGCCGACTTGACTGACGTGCTTACTCAACGCCGCGTACTTTTGATCGAAGGTCTTCGTGATGTCGACGACCATCGTGGGATCGACGCCGCCGAGCCACACTTCGTCCACGGTGTAGGGCTTGAAACCCTCGCGAACGAGTTCGGGGAAGGCGTGAGGATTGCGCGCGTCGGGGTACACCGCCCGCAACGTCGCCTCACCGGTCGCCATGTGATCGGGGTGGCTCGAGAAGATTCGTTCGTAGTTGCGTTCGGGACTCTGCGTGATGACGAGGTTCGGTCGGTGCGTGCGGATAACGCGCGCGATCTCGCGGCGAAGCGCCATGGTCGTCTCGACACGGCCGTCGGGCCAGTGCAGGAACGTGAGATTCGTCACACCAACTTCTTTGGCGGCTTCCGTCTGTTCGGCCTCTCGAATCGCAATACGGTCTTCACGCGTGTCGGATGAGTCGTCGCCTCCGGCGTCGCCCGACGTGACGAGACAGTACGCGACGTCAACGCCCCGATTCGTCAGGTACGCAACCGTGCCCGCCGTGCCGAAATCCACGTCGTCGGGGTGAGCTACGACCACGAGTGCCCGCTTAATCGACTTGTCGTATGAATAGACGGGTAACCGCTTTTTGCCCATACAACAGAGTCTTTCATCGTTGCGGCCACTTTTCGGGCACCCTCCAGGCGAAAATCGTCCCCGGCGGGAGGGTTCAACGTCTCAGGAAACGGACTCTTTGCTCGTGGGGTCCCAGTTGGCGAGGTCCTTCAGGTGGGGGTCGTTTGAGAAGATCTCGATGATCGGACGCTTCAGATTCAGTCGGCGCATAATGACCTCCGCGTCGATCGCTTGATTCCAGAGCAGCAGCGACACGACGACGCCGGTGGAGCCCGCGCGCGCCGTGCGGCCCGACCGGTGCAGGTAGGCCTTTTGATCTTCGGGTGGGTCGAAGTGCATCACGCAGTCGACGCCGTCAATGTGAAGACCGCGCGCGGCGACGTCGGTCGCGACGAGCACGGGCAGTTTCTCCGCCTGAAAGTCCGCCAGCGCCTTCTCGCGTTGGCTCTGACGAAGGTCACCGTGAATGGCCGCGGCGTTGACGCCCTCTTTTTGTAACTGCTCGACGAGTCGGTCGGCGCCGCGCTTGGTGCGACAGAAGATGATCGTCTTGTCGAACGACTTACAGATAGTGGCGGCCACCTTCACGCGGTCCATCTGATGGACTTGCAAGAAGTGATGGACCATTCGCGAGACCGTCTGGGTGTCGCTCATCACCTCGTGAAAGACGGGATCGGTGAGGTAGCGCTTGACCAGTCGGTCGATCGCGCCGTCGAGCGTCGCGGAAAAGAGCAGGGTCTGGTGCGGACGCGTCGCGATCCGACGCAGCACCCACTCCACCTGGGGCATGAAGCCCATGTCGGCCATGCGGTCCGCTTCATCGAGGACGAGGACGTCAAGACTCTCGACGTTGACCTCGCCGCGGTCGCCGAGGTCGATGAGTCGTCCCGGCGTGGCGATGATGACGTCGCAGCCCTTTCGTAGTGCCTTGATCTGGCGCTCGATGTCCGCGCCACCGTAGACGGCCGCGACGTGCAGTCCGAGCGCCGCGCCGAGCGGGCGAAGGACTTCGTAGACCTGGACCGCGAGTTCGCGCGTGGGCAACAACACCAGTCCGCGTGGTCTCGCCGGCTGTCCGGCCCCGACGCCGAGGGTCGGATCGGCCGCGAGGCGCTGGAGCATCGGCAGACCGAAGCCGAGGGTCTTGCCCGAACCGGTCTTCGCCTTGCCACAGACGTCTCGTCCGGCGAGGGCGTCGGAGATCGTCATGGCCTGAATCGGGAAGGCCGTGTGGATCCCCTGGGCGGTCAAGACCGCCACGAGCTTGGGCGATACGTGAAGTTCTTCGAAGGTCTTGTTGGTTGCGTAGGAGTCTTCGCCACGGGTGGCGGTCTCCACAGTTTCACTGCTCACGTGAATCACGGGTCGTTTCTCGGCTGGACCCGTAACCGGCGTACGTAAGAAGTGGGCCCGAGCTCTTTCTTCGAGCTCCCCTCTAGTCTACGTGAGAGATCAGCTCATCAATCGACAGGAGAACCGTGGCGCGACTCGAAGTGGGCGACAAGGCCCCGGGCTTCACGTTGAAGGACGAGCACGGCGAGAAGGTCTCGCTGAAGGACTACCTCGGTAATCGCCTCGTGCTCTACTTCTACCCGGCCGACGACACCCCCGGATGCACCACCGAGGCCTGTCAGTTCAACGACGAATTCGCGGCCTTCACGTCGCTGGGGGTGCTCGTCTTTGGCGTGTCACCCGACGGCGCGGAGAAGCACGTCGCCTTCAAGAAGAAGTACGGACTCAACTTCTCACTTCTCAGCGATCCCGAGAAGACCGTCATGGCGAAGTACGGAGCCTACGGCGAGAAGATGAACTACGGCAAGAAGATCATGGGCGTCATCCGCTCGACGTTCGTCATCGGGCCCACCGGCGTCATCGAGCACGCCTTCTACGGCGTTCGCGCGGACGGTCACGCCGCCAGGGTCCTCGCGGCGTTACGGGACTAGCGCGCGTCGGCGCGACGCGTCGAGCGCACGCGCAACACGATCGCCACCACGACCAACACGACGATGACGGCGATGGTCGGCGTCTGCGCGGTGTGGAAGTCCTTCGAGACCCGGTGCCAGTTCTTGCCCGCCGCGTAGCCGAGCCCGCTCAAGAGTGCGACCCAGGCGGCTGAGCCGAGGGCCGTCAAGGCGACGAACGGTCCGCGCTTCATCTCCGCGATGCCGGCGGGTACGGAGATGACACTGCGCACCACGGGGAGCACCCGACCGATCAAGACCGTCGCGGCTCCGTACTTGGCGAACCACCGCTCCGACGTGTCGAGATCCTTGTGGCTGAGGAGTATCCACTTCCCCCAGCGATCGACCACCGTGCGCCCAGCGCTTCGACCGACTTCGTAGGCGATCTGGGAACCAATAACGGAGCCCACGGTACCGATGACGATGACGGCCCACAGCGAGAACTGAACGTGGCCCGTGACGGCCGTCGTGCAGAGCGCCCCCGCCACGACGAAGGTGACCTCGGAGGGAATGGGGACGCACGCCGACTCGGCGATCGACAACAAGAGCAGGGCCCAGTAGCCATAATTCTGTACGAAGGATTGCATCGACCTATTCTTATCGACTTTGAGCCGGACTTACGACAGCGCTAGCGCTGGTGGCTGGAACACCAGTAGGTCGTTCGTCCGCCGATGGTGGCCAACACCATGGTTCCGCCGTCGTTCGGACACAGCCCTCCGGGGAATCGCGCCTCCATGTGATCACCGAGGTGCGATCCGCCTCGACGTTGCAACGACTTCATCGTCTGGCGAAAGGCCTTGAAGAGACGGTCTCGCTCGTCAGTGCCGAGCGTCCCCGCGGGCGTGCGTGGATCGATGCCCGCGCGGAACAAGATCTCGTCGCCGAGAAGGTTGCCGACCCCCGCGACGCGCGACTGGTCGAGCAGGCGCGCCTTGATCGCCGGGCCCTCACCGCGATCGACGCGTAGGAGTTGATCGAACTCCCTTCTCGTCAGCGTCAAGGCGTCGGGCCCGAGTTGCGCGAGGTCGGGACTGATCTCGAAGCGAGCCAGGCGCCGTGGGTCGTGCACGACGAGTTTGCGACCATCGTCGAGCTCGAGTCCACCGCGCAACCACTTCGATTGAAACTGGTGCGGCCCGTAGAAGAGCCCTTCGATGCCGGCCTCACCGTCGAGCAAGAGAACGCCCGTCATACCGAAACGCACGCCGAGCGTCGGCCCGTTCGTTTCAAGGAGCAGCAGCTTTCCCCTCCGCGAGGTGCCGGTCACGGTCAGATTCTTCACCGAGCGCGCCCACGACGCCGGTGAGTGAAGTTTCTTCGCGAGATAGGCGTCGGCCCAGCCGCGCGTGATGGTTGAACCTACGACGCGACTCGCCAGTTGGCGATACGACTCCACTTCGAGGATTTCGGGCACGTGTCGAAGCGTACCGGCGGACGTCGTTTGAACCTGTCAAGTTAAGGTTGTTGCGTGGCCGTGGACAAACCGCAGTGGCGAGAACTCTTTAGCGAAGTGGTCACCTCGGGGCTCTGCACGGGTTGCGCCGCGTGCGTGATCGCCTGTCCACACCCGGTGCTCGACTACGAGACCGACAACGGCGTCTACAAGCCCTTTCACCTCGACCTCGACGGTGGGCCCGACGACTGCACCCACGGACAGAAGGGCTGCACGATGTGCACGAGGGCCTGTCCGCGCTTTCGCAACTGGGAGAGTGAGATCGACGTCCAACGCTTCGCGCGCGAGCGCACCGACGACGAGGTCTGGGGTGTCGGCGACGTGTTACTCGCTCGCGCCACGGACGAGTCACTCGTCGAGAACGGTCAGGACGGTGGTTTCGTCTCAGCGTTGTTGATCTACGCCCTGGAGAACGACGTCGTCGACGCCGCGCTCGTGAGCGGGCTCGAAGGCGACGGTTCGACGTGGCGAGCGGAGCCCGTGGTCGCGCGCACCAGAGAGGACGTGCTCGCCACGGCCAAGTCGCGCTACACCTACAGCGCCAACCTCCTCGCGTACGAACGGGCCGTCGAGGGAGGCGCCGAACGCATCGCGCTGGTGGGCATGGGGTGCATGGCCTCCGCGCCCGGCGCGATGCAAGCGCGCAAGGCTGGCAAAGTCGCGCGACGACTGAGTCTGACCATCGGACTGCTGTGCTCCAAGACCTTCGACGACTCCATCTTCGAGGAACTCTTCGAGGCGAAGTACGACATCAAGCGGGCCGACATCACCAAGATGAACATCAAGGGCGTCTTCCAACTCTGGACCAAGGACGGCGGCTTTTACGAAATCCCCTTGAAAGAGGCCCACGCCTACACCCGTGAGGGCTGCACGCACTGCCCTGACTTCGCCGCCGAGCACGCCGACCTTTCGACGGGCGGCATCGGTGCCTTCGGCGACTGGACGCTCGTCATCGTACGCACCGACCTCGGACGCGAACTCTTGAGCACCATGAAAGACAAGGGCCTCATCGAAACTCGTCCGGGTGACGACGACCCCGGTGCCGTCGCGCTGTTGCACAAGCTCGCGAGGGTGTCGCGCAAGCGGTGGCCCGAAACGGCCGTGCCCGGTCCCCGCCGCCTACCCGTCACCCCGGGCTAGGCGACGACTCCGTGACCACTCGACCGACCTTCACGACCGTGCTCCTCGTGCGCCACGGCACGACCGCGACGACGGGATCGATCCTGCCGGGACGAGCACCGGGACTGCATCTGTCCGAGAAGGGGCTCGCCCAGGCGAGCGAACTCGCCGAGCGAATCAAGGAGATGCCCCGCACGCCAGCGGCGATCTTCACCTCACCGCTCGAGCGCGCGAAGGAGACCGCTCGTCCTATCGCCAAGGCTCTTCGTCTACGTCCGCTGATTGACCGAGGTCTCCTCGAATGCGACTTCGGCGACTGGACGGGGAAGAAGCTCGCCACGTTGAGTCGTCGCGTCGAGTGGCGAGCCGTACAGAACGCGCCGAGTACTTTCCGATTCCCCGAGGGAGAGTCGTTCAGCGAGATGCAACAGCGGATCTGGTCGTCGCTGGAGCGACTCGCCACGCGTCACCGAAATCGCACCATCGTGGTCGTCTCGCACGCCGATCCCATCAAGGCGGCGGTCACGTACGCCCAAGGGGTGCCCCTCGACCTCTTCCAACGCACGGTGATCTCGCCGTGCTCGTTGAGTGCCATCACCTTCACCGACTCGACGCCCATCGTGCTCTGCGTCAACAACACCGGATCGCTGAAGGGACTGAGTCCCTCATGAACTACGTCTTCAACGAACCCGACAAGATCATGGTGGGCGTTCGAGGCGACGTCGGCAACCG